>NZ_DBOLZL010000013.1:0-16514 GCF_059913585.1 Fervidobacterium sp.
GATACACCTCAAAGACCCTTATTCCGTTTCTTCTGAGTTCACATGCGATTTCCATTCCTTTGAGTGCGATTGGTTTGAAAAAAGGCGCTCCTGAAGGAAAGAGCTTAATTCCGAGCTTTAAAAGCTTCCTCTCGCATTCTCTGAGCATTCCAGTTTTTGGCAATGATAATGGAGCATCGATTCCAGCCGCAATAACTCCGACCAATTTTTCTATGTCATATTCGCCGATGTAAAGCAGTTCCTCCTCGATCACAGCAAGCTTGCAGCTCTTGAGCCCGACATCAATGCCGGCGACCCTCACACTTCTTAGGAAATAGCTATGGATATTAACCTTTGAGCAATTACCCGTAAAGGTATTATGCTGTAAGATGAAAAGAGTACATGGGAACGAAGGTACTGATTGCTGATGACGATGAAAGTATAAGGGATGCGATCAAAACTGTTCTGCAAAAGGATGGTTTTGAAGTTCTTGAAGCTAAGAATGGATTGGAAGCAATTGAAATTGCAAAAAGGACAAATGTAAAGCTTATCCTGATGGATGTTGAGATGCCAGTTGTCAACGGAATCGAGGCAACTAAGAGATTACTACAAATAAACCCCGAGGCTATTGTAATCGGCATAACGGTATTCAAAGCGGAAAAAGGGAAAGAAATGTTTGATGCGGGAGCAAGAGAGGTGATAGGAAAGCCATTTTCACCAAGAGATTTACAAAGGACCATTAAAAAATTGCGTGAGTCATGATAGATCATGATCCAGGAAAAATATTTATACTGATTTTTCGTAAAAGGACCATGGCAATGGCAACATAGGCAACGGGCAGATGATCGAGGCATGGAAAGATGGTGTAAGAATAGTTCCAGTGGACATGGTGAAAAAGGCGAGCGAAGTTGGTGTTTATAGGGTTAAAACCACCGATACCGTAAGAATCAATGCCATCAACTGGGCTAAGACAAAGGTTGGACTGCCCTACGATTATAAGTGGCTCACCTATATAGGGGGAAAAGAAGTTGAGGGAAGTAGCTACTACTGCAGCGAGCTGATATGGGCTGCGTATCTGAAGACAAATGGTCAAAAAATAAGTATTTATTCATAAGCATTGTGGAACAAGATTAATAGAATATGAAGCAAAGGTAGAATATCAATCCCGAAAAATATTGCGTAATAGTTTATTTTCAGCTAATAAAATATTATTTTTTGATAAATATACATCAAAAAAGTGTTTTAAAAAGCAGAAAAAATAGGATAATTATGTGAGCACAAATATTACAAATGAGAAGCAAGAATGGAGATAACACAATAGTAACGTAAAAATAAATACTGAATTAACAACAGGAAGAAAAGATGGAAGTTGAAGATAGAATTCTGGGCAAGAAGTGTGTGGATTGTTTGCGGTGTAAAACGAGTTGATTTTGAATTCACCAAAAATTGTTTTGATTTTTCCCTTTGCATCGATTTTGTTTTAAAACTGCTAAAACTTGTCTTCAAATTTCGCTTTTTTTATTGCAAGGATATTTAAGAAATATGATATAATTAAAACAAGGGTTATCAAAATTACTTCAAATTTTAGTTACGCATTGAGAACTTTAGTAAGTGCAAGTTGGGAGGATTTTGTCGTGGCGTATTCTAATCTATTGAAAAACGATGTTTTAAAATATCTTGATTTTGTAAAAAAAGGTGAAATTAGTTTAGGAGAGATACCCGTAGACCTTTCACGGCTTGATAAACATATACCCCAAAGAAAGCTTATCGTTTACGAAATCCTCAAGTTCTATCTTTTGCAAAATTATAAAGAGCAGGCTATTAACCTTTTAATAACAGAATATAGCTCACTTGGTCTTAAAAAAGAAGAGGCATATTTGCTGGCTTGGTCCAAATTTGTAGAGGTAAAGTTTCCTGTCGTCGAAGCTGATAAAGTGACTTTAGCAAGAGCGCTTGTGTTCAAGGTTGATTCTTCGTTTAGCAATAATCCACAAGTCAATGATATTTTGGCAGTTCTCGAAAAGAAAATCAATGCCAAAATATCTGTGCTTTTCGACAGAGATTTTGTAGGTGAATCTTTCGAATTGGCAGTTGCTGTAGGTCGTCTTGTAGAACACATACCAGAAAATTTAGCTTTTACAGGCCGAGTAGCAGAAGATGGAAAGATTTTAAAAGTCGAGAACTTTTACGAGAAAGTAGTATACTGCAATAAAAACAACATGGGCCTGATTTCCTATATTGATGTATCTCACATAAGCGAAATTATTGATTTTCTGAACGAGAGAGAGTTTCATATACCTATATTGCTAAGATTTTCATCAAAACCGCAAGACATTGAAATTTTATGGAAAAAGTTGAAAGAAAGAGTTTTAGCATTCTCAGGGAAAGGCGGTGCATCAAATTGTAACTTATTTGAAAGAATATACAAAGCACAACTTATTTATTCAATTAGCAGAGAACTTTCAGAAGACGAGTTTTATGAGCATATTGAAAAGGCTTATGGGATTATTAGAAATGTGATAGATAACTCAGGCATACCACATATAGCTATTAATGGTCCTGCAGCGTTTGCTCTCGGGCTTGGAATAACTTTAGGTGCGAAGGACAAGCTCGTAGTTTATCATTATCAAGGTAATTACATTCCTGTCCTTGATTTAAGTACTGAGCAAAATTTAAGGTTAATAAAAACTGTTACGAGGTTCAAGGAAGCATTGCAAGAACTTACATATGAAGTTTTAGAACATAATACAAACAAACGAAAAGCTATATTAGCTATCGATTTGGCTTCACATACATTGTTATCATCTGTTAGAGAATATGCGAAAGAAAATATCCCAGATGGGTTTATCATCCATGTAATGCCAAAGAATATGGAAGCTTCAGGTAACATACCTCTTGGAGATTGGAAAAAAATTGTTTCTGAGTTGTTTTCAATTACACAAATAGTACGCAACGATTTTTATTATGACGAACTCCATATATTTTTAAGTTGTCCTGTCCCAATTGCTTTTGGTTTTGGAATGGCTTTAGGAGATTTTGTGCCAGGGAAGATTTACAATTACTTCAAAGGTGGAAAAACGAAAAAGGCAGGGTATATTCCTGTGTTAGATATAAACGAGATTTTGAGATAGAAAGCTTAATTCTCCCCTGTCAGATTTTACGGGATATCCCCGTTTTTTTAATTGGACAGCTTCGGAATCCTCTCCAGGGGGGATAAAGATGCAAACAGTTTATATTTTTAAAGATGCGTATCTTAGAAAAAAGAGTTCTGCTTTGTACATAGAGCCAAAATCTGAAACGGAGAAGCCAATATACGTTCCTTTAAAAAACGTTTCATGTCTTATGGTTTTTTCAGAAGTAGACCTCAATAAGAAAACGCTTGAACTATTTTCAAATTCTCAAGTGCCTGTGTTTTTCTACAATTACAACGGCGAATATGTTGGTTGTTTTTATCCTGTCGAAACTAACAAAACTGGAGAAATGTTAATACTGCAATTCCAACACTATCAAGACTTGGAAAAGCGTATTGTTATAGCTCGTGAGATATTGCTCGGAGTAGCGGATAACATGATATCTTTGATTAAACGTTATGTGGATAAATATCCACAGATTCAAGAGAATATATCAAAAATTGAGTCTTTGAAAAAAACCTATTATCGCCAAGAGGCTATCGCTGCGCTGATGGCTATTGAAGGAAACATAAGGAAGACTTACTATGAGGCATTAGGAAAGATATTTGAAAGTAAGGGTTTCAAGTTTGAGGAACGAACTATGAGACCTCCAGCAGATGAAATCAATGCACTTATTAGCTTTGGAAATACGCTTTTGTATAACGTGGTTTTGTCAGAAATCTTTAAGACTTCCTTGGAACCGTCTATCAGTTTTCTACACGAACCAAACAAAAGAAAGTTTTCTTTACAACTTGATATCTCTGAAATATTTAAACCCATTCTTGTTGACAGAGTTATTTTGAACATGGTTAACAAGTCGATGATAAAAAAAGAAGACTTCCGGCAAGTTGAAGGGGGTGTATATTTAAACGAAAACGGTAAGAAGAAGTTCATAAAGGAATTCGAGAACGGACTTGAGGAAACATTTGATTACGGCAATGGACAAAAAATGTCTTACAAAACTGCGATAAGATACGAATGCTACAAACTAATTAGACACTTACGAGAGGAAGAGGCTTACACTGCCTTCCGATGGTAAATGGGGGTGTATATATGCCTGTGAATGAACAAGGGTATAAGAAATGGAAAGATGTGCTTTATTTGGCGAGTTCGTTTCATGATATAGGTAAATTTAGACAAAGAGGGAAGATGAGCGAAGAGTTGAAGTCAGCTGTTAAGAAAGAATATAACTACGAAATCAAGACTGCAAGTTCTGGACTGGCTCACCAATTTGTTGGTGCCTACATCTACAAGAATTCCAAGTTGCCATACCGTGAAGAGGTTTCAACGATAATAAGCAAACATCATGATAATCTCCAAAATCTTGTAAGTGAATACGAAATTTTGACAAAGATAGTCTCAATAGCTGACAGAATTTCTTCAAATGAACGCACTGACTACAGCGCCCCTGAAGATGAAAAAGTTAAATACATGAAATCAATTATTTCCAAAGTATCTTTAGCTAACCGACAAAAAGAAGATTACTACAGACCTCTCACACGATTCTCATTAGCAGAGTCCGTAAGGCATCCAAAAGAGTTCACGGGAACTTCTGAAGAATACTACGAAAGACTTTGGAAAGAATTTGAACCTCTTCTAAAAGATAACGATTTAGAGAATCTTTGGAGAGAAAACCCAGAAGGGGTTTATGAAAGGCTTTATTACTTACTCAAAGAATACACCTCAACAGTTCCATCTGCATTTTACTACAGCGAACCAGATATATCACTCTTCTCACACGCCTCTTCAACTGCCGCAATTGCCGTTGCTTTGTATGCACAACTTGGGGATAAGCTCTTCGAAAAGCAAAACGACCGATTTGTTTATGCTTCCAGTGAACTTTCACGAATCGAAGATTTAGTAAGAAGGCTCCAGAACAATCAGAATGTTCCAGCAAGCGACGACCGAGAACTTTTCGGTGTCATCAAAGGCGATATTTCTGGTATACAAGATTTCATCTACAAAACATCAATCAAAAACGGGCTTAAGAAATTGCGTGCACGTTCGTTCTTCATAGCTTATCTTGCCGAAATTATAGCAAAGTACATTGTGAGAAAAGAAGGACTTTACAATTCCAACATCCTTTACTGTGGTGGTGGACATTTCTATCTGCTTGTTCCAGCAAGGACAATTGATAGGCTTGACGAATACCAGAACGAAATTGATAAGAAGATGTACAATGCGTTTGGTTTGGACCTCTCTGTATTACTTGGTGGTATCAAAATCAACTTCTCTAGGCTTCTAAACTTCGACGTTCATGATGAATTAGCAAGATTATTAGAACAGAAGAAAAACAAGAAATTCTCAACGGTTGTCGATTTGGAGATGTTCTTGCCGGAAGATTTCTCAGGTCCAAGATGTCCATACTGTGGTAGAAGAATGCGTCAAGTTGGTTCTAATGAATATGAATGTGAATTTTGCGAATCGTTTGTAGACATCGGATATCATCTGGCAAACAGCAAGTATCTTACTATCGAACCAATTCCAGAAATTACCCGAAAGCCAAGGGATGTTTTTGACGTTTTCAGAAGCTTTGGCTTTGAATTAACATTTGACAACGAACCGAACAAGCTTGCTTATGCAATAGAAAAAAGTAGTGAGGGAACATATGACCCAATGTCTGCGATGTATCCTATAAAAATGGCAAGCTATGTCTCAAGAAAATACATTGGTAAAGGTGATAAACAAATTGTGGCGGACCTTGAAACGATAGCGGATGAATCAAAGGGAGTAAAACGATGGGCAATATTACGAGGTGACGTCGACAATCTTGGAAGTATATTCAAATCCTTATCAGGAACTTTTGGACAAAATGTTAAGAGTGCTCCAATCTCATATGTTGCCACGTTATCTTCAGAATTAGAAATGTTCTTCAGTGTGGTGTTAGAAAGGTTTGTCAGGGAAGAATTTGAAAACTGCAATGTTATTTACTCTGGTGGAGACGACTTCATGATTTTAGGTCCTTGGAACGAACTTCCGCTACTTGCTGACACCATATGCAAGAGATTTTTCGAATTCTCTAAGAATGATGAACTTTCCATTTCAATGGCGATAGCTATAGCTCCAAGCAAGAAATATCCAGTATACAAACTCGGAACGATTGCAGGTGAATTACTTGATGAAAAGGCGAAATCTTACAAACGCAATGGCAAAGAAAAAGCTGCATTGTACTTCTTAAGGGGGTGCATAGGCTGGGAAGAGTTCGATAAAGCCAAGGAGCTCAAAGACAAACTACAAGAACTCATTGAGAAATATGGTGTCACAAAGAACTTATTACACGTATTAGACGTATTCGCAAACAGGCCAAAGGAACAACTCAAAATCTGGAGATTGTATTACTATGTCGGAAGACTGATGGAACGAGAAGACGCAGCAACAAAAAAAGCTATTAAAGACTTTTTTGATTCAATACTTGTGAACTACAACCAGCTCTATCCAAAGCTTGACATAGTTGTAAGATGGGTGCACGACGAAACAAGAAAAGTTGAACATGAAGGGGAGGAACAAGAAGAGATTTCTTTGGCTAATCATTAGTAAAAACATTGAAAATCGGGGGTGTTAAGATGGTTAGTAATGCTGTACAGGGAAATGCTGGAGCAGGTACAAATGTCGCAGCTGAGTTCGAAAAAGTTAAGGAATTGGTTGCTAGTCTTAAAGAAGATTACAACACATTGCACGAAAAGGCAAGGAACATAGCTTCTAACATCAAGATTAATTCTACGAAACTTAGAAAATTCTACAACCACGTCAAAAAAATTGAAGTCTCGGGTTTAGCAGAAACCGATGTTGAAAAGACTTTAAAAAGAGAACTAAACAAATTCTTGGCGGTTTTGCTATACGATGTTGGTAGGGAAGAACGAAATCAGGAACAGCTCAAAGAACTTGCTGAAGGAATGAAAAAAGTGGTTGATGTCGTCAAACAGAAAAATGGTGCGGAGATAAAGAAAGCGTATAATCTTTTCACGGACTTCTTTGAAGCGCTTGTTGCTTATCACAAGTATTATGAAGCCATGAACAATTCTAGAAGCCGATAAAGGGGGAATAGAGCATGCAAGTAAAAGGTTTCGTTGGTAAATATATTGTCACTGCTGATATTGAAGTTAAAACAGGTCTGCACATTGGGACTAGCAAAGAAGATTTAGAAATAGGCGGTCTTGATAACCCAGTTATTAAGGACCCAAAGGGTAGACCATACATTCCAGGTAGCAGCTTGAAAGGAAAAATGAGGGTGCTTAGCGAATTCTACCACGGTAAAGTTAGTGGAGATGGAAATGTTCACAAATGTTCAGATTCTAATTGCCCAGTCTGTGGATTGTTTGGAACATCTGTTGACAACAAGTCTGATAATACATTCGCCAGGACAAGACTAATCGTTAGGGATGCATACTTAGATGAAAAAAGCCTTGAACCACTTTCAGATTTCCTTGAAACAAAATGGACAGAACTCAAATACGAAAATACAATAAACAGGGTAACTTCAAAAGCAAATCCAAGACAACAAGAACGCGTTCCAGCAGGAGCGATATTCAATGCAGAATTTGTAGTTGATATTTATGAAGGTGATGAGGATAAATTCCTGAAAAACTTATTGCTGGCTATGAAATTGCTTGAAGATGACTATCTCGGTGGTAGTGGTTCGAGAGGATACGGAAAGATTGAATTTAAGAATATAAGAGTTTTAATGAGGGGAAAAGATTATTACCTTGGTAAGGAAGGGGAAAAAGAAGTCGGAAAATATTCAAACCTGAATGAGGCACTTAAAGGTAAATAAACTCTGGATTCAAAATTCGACCGATGAGTATCCACAACCAAACTTTCATCTAAGGAAGTGATACCTATGGACTATCGGGTTAAGATAAAATTTAAAGGTCCACTACACATAGGTTTTATCGATGGTGTAGGTGAAGTTTCAGAGGGAATGGTCCACGCAGATACTTTATTTAGTGCTCTAATTTGCGCTTATTCAAAACTTTTTGGCTCTGAGAAAACAGCAGAGCTAATTGAGAATATTTCAGACAATTCAGAAGAAACCGAATTACTCATCTCTTCAGCATTCTACTACGTAGGTGATAAATACTTCTTACCAAGACCGAAAGGTGAAAATTTTAACTTAGAAAAAATATCACAGCCCAAAAAACTCAAGAAAATAAAATTTGTCCAGGAAGAAATCATTACCAAGAACATGTCGGTTGAAGAGAAAGATATTCACGGACAATTTCTTAGCAAAGGTGAAGTGCAATTCTCAAACGGGTTCGAAGGACCGGTTGAAATTTTCGAGCGTCCAAGGGCGGGTATAAACCGCGTTAATTCAAAGTCCAACCTTTATTACTTTTCCGAGGTACACTTTGCTCCAAACTGTGGTTTGTGGTTCTATCTAAGAGTTGGGAAGGAAATAGAGGAAGAAATACTCGCTTCTTTGAAATTGTTAGCTGACGAAGGTCTTGGTGGAGATAGGACCTATGGATTTGGAAATTTCGAATACGAGATAGAAGAAGTAAATTTACCAGTAGTTGGAGACAAGTATTTACTATTATCTCCTTACATCCCTTCGAAGAACGATTATGCGAACGAATCCAAGGAGATTGCCAAGGAAATATCTGATGCTTACGAACTGAAATACAGAACGGGCTACATCTTTGGAACTGACCAAAAAGCGAAAAGAGTAGTTATGTTCACGGAAGGTTCTGTCTTTAAAAAGCCAGTAAGAGGTAAGATTTTAGACATAACTCCCGATGGGTTTGAACAAACGTATGGGTATAGGGTTTACAGATACGGTAAAGCTTTCTTACTCCCGTTCAAAGGGGGCAATAATGTATGAACAAAAATTCAACATTTTCAAAACGAATGATTATTGAACCTCTTTCTCCAGTCTTTATTGGCTCAGGAGAAAAGGTTGGAAAATTTGAAACCCTGGTGGACGGCAATAAGACCTATATTCTCAACTTCGATAAGCTCATGGAAAATGATAAGTTTGTGGCATTCTTTGTTGAAAACATGGATAAGGTATTGGATCCATCAACAAAAGACGGCGCTTTGAAAGCCATATTCAAGCATTTAAATTTGAGCGTCGAAGAATACAGCCACACATCATTCCCAACAATATATGACAAAAATGGGAAACCAAAGACACTTCAAATTAGCAGATTCGTCAATACTGCTGGTAGATTTTACATCCCTGGCAGTTCGATTAAAGGTGCGATAAGAACGGCGCTAATAAAGGCTAATGAATCATTTGCAAAACGTTTTGAAAGTACACTTAACGTATCAGAATCAGACCTTAAAAACAAAGTCAACAAAATTGAAGACAACATCTTTGGAAGTGCACAGCTATCACCATTCAAAGCACTGATAATTTCAGATAGCTCGTTTATTGACAAAAATTACATGAAGTTCAAAAAGGTCGAAATAATCCATTTAGAAAGACCCAATCAAGACATTCCACAATTTTTCGAAGTGTGGTTGCCTGAGCAGAGAAACACTGGTTCAAACAAAGTCGAAAGCAGGATAACTTTCAAAGCAGACGTATTGAACAAATTACTGAGTCAGAACGGAGCAAGGAAGGAAGCTATAGATTATTTAATGAAAGTGTTTGAAAGTGAAGAGAATTTCATCAAAACTATGAAAGAAGCAGCGCGGATATTAATAGAGATGGAAAAGAAAAAGATTAATACTTCTAACTACCAGCAAAAAAGTGAGCTATTGAATTTCTATGAGAAAATCTCAAAAATCAACAACGAAACAAAGAACGGATTTGTTCTAAGAATTGGTGGGCACAGTGGATTTTACTCAAAAACAGCCTACAGAAGATTTTTGCAACCTGCTCAAGTGAAGGTTTTGAAATCTCTATTTGGGTACAGAAAAGTGAAGGAAACCAACTTCCCAGTAACCACACGAATTGTGAAATTATCAGAGTCTCCAAAAGATATACTACCAGTTGGGTGGATAAAGGTAGAACTTCTTGATTAGAAAAGTAGGTGAAGACTTTTGCTCGAAATTGTTTTGAGATGGGACTTAAAGTCACCAACGTTGGTTACAGATGAACTTATCCAACAGATATCCCGAATGTTAGAAGATGTTCCCCATTCTGTTTCGCATATACTCGGAAAGAGAATATACGCAAGCGAATACGGATATTACATTGTAAAGGACGCAACTCTAAAGGTGCGATTAGCAACAAATTCAGTAGGCTCCGCCTTGAAGAGGTTACTCAAAACCTCTCTGGGCGGTGCTTTTCCTTATTACTCATCAGCTAATATCTTTAAACCATTCAGCGAGTGTTATGTTCTTGCTAACGAAAATTTTGGAGAACAGTCTATTGAAAGCATTCAAAAAGCTATTGAAGAATACTACTTTCCTTTGGCACAGCAGATTTACCAAGGCAAGCCTATCAACTATGCTTTGATTCCCGTTGTTAAACCTTACAAAAAGAACATTTTCAAAGTGGAGTTGTTTGGTTCAGAAGAAATGATAGTCTTAGCGAATGCTGTTGGGCTGAGAGTAGGGCATTTTGGTCTGTTTTTGTATGAGAACTTGGATCTAAATGTAATTGCTAAATTATCCCAAAAAATTGGAGGTAGCAGACTTGAGAGTGTACATTAACTTTACGTTTGACAAATTGGAACTCCCAACAGAATACAACCACATTCTTCAAGCGTTTGTGCTGAACTTAATTGATGATGAAGAATACAGAAAATTCTTGCATGACAAAGGATACACCTTTGGCAAGCGTTTGTATAAACTATTCTCGTTTTCCAGGCTTCTTGGAAGGTTCCAAATAGACAGGCAAACTAAAACCATAAAGTTCTTTGACCACGTTGTCCTTATCATATCGACGGCAGACGAAAGACTAATAGAATTCGTTGTCGACAGAGTTGGCAGATTCGAAAATCTTAGATTGGGTAGGAATTTTGTGGTGCCATCAAAGATTGAGATATTTGAACTTCCAGAAACTAACCACATTGTAGTTTCGACAAAATCTCCAGTTACGGTTTACTCGACAGTAGACAAAGATGGAAAAAAATACACACTTTATCACTCACCACACGACGAAATCTTTTCAAAACTACTTGAGGACAACCTCAAAAGAAAATTTCACGCAACATTTGGTAAAGAATTTCAGGGGCAATTGAGAATAAAGAATATTGCTCCAAATCCGAAGAGGGTGGTTGTGGGGTACAAAGAAAGGAAATTAGATGCTTGGATAACAGTACTTGAGTTGGAAGGGGACTACGAAATCCTTAAATTGGCATACGATGCGGGGCTTGGTTCTAAAAACTCCGCAGGTTTTGGGTGTATAGAGCTTGTGCAAAGAGATATTATTTGACTTCTTCAAAAAATAAGATACTCTCTTGGCTCTTCGGCATCATTTTTATTTGCATGCCTAAGTTCTGAGAACAGAACAGTCTTAATATGCAACTGGAACCCAACGACTTCTGGAGACATATGAGCTGGCAACTGTAGAAACAAAACATGCGGAAGCCTTCCGCGATAGATTTCTTGCCCCTGAAACCTTACTATAGCCGGTTTATACACCAACTCGTCTGAGATGTAAATCGCTGCCCTCTTGTTCTCAACCTCTATAATATAGTCCACAAATCTGCAAAGTTCCTTTTGCATAGTATTTCGCCTCCCTAAGTCGCTCTGAAAATTCAACCTTTCCAAAGTAGAAAACGCATTCGACAAAGATTTTTGACAGGTAGTATAAAACGGAACAAGCTCTTTGTCAGGATACCTAAGTTAGTGCGTTTAGATATATGAAGGTGTATTGATTTGGGCAACTTTTGAGGAGGGAATAAGGTGAGCAAAAGATATCTATTAGTGTACGATGTAAACGAGAAACGTGTTGCAAAGGTCCACAAATTACTCCTTAGATTCCTTGTTTGGAAACAGAACTCAACGTTTGAGGGATACTTACCAAGAGGTGCTCTAAAAGAGCTAATTAGAAGAGTATCGAAGTATATTCGCAAAGAAGACAACGATGGATTGGTAATATACTCCCTACCCAAGGGAACAAGGTTGAAAGTGGAAATAATAGGAAAAGACAAAGCCAACACTTTAACAAATTTCATCGAATAGAAACACTATTCAATGAAATTAAACTCACCTGGTGTCGCTCCAATAAGAGTTTTGTGAGGCACATTGTAAGTGTCAAGCAAATAGAAATAAACGGCGTCTTCTTCTGTATTTATTACCCTCATTATCTCTTCTTTAAGGTTCTCGTACAACTCCTCCGTAAGAAACCCCTCAAGCACGGACCTCAAAGTCCAATTTAAATATTTTCGTCCTATTTTCAAAACCTTGTTAACCCTTTTCACGTTTACATCGTATACCATTATCACATACATTAATCCCATCCCCCTTAACTGAGCAACTGAGTATCTTTCTGGATATATAAACGGAAATTACCACTTCATTTGACATTGGAAAGAGTGCTATAATATATTCAGGATTAAAAAGCAAAAATGTTGGGGGATGGCATATGAAAAAACTTTATCAATACAACTTTAAATCGAAGCTTGTTGTATTTTTGGACGTAAAAAACACTGTAGCAAAAGATTTGGGAATCAAGGACTTGTATTATTCACATGAAGGTGAACGCTCTTCAAGACCAGGATTGATGCAAGAAAAGGGATTCCATTGCTTGTTATCTTTCTTGTCAACGAAAAAGTATTCAGATGTTGTGTTCAAAGTGTTCGAATGTTGTCCTTTCGCGAGCGAAAGAATATTTATAAATGAGAACCGAATTATGGATATCAATGGACATTACGTTTTCATGCTTCCATTACACGTGATTGAAAATTACAAAAGACAGAGGAAAATAAAATTTTTAAGTGGCTGCACGTTAGATTTGGAGAATTGGAGTGATGAATGTGTGGAAAGAGTATGACCTCTCAAGCTTGGGAAAGTGCATCAAGGGCCTGTTCAACAATACACTATCCACCTTGTGCGCTAAACAAATACGTGAGTTTATTGCCGCAAAAGTGTACAAAAAAACCTACGGAAAACCTGAAAACCTCGGGCTTGGTCAGATGGAAGACGTTGTTGATGAATTATACCAAGAGTCCATTGAAAGAATCCTCAAATTCAAGCAAAAATTGGAGGACTTTGAACCGTTGCAAATAGCAACTTACTTCAACAGAATAATTGACAACCTAATAGAAGATTTTAGAAAGGCAAGCGAAAAAAAGCCTCTGTCTATTGATGGGATAGTTAAAGAGGAAGATGATGAGCTCGAACTGTTGGAGGTAATTCCTGACAATACAGCCCTCACATCAGAAGAAATCTTCGATAAAGTGGTAGCTCATGACATCTTTGAGGAATTTAAAAATTACATGAACGGGAAAGAATTGGATTTATGCGATTTTATCTACTACACAGGTTACTCTAAAGATACCCAGTTTAGAGAATATCCATCCGCTGATGCAAGATACAAAGCCCACCAGCGGGTAAGAGAAAAAATAAGGAAGTTCTTTGAGGAAGTTGTAAATGTTAGTCCAAGTATTGTAAAAATCGTAATAGAAAAATACAAGTCAGAAATATGCGACCATATTCGTTTTAATAAGTGAACGATGTAGAAGAAGTTGTTGAGACACTCTGCAGAAAATTGGAGGCGATAAAAATGAAATATCTTGAAGAGATTTTCGAAGAGTATAAAAGAGGTGCGAAAAAACTTAGGAATCTGGTAGAACAGGGTACGGAAAAATTGGAGATTGGAGACATAATAGCCATTTATGGTGAAGACATAGCATATGGTATTGTCTTTGAGAAAATTGGAGATATGTATAACGCAATTTTTCTAACGACAGAGTTGATATTAGGTGGCGCAGGGCAGAAAATTGAAATAGACCACTTGGTTAGAAGTGTAAAAGTAACTCCTATCAACTTTTATATTACGAATGACCTTGTAAAGTATTGTGAAGTCATCGGCAGGGTAAAAGAAGATGAACTTAAAAAAATCGTCGAGAATTTTAAGAAGATGGCAAACAGGAAATACAAAGGTATTTGGGAGAAGTTCTATACCTTTGAAATAAAGCGCATCCAAATATTTTACGATGCATTCTTGAGTAAAATGATTAACTATGAAGAACATTCAAAAAATGAAGCTGATGAAACAGAAAATGAAGCTGATGAAAAGATAATAGACCTATCAAAATTCTTCAAAAAGGAAGAATTGGAAAAGCTCCTACCTTCAGTGGCTGCTGCATCGACTTCTGATAAGTATGAGAATATAATAATCGAAGTATCTGATGGCTTTGCAAACCTATATCTGCCTGATGAACTGATTGGCAAAGAGGCGGAGGTATACTTGTCTGGTAAAATCATTTACACGGGAAAACTACCAGGCACTGTAAAACTTGCCGTGGGGCATAACTTCCCTTCGGCATTGTTAAAAGAAAAACTTCAAATTAAGCTAAGAGAAAGCTAATGAATTTAGTAATCTTTGCTAACCACGTAAAACATCACTCTGCTTAAGAAAAAAATTTAAACAAACAAATAAAAGCCAATCCTCAATGGATTGGCTTTTTTTGTTGCATTCATTTAAGCCCCTTTACGAATTCCAATCTCTTCAAACCATACTTCTAACTGTTATTACAATATTAAAATTATTCACATCTGTCCGTTACCTACAGTGAAAGAAAATAACATTAACAAAACATCCTCACATTCTGAAAAACACATTTAATAACCTCTTATAAATAAACCATATTCTAAAAAAACATATACCTTAGTAAATAAAATTGCAATAAAACTAAAAATACTGATTATCATAAAAGCAAACAAAAAATGCCAGAAATTCCAAACTTACCTTCATATATCATTAATAAAATTCCTACAACCGCACTAATAATACTTGCTTAAAACACATAGTGTAACGATTATGTAAAACCACAAAATTTAGCCATTTTTTCGGGGGATAGTTCCAGGTTATGATTAACTTAAAATGGCATAAATACGAGATTTTTAATTTTTACAAATGTAACTGTCAAATTTAACAAAAATAATGGTATAATATCTATGAGGGTCTTACGGGTTTTAGAAGTGACTATGAGGGATGGAAACTTTTCGTGCTTGCCCGGTCTCGAGTTTCTTTGCGTTTTAGAAGTGACTATGAGGGATGGAAACCTCAGCCAGTAGCTCAACATGCTTTTTCAAACGTGCTGCAGTTTTAGAAGTGACTATGAGGGATGGAAACAAAGTGAAACCATGGAACATACAAATCCCTCCTTGTCTTGTTTTAGAAGTGACTATGAGGGATGGAAACAGATTATTCTACATCGAAGCTACCCCATAACTCTTTTGTGAAGTTTTAGAAGTGACTATGAGGGATGGAAACGGATGCTTCATGCATCCTCTTCCGTTTTCATTTTCATTTTCATGTTTTAGAAGTGACTATGAGGGATGGAAACCGTTTTTTATAAAAATGCTTAATCGAAATACCATAGAAATCTGTTTTAGAAGTGACTATGAGGGATGGAAACCCAGAACAAAAACCCATAAAATCATTACCACCACTAACCACTTGTTTTAGAAGTGACTATGAGGGATGGAAACAAATGCACTCGCAATCACCAATCTCTTCGTCATACCTCGTTTTAGAAGTGACTATGAGGGATGGAAACCCCATCAAGGACTTGAAATACGTAGTCGGTGCACCCGCTACGTTTTAGAAGTGACTATGAGGGATGGAAACCACCCACATTCACACAATATTCAAAACGTACCATAAAAAGTTTTAGAAGTGACTATGAGGGATGGAAACAAGTAAAACGTAAAAACAGCCGTGTTAGTGGCCCCAAAGGTTTTAGAAGTGACTATGAGGGATGGAAACCAATCGGACCCAGGTATCATCTTTATAGTTCCTCTTTCAGTTATCGGTTTTAGAAGTGACTATGAGGGATGGAAACACTGCATCCTTTATCCTTCCATCAGTGAGAACTAATGCATACACCGTTTTAGAAGTGACTATGAGGGATGGAAACTCTACATTGACACTGGAAGAGTTATTCATATAGTCCTGCAAAAGTTTTAGAAGTGACTATGAGGGATGGAAACTTTCCCCCGTGCTTGAGATTTCACACTCTTCTATGCTTGTTTTAGAAGTGACTATGAGGGATGGAAACTCTTCCAAAAACTTTTTTAACTGAAATCTATCAATCGGTTTTAGAAGTGACTATGAGGGATGGAAACACCTTGAAACCTCTTCCTTTGAGTCAAAGTAAAACACCATTGTTTTAGAAGTGACTATGAGGGATGGAAACCGATTTCTCCCTTGTCATATGAAATAATTCGTTTAAACGTTTTAGAAGTGACTATGAGGGATGGAAACGCAGGTTCTAACTCCACCTCCTCAACATCCGAGTTCTC
>NZ_DBOLZL010000014.1:0-328280 GCF_059913585.1 Fervidobacterium sp.
TAAAGGAGGTATCCCGATATGAATAACTCAACACCTTCTTGCCCAAAGTGTGGCTCTACCAACTTCTACAAAAACGGTCATGACAAATATGGTAACCAACAATTCTTCTGCAAAAATTGCAAACGTACTTTCAAACTTTCTCATTCTCCCAAGCACAAAAAGTTCTCTTTCCCTTATCCTAAATGCCCTTCTTGTGGCAAATCTATGCAAATCCACAAACCCCATCGTTCTTTCGTTGTCTTCCGTTGTAGAACTTGTCATACAAAAGATAGAGTCCCTTTTAATCTCCCTGAACCTGTTACTATCTTTTCTGACTACTTTAAATACTTCCGTTTCCCTATCTTTATTGTCTTAAAAGCTTTCGTTTTGTATATGAAACGTAATATGTCTTATCGCACTGTTGCAGATTCTCTTAACATCAAGGTCTCTCATGTTTCTATCTACAAATGGGTTATTAAGTTGTGTACTTTATTCTCCGTGCTTTCACCAACGTTTGACATTGAGGATGTTTTCAGAGTTCATGCCGACGAAACTATTGTAGTATTCAAAGACCAAAAATATTATGTCTGGTTATTAGTTGACCACGATACTAACCTTATCCTTTGCTGGCATGTCTCAAAGTATCGTGACATGGGTCAAGTAAAAGTGTTGCTTGAAAAGTTCTTAGGTGATTCAAAAGACAAAAGTATCGAACTCATTACCGACGGTCTTGGTGCATATGAAAGTGCACTGATATTGTTCAAAAATATCAATCATGTAGTAGTATCGCTTGGTAAAAACATGTGTGAATCCAAATTCTCACTACTGAAAGACTTTTTCCGACTTAAGCGAGGTCTGAAGAAGTTGAAAAATCTTGATTTATATATTAACGGCTTTTGTATAGTGAAGAATCTTTGGAAAATCAACAAGAGCAATATCAATAATGTCATTTCTCAATTAGCTACTTCCATCACTACAAGTTAACACTATCTGTGTTACAAAAGTAAATTAAAACTTATCAATATCCTCCCTGCCCAGGAACTTTATTTGTAACTATCGCAACACCAGAGCTTGTTCCAATTCTTGTAGCTCCTGCAGTAAGCATTTTTATCGCATCTTCGTATGTGCGCACTCCACCAGATGCTTTAACTTCGATTTTCCCATCAACTGCCCATCGCATGAGCTGGACATCCTCAAATTTTGCACCACCTGTTCCGAAACCTGTAGATGTTTTGACAAAAGCGGCACCAGCAAGTCTTGAGAGTACACATGCTGCAATCTTCTCTTCGTCAGTCAGGAAACATGTTTCGATAATGACTTTGACAGGGACTTTCGCGACCTCAACAACAGATTTTATATCGTTGTAGACGTATTCGTAATCTCCCTCTTTCAATCTACCTATGTGAATTACCATATCTACTTCCTGAGCCCCATTTTCAACAGCCCATTTTGTTTCTTCTACCTTAGCGTAAGTGCTGGTAGCTCCCAATGGGAAACCGACAACTGTAACTGTGAGAACTTTGCTATCTTTCAGTCTTTGTGCTACCAGAGGAACAAACGATGGGTTAACGCAAACACCTTTGAATTTGTAGTCAAGAGCTTCTTTACAAAGCGTTTCTATCTCAGCTGTCGTAGCAGTAGGTTTAAGATTTGTGTGGTCGATATATTCATTGAGTGATATGTTTTTCAAATTAATCTCAACGGTCTCTGGCTTGTAATTTTCTCTGAATTCCTGCAACTTTTCAAGAACAGCCTTTCTTACATCCATATTTATCACTCCTTCTAAAAGTTGTTATCTTTTCAGGTACTCTTTTATTCTCCTGTCGATTTCCTTCTTTTTGATTTCCTCACGTTTGTCATGACTCTTCTTACCTTTTGCAACCGCAATTTCTACTTTGACTATCCCTCGATCGTTGAAGTAGATTTTTGTTGGAATCACAGTGTATCCCTCTTGTCTAATTTTTCCCCAAATTCTGTCTATCTGCTTTCTATGTAAGAGTAATTTTCTAGGTCTTTCAGGGTCGTGGTTGTAGATATTTCCAAACCGGTATGGTGGTATGTGCAAATTCAGCAGATATATCTCCCCGTCTTTTATTCGGCAAAATGAATCTTTGAAGCTTGCACCGTGTTCCCTCAAAGACTTTACTTCTGTGCCAACGAGAACGATGCCAGCTTCATATGTTTCATCTATAATGTAATCTGTGTATGCCTTCTTATTGGTTGCTATTATCTTCATGTAAAATCCCACCCTATGTTCTTGTAGTGTCTTATTTCTAATTTCTCGTTGTTTACAATTTCAATAACGTCTATCTGGGCTTTTAAATACCGCTTACCTCTCAGATAATATTCCGCACTGCGGTTTATTTTTTCGTACTTCTTTATATCAACGCGCTCGGAAGGATTTATTCGAACACCTGTGCCAGACTTTACTTCAACAAACACATAGGTTTTATTGAACTTTGCAATTATATCAATCTCACCAAATGGCGTGCGATAGTTTCTTTCAACTATCTTATAGCCGTTTCGTTTTAAGAATTGGACAGCGAGTTCTTCCGCCTCTTTCCAGTTGCTTATTACATCAACCGTAGATGCTTGGAACTTTGATGAATCGGCCTTCTTTTTCAGGAAAGTTTGCAATAATACCTTCAATATTCTCATGTGGTTTTGGCTCCAGCTCTCTGAGCTTGCATGGTTCCTCTATAGGTGTGTACATCGGTTCGATACCTTCCGTATTGACCTCTGAAAGAATTTCAAAATAGTCAATGATTTTCTGTAAGTCGGATTTTAGTTTCTCCGATTCTTCAAACGTTAAACGTGCAAGTTTGGAAAGGTGTTCAATAAGCTTGTCATCTATCTTTATCACCGCCGATAACCTCCTTCAGTTTCATTACCGTTTCTATTTGAGAAGCAACATCAGTAGCCATTTTGTTACTTTGAGCTATAGTTTTGTAGACCTCTTCACGATAAATCCTTACATCAGCTGGTGCGATTATGCCTATTTTAACAGCATTACCATCGATTTTCAGCACTTTCACCTGTATGTTGTCACCAATTATTATACTCTCTCCAACTCTCCTTGATAGTACAAGCATATCAAGCACCACTCTCTTCTTTTATATCTTTATCTTCAGATTGACTTTCCGATTCTTTTGGAGAAACTATGGGATGTTTTAGTTCGTATTTCTCAAGTATAACCTGAATACCTATTCCCTTTTTTACGTTTACAACAACTGGAGCTTTTAAGTTTACCGTCGCCAGTTCAGGTTTCCCGATAGGGATAGTGACAATACTGCACACAACTAAGTCCGAAGGGTCTTCAACTTGCAAAATATCTAAGTCTTGTTTTGATAAATCCACCTCGTATGTTTCCAAAACCAGCCAAGGGTCTATAATGGGGAAAGATGTATTCTCATCTTCTAAACTGACAAGCCATTGAATTGGTTGCGTTTCCGGAATTTTCAAAATCGCAAATTTTCTCAGTTCTTCAAAACCTGGTATTCCATTTGGAAAGATTATGACTTCGTTATCGTTTATCTCCAGCTCACCAAACCTTGTTTTGTAAACTCCCATTTTTGCTCATCCTTTCAGTTACACACTTTTTCTTTTTCATTCTTCAACACTCTTATCTGTATCCCAATCTTTTATGTAATGTAAGATTTTCTTGTGGAATTCTTCGCCATGTTCTGGGTCCTCAAAGAGTTCGTGGGAGCCACCTTCAAACTCTTCAATAACCTTTTGTGTATCTAGTTCTTCGTAAAACTTACGCGCTCCTTGAGGAGGCGTTACCTTGTCTTCTGTGCCTATTAGAACAACCACAGGACATTTGATTCTTGGGGCTCTTTCATGTGCTAGCTGGACGTTCTGCAACATACTTTTGCCAAGCTTGATCGAGATTTTGTCATGAACAAGCGGATCCGTAACATATCTATGGACCGCGTCTTTATTCCTAGATAAAAGGTCTGGGTTTATACCATTCTTCACAGTTAAAGAAGGTGCCAGAACAGAGAATATTTTCAACATCGCTATTTGGCTCGGTTTTGGTTCGAGTTGCAGCGCAGGAGAAGACACAATAAGTTTGGAAACTTTGTTCGGTCTTTCCTCTGTGTAACGTACAGCGATGAGCCCACCAAGACTATGTCCAAAAAGAACAAAGGAGTTAACCGTCTTTGTGATTTCATCGATTAAATCTATAACTTCTTCTATGGATGTATGCCCACGCTTACCAGAGCTTTTACCATGACCAGGTAAATCAAATCCAATGACACCAAAATCATTTTCCACAAGCATGTTAATGAGTTTCTCATACCTATCTATGTGTTCACCAAGGCCATGTATTATAACAACCCAACCGTTATTACCTGTTCCTTTTTTGAAGTGGTATACCATACCCTTACCCCCTACTTTTGCAAAAAAAACTTCCAGCATTTATGTCGGTCTTTGCTATGAAAGTTGTTTTGTGTTTATCGTAAGCGCGTTTCTTCTAACATCTATTATCTCTATCTTGTATTTTCTGTCGTAAATTCTTGTTAGCAACGCTCCAACTCCTGTGAGAGCCAACGCAAGTATGAAAGAAAGAATGTCCGAAAGTTTTAACAGGTAACCGATAAGGGTTCCAAGGATAAAGCCTGCTAAAGGTATACCGTAAACAATTAGCGATAGAATTCCAGGGTTGTATTTGAAATCAACAACTACTAAATCACCTGGCATGAGAGGAAGTAAATCTTGGTTTACATTCCTTTTATCTATCTTGAAAATTCCCTTTTTGGAGCTCTCGCTTTGAATTGAACAAGAACCTGATAATGCACATGAAGCACATGCTACTTTATCAACGTTTAAAGAAAGATATACGTAACGCTCATCAACACTTTTAACTGTCATTAATTCCCTCATATCTTCACCTCTAAAGCAAGAGAGGTAGGCAGCTCAATTTCTACTCAACCATCATAAGGAACGGATAGTGTGGCTGACCTCCCTCTATGAATTCTATCTGCACGTTTGGATATTTCTTCTTGGTGTATTTTTCAACAATACTTTGCTCAATAGGGGTCGCACTTGAGCCGACAAATACCGTAAGAATCTCGTGTTCCTCGAGTCTGCATTTTTGGTAAATCTTATCAAGAACATTAACCAAATTCTTGTGGTGTGCAACGAGTTCTTTGTTCAAGAAACCTAGGTATTCATCCTTCTTAATCTTTTCACCCGCGTATTTTGAATCTCTTACAGCAACTGTAATCGATATGGCTACTGTCTTTTTTATCGCATCTTCTATACTGGTTATTATCTCTTCAATTTCTTCTCCCACCCTGTAAATCATCGCCGAAATGCTTTGCTGAACGTTGATTGTTTTAACAACGTAAACTTTTATTCCGTCTTGCTCAGCAGTTTTTGCTGCTTGTTCTGCCGCCAATATTATGTTTGAGTTATTTGGAAAGACAATTACATTTTCTGCATTGGCGCGTCTTATTGCGTCAAGTATATCAGCCATACTCGGATTCATCGATTGTCCACCAGAGATGATTTCATCAACCCCAAGGTCTTTAAGCACTTTGGAAATCCCTTCGCCGGGTGAAACGGCAACGTAGGCAATCTTCTTTCTTTCCTTTTTTGCATATACTTCTCCAACAACGTGTTCATGTTGTTCTTTCATGTTGTCGATTTTAACCTTTAATAGTTCTCCATGTTTTAAGAACTCTTCAATAACTTGTCCTGGGTTGTTTGTATGAACGTGGAGTTTGATGATATCATCCTGGACAAAGAAAACGACGGAATCGCCCATTGAATTTAAATAGTTTTCCAATTGCTTTTGCGTACCGTTAGTTATTGGGTTCTTGGCTCTAATGATGAGTTCCGTACAATATTGATATGTTAGTTCTTCATACGCTATGGTTATTTCTTCTGAAGGTCTCGTTTCAACACCTTCCAGGTTTATTGATGTATCACCCAAGGCATACATTTTGAATCCCTGGATGATGTAATATAGACCTTTCGCACCTGCATCGACAACATTTGCCTCTCTTAGTTTTGGCAACAGCGAAGGAGTTTTTTTCACCGTATCAAGTGCAATCTCTTCCATCTTCTCGAAGAGTGCTTCAAAACTTTCGAGATTGGCAAGTTCTTTCGAATGTTCGTCAAGTACGCGAATTACGGTCAGTATTGTACCCTCTACAGGTCTTAAAACCGCCTTATAAGCAGTTTCTTTAGCACCTTTTATGCCCTTTACAAAATCTGCAACCGTGAGTTTGCTTTTTTTCGAGAGTGTCTCACAAAAACCCCTGAATATCTGGGAGAGGATTACTCCAGAATTCCCCCTTGCCCCCATCAAGGTACCTCGCTTTATAGCATCGAGGACATTGCTCAGCTTTTCGTCGGTAAGGTTTTCAAGATATTTACACGCTTCGAGCATTGTAGAACTCATATTCGAACCTGTATCCCCGTCTGGAACGGGAAAAACATTCAGCGCATTTATTTCATCCCTATGAGCAAGCAAATTTTCGGCACCTTTCATGAAGATGCCTTTCATTTCTGACCCATTTATTGTAGTGAGCAAGCTATCACCTCATTTCACCGCACGCCAATGATGTGCACGTTCACTTCAGGATTTTCGCAGTTCGCGAATGCGCGGAGTTTGTGAACGACGTTTTCTTCTATGTTCTTACCAACTTCTGTGACCTTTGTACCGAATTCTACTTCAACAAATATATCAATCTTTAAGTGTCCGTATTCGTCTTCTTCAACTTTTATCTTACCTTCCTCAGAGGAAAACCATCTTGAAAACCAATTATCGGAACCTATGCTTATAGGCCCATAAGTTTCAAGGACTGCAAGATAGACAAGTTTTCTTATAGCGTTAACGGTAATTTCAACCTCACCGTATTCTGTTTGGAACTTCATAACCTCACTCCTTTCATCACGTATTTTTTAATTATTTGTTCAATATTGGTGCTGTCAAGTCCTACGTACTTTATAAGTTCATACCTTGTACCATGCGGTATAAATTCGTCGCGTATACCAACAACCTGCAGTCTGCATTCGTATTTGTCTGCATAATCTTTTAGGTATTTCGTAGCAACACTCTCACCAAATCCGCCAAGTTCTGCTCCCTCTTCTATAGTAAAAACGTATTTGTGCGTTTCGAAAATCTTTTCGAGCATCTCTTCGTCTAATGGTTTTACACTTCTTACCCCAATCAAAGTCCAAGCATTCGCTTTTGCAATATCTAAGTATTTCTTTGCAAGCACGCCAACCGCTAATAAAGCTATTTCCTTTCCTTCCACAAGTAACTGCCATTTAAAAGGTTCTACGATTTCTATTTTACCACAAATTTCTTCTAAATTGCCAAATTCCACATCACGTGGGTATCTGATAGCAATGGGACCTCTGTACTTATCCCTTTCTTTTAGGACTGTCCACAACGTATTGGCAAGGTCTTGACCATCAAGCGGTGTTAGTATCTTCATATTTGGAATTAGTTTGAGATAAGCTATATCAAACACTCCGTGGTGTGTTGGACCATCTGTTCCCACTAAGCCTGCTCTGTCGATAGCGAATAGAACATCCAAATTCTGGAGTGCGATATCGTGGATTATCTGGTCGTAGGCTCTTTGCAAGAATGTAGAATATATTGCTACCACAGGTTTGAAACCCATAGTCGCCAAGCCACCAGCATAGGTAACCACAGATTGTTCGGTTATACCTAGGTCAACAAATCTTTCTGGAAATTGCTTTGCAAATTTACTAAGCCCTGTTCCATCAGGCATTGCAGCAGTTAATGCAACAACTCTATCATCCTGCGAAGCAATTTTCGTCAATGTTGTTCCAAAAAGTTCGCTGTAGGAATAAGTTCCTTCAGGCTTTTCAAAGATACCAGAGTCTGGATCAAATTTATCCACACCATGAAACTTTGTAGGATTTTGCTCGGAGAAATGGTAACCTTTACCTTTTATCGTAAATACAGTGAGCACGGTTGGGTATGGATAGTCCTTGACTTGCTTAAACGCTTCTTCTAATGACCTTAAATCATGTCCATCAACAGGTCCAAAATGTTTTAAACCTATGGATTCAAAGAAGTCCTCACCTATGAGTGCAACTTTTAAAGCCTCTCTAATCTTTTTTAATTCAAACTCAACAGCTTCGTTGAGACCTTTTTTCAGTTTCTCTTTTATTGTTATATAAATCTTGCTCGTTCTGAGAGTCTCAAGTAGTTGGGATAGTCCGCCGACATTTTTGGAAATACTCATCCCATTGCTGTTAAGTATTATCTTTATCTTAGAGTCCTGCGCTTTAACTTGGTTGAGCGCTTCTAAAGCTTGTCCGCTTGTCAGCGCACCATCACCTATGACTACCACAACGTTGGCCTTTTTGTTTTGTAACTTTAACGCTTTTTCTATCCCTAATGCAGCTGCTATCGAAGTTCCAACATGACCTGCACCGAATCTATCTACCTTCGCTTCAAATATGTTCGTAAACCCTGATATTCCGCCGAAGGTTCGAAGTGTTCTAAACGCATCCCATCTACCTGTAAGTAGTTTGTGAGTGTAGGTTTGATGTCCTGTGTCCCAGATAATGTAGTCCTCGTATGGGTCAAAGACTCGATAAAGTGCAAGGGTTAATTCGACAGTTCCTAAATTGGAAGCCAAGTGACCTCCGTTGAGGGAGGTCACATCAATCATGTATTTTCTAATCTTTGCAGCAAATTCGGATAGCTCTTCATAATCCATTTTTCTAATTTTCTCTATTAAACTTCTATCTTCATCGAAGATTACCTTGAACTTTTGCATCAAAATTCTCCCATCCTTTGTTACTCTTATCCTTTGGTTTCTATCCTATATTTTCCACTTACTTCATAGGTCTTATCACATCAGTTTTCATATAAGGTCTAAGCACTTCAGGCACTGTTATTGTTCCATCTGGATTCTGATAATTTTCCATGATGGCAACAAGTGTTCTACCTATCGCAAGGCCTGAGCCGTTGAGTGTATGGACAAAATTCAGCTTTCCGTCTTTCGTTCGGTAGCGCATGTTACCTCTTCTTGCTTGGAAATCAGTGTCGTTACTACACGAAGAGATTTCTTTGTACGCATTATAGGATGGCAACCAGACTTCTATATCATACGTTTTCGCAGCTGCAAAGCCAAGGTCACCAGTGCAGAGTGCCACAACCCTGTAAGGTAACCCAAGAAGCTGTAGAATCCTTTCCGCATCACGGGTAAGTTGTTCCAAGTCTTCGAAAGACCGTTCAGGGGTTGTGTACCAAACAAGTTCGACTTTTTCAAATTGGTGCTGTCTTATCAAGCCTCGCACATCTTTACCGTAACTTCCAGCCTCTCGTCTGTAACATGGCGTGAACGCTGTGTACTTTATCGGAAGTTGAGTTTCTTCAAGAATTTCATCTATATGTAGCGCAGCAAGCGAAACTTCCGCAGTTGGGATAAGGAATAAATCATCTCTTTCACACGTGTAAAGTTCTTCTGCAAATTTTGGAAGTTGGCCTGTCGCAGTAATCGTTTCCCTTTTAACCAAATGTGGGACGTTGACTTCTATATACCCGTTTTGCGTGTGAGTATCGAGCATGAATTGAGCAAGAGCACGCTCAAGTCTGGCGATTTCTCCAAACATCACAGTGAACCTCGAGCCACTTAACTTAGCACCCCTGTCAAAATCAAGCATACCAAGTTCAGGACCAAGGTCCCAGTGTGCCTTTGGTTCGAAATCGAATTTCCTCGGTTCGCCCCACCTTCGAACTTCAACATTCTCAGTTTCGTCCTTTCCAACAGGCACACTTTCGTGTGGAATGTTCGGTATGTAAAGCGCCAAGTTGTACATTTGGTCTTCCAGTTCTTTTTCCTTCGCCTCGTATTGCGCGATTTCATCGCCCAATTTCTTGCTTTCGGCGATTATTTCATTCGCTTCTTCGTTCTTACCTTCTGCTTTCAATTTTGCGACCATCTTAGAGAGTTCATTTCTTTTTGCTTTTAGGTTATTGACGATGTTGACGTAATTTCTCCACTCTTTGTCAAGCTCCACGATTTTGTCAAGAATTTCAGTAGAATAATTTCTCTTTCTGAGGGCTTCGTAGAATAAGTCTGGATTCTTTCTCAGCAATTTGAGATCTATCATATCATCACACTCCTTAGCTTCTGTAAAAAAACCTTTTATTTTCCTTCTTCAAATAGCTTTTTCAAATTCTCTTCGTACGGAGGATAGACTATTCCTTTCTCCGTAATTATCGCTGTAACAAGTTCGTTGTCAGTTACATCGAAAGCAGGATTGTAGATATTCACATTATTTGGGACTATCCTTTTCCCACCACAAGTTGCAACTTCTTCGTGAGACCTCTCTTCAATTGGTATTTCTGCACCACTCTTTATCGACATATCTATCGTACTTGTTGGAGCAGCAACATAGAATGGTATGCCGTGTCTTTTCGCAAGAACGGCAACCATATAGGTCCCTATCTTATTTGCCACATCACCGTTGGCAGCAATTCTATCGGCTCCGACGATAACTGCGTTGATTTTCCCTTGCTTCATAACCCATCCTGCCATGTTGTCACTTATGACCGTAACATCAAAACCATCTTTCATCAATTCCCATGCGGTAAGCCTTGCTCCTTGTAGATATGGTCTTGTTTCATCTGCGTAAACTTTTATACGTTTGCCCTGTTCTTTGGCTGCTCTCAGAACACCGAGTGCCGTTCCGTAATCTACAGTCGCAAGTGCGCCTGCGTTACAGTGCGTCAAGACTGTAAAACCATCTTCAAGTAGTTGAGCACCGTATCTGCCAATGGCTTTGTTAGTTTCTATATCTTCAATCGCAATTTTCAAAGCTTCCTCTTCCAACACCCTAACAAGTCCCTCAAATTTTCCGTGTTCTATTGCTCTGCGTTCCATTCTATCAAGAGCCCAGAAAAGATTCACAGCTGTTGGTCTTGTCCTCGCCAAGGTTTCTTTCACATTTTTCAGCTGCATCATAGCTTGTTCGTAATTGTATGTTTTTCTTGTTATCTCTTTTGCTCCCAGCACATACCCAAATGCCGCTGCTGCACCTATAGCCGGAGCACCACGAACAACCATTTCTTTTATAGCAAGCGCAACAGCACGATAGTCCGCACAAGTAACATAGACTTCTTCAAAAGGAAGCCTTCGTTGGTCGATAAGTATTAAAGCATCACCATTCCACTCCATGGTCATGGTTTTCAAACCCTTTGCCTGAGCTTTCGTCCTCATCGTTTGCTCCCTCCTAACCGTATTTTTGTAATTTTTTATCTGTTTAAAAATTCTTCTCTGAACTTCGAAAGGCCGTTTATTTCACCAAATAGAACCACCTTGCTATCATCCGCCAAAACCTCATTTTTCGAAGGACCTAAAACCAAGTCTTTATCTTTCAACAAGCCGATTATGTAAACATTGTACTTTTCCTTAAGTCTCAGTTCTTCTATCTTTTTGCCAGCCAGTTTTGTGTTTTTAATATCGATTATTTCAACTTGAAAGGCTTTGTCTGATATGTTTAGTACATCTATTATGTTTTCACGCTTTTTGAGAAAAGTTAGCGCTTCAACAATCTTTAACCCCGCTATTTCTGCTGTTGCAATTGGATGGTCTACTCCTGCGTAAATGAATTTTGTTAAGTTTGACAAGTTGGTTATATTGGAAACAATGTATATATTTGCATTCAAGTTTTTGGCAGTTAAAGAAACAAAGATGTTGAGTGCGTCGTTTGGTAAAGTGGTGACAAGTGCCCTAGCATGTTTAATACCAGCCCTTAGTAATACCTCTTCACTCGTTGCATCACCTCTTATGAAAACTACGTTCTTAGCCTTTGAACTATCTGCTATTTTCTCCTTCAGCTCTTCTTCTGTCACGAGGTTGTCTATTGCGACAACATGTTCGTTTAGCCTAAGTAATTGGTTTATCACTTGCGTCCCTATGTTTCCTGCTCCAACAACTATTATATGCTCCTTCATCTTTGACACCTTTCTTTCCACTCTTCTTTGTTTCATCAGTTTGATTAATTCGCCTTCGACTAACAGAGCCGTTACATACGACACGTTATACAACACAACAGACAAACCAGCAAGTATGAGTAACATTGTGAAAATTTTGCCGAAGGTTGATAGTTGCTCATGCATTCCATAACCAACTGTAGATATCGTTATACCCACAAAAAAGATAGAATCAATTAGTGAGTATCCTTCAAACAACCAGTAATACAAGGTTCCGACTAAAAATATAAGAAAGACACTAACCAGGGCTTTTTTTACTCGGTTCAGCAGGTTTCTTTCTATAACCCCTAAGTTTCTTGACTTACTCTTTGACATTTTTCACACCTAATTTTTGTATTTTGCCAAGTTTGGGAAATTCAGTAGTCTTTTTATTTAAGAACAGGACTTTTGTACCTTATTTCTATCTTCGAATCTTTTCTAAATTTTTCGAAATCCTCCAAAAGTTTCTTAGATACTTCTTCTTGCTTTGAAGAAAGTAATGTGTTTTTTATTTCTTCACTAACTTCACTAAGAGTTTTCGTGCCACCAATTTTTATGTCTCTCACCTTCACAACGTAGTATTCATTACCCGCTTGCTGGACTGGTAACGTAGTGCCTTTTACAGCGCTGGTGACAAGTATCCAGAGTGATTGTGGAATCTTTGATGCGTCGTTGGCATTGACATATCCGTTTACAACTGGTGAGAGGTTGTATTTTTTCAATATCTCATCGTTTGAAAGACCTTTTACAACATCTATCCTTAGTGTATCCGCTGTTGATTTGTTGTTTGTTTTGAAGACAAGTAGGTCATATTGAGCCGGAACTGTGTACTTGTCCTTGTTTTTTTCGTAGTAAGCACTTATTTCTTCATCTGTAACTGCAACGTTTTTAAGATAGTATGCGTAAACGTTAGCAAGTGATAGCGAATATTTTCTTTGGAAATAGAGTTTTTGTCTGTAGTCTTCCAATTTGCCCATCCCAAGCTGTATCAAGTATTCGTCGAATTGTTGCTCGGTCATCTTGAGTTCACTAAGCATCTTGTTTATTTCGTTGTCAACATCTTCTTTAACAACTTTATCGTCAGGTGCAACCCCAAGTTTTTCAGCAAATTGGATGAATAAGACCTTGCGAATAAGTTGGTCTAGGACCTCCAATTTGTATCTTTCTATCAAAATAGCCCCTTCTGTAGAAGTTGTTAAAACCTTGTAGAACGTTGGATTTGAGTTTTGAATCTCTAAAAGCAATTTCTGAACATTTGCCTCCCTGTTCCATTCATCCATGGTGATGTTTCTTCCATTGACAACGGCAACGATGTCTTGCTGAGCAAACGTGAGTAAACTGATGAGTAACACCAAAAACACTGTTAGTTTCTTCATCTTAACTCCCCCCGATTTTTATGGTATTAGAATTACTTAACAACAATATTCACCAATTTTCCAGGCACGTAGAAGATATTGCCTATTTGTTTGCCTTCTACCAGCTTCTTAACGTTTTCAACAGCCTTTTCCTTTATTTGGTCTTCCGAATAGTCTGCCGGAACAGTGATTCTACCTCTCACTTTACCGTTAACCTGGACAACTATCGTTATCTCTTCTTCCTTAAGTGCTTCTTCATCGTAATCTGGCCAGCGTTCTTCAACGATGAGTGTTTCCTTGCCTAAGTCATGCCACATTTCTTCTGCCATGTGTGGCGCAAATGGTGAAATTATAAGCGCTATTTTTTCCGCTATTTCTCTTAACAATTTTTTATTTGGCTTTTGGACTGTTTCGAGGTAATCGGAAAGTTGGTTGTTGAATTCCATCAATCCAGCGATGGCAGTATTGAATTTGAACCCCCCTTCGATATCTTCTTTTATTTTCTTAATCATCGCGTGCAACTTTCTTCTGAGCGCTTTTTCTTCTTTTCCAAATTCACTTTCTTCACCATCTTGTGAGTTTATGATATCAAGCATTTTGTAGTAGTTGTTCCAAAGTCTTTTAACAAATCGATTCACACCTTCAATTCCCGCATCGCTCCATTCCGCATCTTTTTCTGGGGGTGCCATGAAGAGTATATACATTCTCAGTGTATCCGCACCGTATTTTTCTATCATATCGTCCGGGGAGACTACGTTGCCTTTGGACTTACTCATCTTCCACCCATCTTTGTAAATCATACCTTGGGTAAAGAGATTCTGGAATGGCTCGTCGAAACCAACATATCCAAGGTCGTGTAAGACCTTTGTGATGAATCTTGAATAGAGTAAGTGCAAAACAGCGTGCTCAACTCCACCAATGTATTGGTCAACAGGTAACCAATAATTTACATCGTTTGTATCAAATGGTTTATCTTCCAGTTTTGGATTGACATACCTTAAGAAATACCAAGAACTATCGACAAATGTGTCCATCGTCTCTACCTCTCTGTGGGCTGGACCACCACACTTTGGACATGTCGTGTGTTTGAATTCTTCGCTTAGTGTAAGTGGCGATTGACCCGTTGGTAAGAATTCAACGTTTTCAGGAAGTTTGACCGGTAAATCTTTTTCCGGAACAGGAACAATACCACATTTGTCACAATAGATTATTGGAATTGGAGCACCCCAGTAACGTTGCCTTGAGATAAGCCAGTCTCTGAGCTTGTACTGGACACTTCTTTTTCCAAAACCTTTTTCCTCCATATATTTCGTGACTTCTTCAATGCCTTTCTTACTGTCCAAACCGTCAAATGGACCGCTGTTAATCATTATCCCTTCATTTTCGTAAGGTGCTTCTTCTACGTTCCAGTTACCTTCTTTCGGTTTGATGACCTGTTTAATCGGTAAGCCATACGCTTTCGCAAAGTCAAAATCGCGTTTGTCATGGGCAGGAACAGCCATGATTGCACCTGTTCCGTATTCATAGAGTATGTAGTTGGCAACGTAAATTGGTATTCTTTCTCCAGTTAACGGGTTGATTGCATACCTGCCAAGGAAGACACCTTCTTTCTTTGCTTCCAAACTCGTTCGCTTGAATCTATCTTCAAGAGCAACTTTCGCCAGGAATTCTTCTACCTCTTTCCTCTTTTCATCAGTCACCAGTTCGAGCACCAGTGGAGATTCCGGTGCGATTGCCATGAACGTCACGCCGTATATTGTATCTGGTCTTGTTGTGAAGATTCTGATTTTCTTGTCGAGACCTTCGACTGGGAAATCAACTTCCGCGCCTGTGCTCTTCCCTATCCAGTTTCTTTGCATTGTTTTAACATGTTCCGGCCATCCTGGAAGTCTGTCGAGCCCTTCGAGCAACTTTTCTGCGTAATCTGTGATTTTGAAATACCATTGTTCCAGGTGTTTCATTGTAACAGTGGTACCGCACCTTTCGCATTTTCCATCTTTCACCTGTTCGTTGGCCAAAACTGTCTGACAACTTGGGCACCAATTTACTGCACCCGGCTTTTTGTATGCCAAACCCGCCTCGTAGAGTTTCAAAAATATCCATTGTGTCCATTTATAATAATCTTCATTACACGTAATAACTTCCCTATTCCAATCGTAGCTAATCCCCATCTTTTTTATTTGCCCACGAATAGTGTTTATGTTATCCATAGTCCATTTCTTCGGGTGTATCTTGTGAGCAATCGCTGCATTTTCTGCAGGCAATCCAAAAGCATCGTAACCAAACGGATGTAGTACGTTGTATCCCTGCATTCTTTTATACCTTGCAACGATATCACCTATCGTGTAGTTTTTAACGTGACCAACATGCAATGTTCCCGATGGATAAGGGAACATCACGAGTGCATAATACTTGGGCTTTTCGGAATACTGAGGAGTTTCAAATACCTTTTTCTCTTCCCAGACTCTTTGCCACTTTGGTTCTATCTCTTGTGGACGATACTCCTTCATACCTTTTCCCTCCAAGGCTCAGTTTTTTGCGTTTTAAGTTGTCATATTTCGCATCACTTTTTTGATTTCTTATACATTATACCATAAAATGCGATTTTTTCACTCATTTTATTTCCTTGAGTAAATATCCAAGAATTCTAATTTTCTTCACAGAAAATTCATATACAAACCTGCACGGAAAGTTACTTTTTCTGGTATAATTAAAACACCAAAAAAAGCATAGGAAAACAAAAGCACGAAAAAATCCGTATATCTATTCCTAAACTGCGATTTTTGACTTAGTACAATTTCCAAAACTTTCGAGAGTTTTCTCTACGATAATTCTTCAGGTGAAAGGAAGGTGATTATTTGTGGAATACCCGAGTTATTCCAGTAACAAACCACCATAAATCTCTTGCAAAGGAGGGTAAAGAGGATGAAGGTAAAAATCCAGATCGACATCCGCAAGCTCATCGAACGCGGTGATTTTCGAACACTGAAAATGCTACTTGAAGACCAAGATCCAAACGTGATCTACGAAATGATTGAAGAACTCGAAACATCAGAAAAGGCTGTAGTATTCCGCCTTCTGAATAAAGATCTTGCTGCGGAAGTCTTTTCCAAACTTGAGCCCGACGAGCAATATGAATTGGTAAAGATGCTCACAGATGACGAAATCAAATCTATCTTCAAGAACATGGACCCTTCCGATAGAGCTGAACTTCTCGACGAACTGCCCGCCGATGTTGTTACCAAGTTGCTTTCGTTCCTACCTAAAAGTGAAAGAGAACAGACACTTGAAGTGTTGAACTACCCCGAAAACTCCGCGGGTCGTTTGATGTCACCATATTTCATATATGTAACAAAGTCCATGACTGTCCAAAAAGCACTCGATAAGGTGCGCAAGTTTGGAAAAGACGCAGAGACAATTTACACGATTTTCGTAGTGGAAGAAGACAAAACACTCATCGGAACTGTAAAACTCGAGGATTTGCTCTTCGCCGAACCCGATACATTGATTGACGAAATATACGCCCCCGACCCGATTTATGTTAAAACGAATACAGACCAAGAAGAAGTCGCTGAACTGATGAAGAAATACGATTTAAACGCTATTCCTGTGGTAGACAACGATATGAGACTTGTTGGGATTATAACTATAGATGATATCGTTGATGTTATCGATGAAGAAGCAACGGAAGATATTCACAAGATGGCCGGTATGAGTGTTACGACTACATCTTATTTTCACACTTCACCACTGGTTTTTATCAAAAACAGATTACCATGGCTTGTAGGATTATTGTTGCTCCAAAGTGTTAGTGCTTATATAATCAGCAGTTTTGAGAGTGTTATAGCTGCTGTGCCAATACTTGCAGCCTTTATGGCAACGATGATTGATGCCGGAGGAAACACAGGTGGGCAAAGTAGCACACTTATAATCCGCAGCATGGCATTAGGGGATGTCGAACTTAAAGACTGGTGGAAAGTGTTACTCAGAGAGATTTACGTCGGATTGATACTTGGTTCAATACTCGGTGCTGTTCTCTTTGTGCGCGGATTCATGATTTCACACGATGTAATGGTTAATATATCTGCAGCAATCTCATTACTTGTTATTGTTATCTTCGCAAATGTTGTAGGCGCAATGCTACCATTCCTCGGTAAGTTGATGAGAATCGACCCTGCTGTTATGGCCGGTCCACTCATAACAACGGTAGCAGACCTTGCTGGTATCTGGATATATTTTGCCGTTGCCACACGTATGCTTGGAATAAAATAATGCTGTTCCCTTCCTATATGAATAGGGAGTGAGATATATGGAGAGAGAAGAGCTTGAAAAAAAGTTGCTTGAATCCATTGAAAAACTTGAAGAACATTTGAAAAGGTATGAGGATGACGTAGAGAATATTAACCTTAGACTTCAACGCTTACAAGAGGAGTTAGACAACACATGGAATAACCTAAGAACTATGGTTATAATCTTCACGATTGTTTTTGTCGTCATGGCAGTTACCTGGTTCTTTCCATTCCAAGCAGCAGCGTATCGCTATTTAAGCATCGATGATATTCAAAGGAAAATCGTTGCTCTGAGTGTTGAAGCACTCTTTTTTGGGTTAATATTCATAATGATGTTGTGGTCTACAATTTCAAGGAGGTTCAGAGGTTAATCGATGGATAAGATAATTGTCAAAGGTGCGCGTGTGCATAATTTAAAGAATATTGACGTTGAAATCCCAAAGAACAAGCTTGTTGTTATCACTGGGTTGTCTGGTTCTGGAAAAAGCTCGCTTGCGATGGATACAATCTTTATCGAAGGGCAAAGACGTTATTTGGAAAGTCTTTCTACTTACGCAAGACAGTTCATAGGTGAGCTAAAAAAGCCCGATGTGGATAGTATCGAAGGGCTTTCTCCAACTATAGCAATTGACCAAAAGAGCGTATCCCACAACCCTAGGTCCACTGTTGGAACCGTTACTGAAATTTACGACTATCTACGCGTGTTGTATGCGCAGATAGGTGTTCCACATTGTCCTTATTGTGGCAGAGAGCTCCAGAGAATGTCAGTGGATGAAATTATAATACACGTACAAAAGCATTTTCAAAACAAGCGTGTTATCATACTCGCACCTATCGCACGAGAAAAGAAAGGCACATTTAAAGATGAATTCGATAATTTCCTTAACAAAGGTTACACAAGGGTTGAGGTTGATGGAAAGATATACAGACTCGACGAAGTTCCGGAATTAAATAAAAATGTCAGACACACGATAAATTTAGTTATCGATAGGTTGGACCTGTCCGGTACCGACGTGCATAGGTTGTTCCAATCCGTTGAACTCGCCCTCAAAGAGGGTAATGGTTTTGTCTTAGTAAGAGCCGATGACGATGAACACCTTTACTCAGAAAAACTTTCTTGTCTTTCTTGTGGTTTTTCAATGCCTGAAATTAATCCTAAGTTCTTTTCATTCAACGCACCATATGGTGCTTGTCCTGATTGCCACGGATTGGGTTTCAAACTCGAAGTTGATGAACGCACCCTTTTTGAAGAAGATATTCCCGTTGTCCAAGGTCTAAGAATAGGACATAAAGCGGACGGATGGCTTCCAAGAAGAATCGAAAGAATCGTTCGAGAATACGGTGGAGATCCTTCCAAACCTTTTGAACAACAACCCGAAGAAGTTAAAGAGGCACTTTTGTACGGAACGGAATATTTTGAGGGATTAGTTGCCCTTGTAAAGGAACGATACGAGGAATACACGTCGGAAGAAATGCGCGAATGGATAGTTGAAAACTTTTTTGTGGAACGCACATGTCAAACGTGTAAAGGAAAAAGATTGCGTCAAGAAGCTTTGAGCGTCACGATAAAGGACCTAAGTATCATCGATTTTACAGAGCTTCCCATATCAAAAGAGCTGGAAATCATCAGGGCGTTGCCTGCAGAACTTTCAGAAAAGCAAAGAGAAGCAGTAAAGGAGCTGTTAAACGAGATAGAGAAACGCTTAGATTTCTTAGAACAGGTAGGATTGGGTTATCTAAGTCTTTCAAGAAATGTGCGCACACTTTCTGGAGGAGAAGCGCAAAGAATCAGACTCGCGACACAGATAGGCTCAAGACTGACTGGCGTAATATACGTACTCGATGAACCAACCATCGGATTGCACCAGAGAGATAACGACAGATTGATATCTATGCTCAAAGAACTGAGAGATTTGGGAAACACCGTGCTTGTTGTTGAACACGATGAAGAGGTTATACGGAGCGCGGATTACGTTGTAGATGTTGGACCTCGAGCAGGTGTAAACGGCGGACAAATTGTTTATTCTGGAACTTTGGATGGCCTTTTAAGATGCGAAGAGTCGCTTACTGGGAAGTATCTTTCCGGAAAGTTGAAAATAGAGGTACCTAAGTCCAGAAGAAAGGGAAATGGGAAGTTCATACGGATAATTGGTGCACGGCATAACAATTTGAAGAATATAACTGTTGAATTTCCACTTGGGACCTTCATATGCGTTACCGGCGTGAGTGGTTCTGGTAAAAGTTCGTTGATTATCGACACCCTTTACCCTGCTATAGCAAACAAACTCCACAAAACCCGATACGAAGTGGGAGAACATGACAGGATAGAAGGACTTGAAAACATCGACAAAATCATCGCTATTGACCAATCGCCAATTGGTAGAACACCGCGCAGTAACCCTGCAACCTACACCAAAGTATTCGATGCAATTAGGGAGTTGTTTGCAATGACTCCGGAAGCAAAAGCACGCGGGTATGATAAGGGAAGGTTCAGTTTTAATGTTAAGGGTGGAAGGTGTGAGGCTTGCGGAGGGCAAGGTGTTGTAAAGATTGAGATGATGTTCTTACCAGAAGTTTATGTAGAATGTGAGGTATGTAAAGGTAAAAGGTACAATTCCGAAACTTTGGAAGTCACCTACAAGGGGAAAAATATCGCAGATGTTTTAGACATGACTGTCGATGAAGCGCTTGAATTTTTCCAAAATATCCCGACTATTAGGGAAACATTGCAAGTTCTATCAGATGTTGGTCTTGGTTACATTAAATTAGGTCAGCCCGCAACAACGCTTTCCGGTGGAGAGGCTCAAAGAGTTAAACTGGCTTCGGAATTGCGAAAAAAAGCTACGGGAAGAACATTGTACATATTGGATGAGCCAACAGTTGGACTACACTTTGATGATGTAAAGAAGTTAATAGAAGTGCTTAATAGACTTGTTGATAAAGGAAACACCGTGGTTGTTATTGAACATAACCTGGACGTTATAAAGTCCGCTGACTATATTATAGACCTCGGACCTGAGGGTGGAGATAAAGGTGGATACGTTGTTGCAACAGGCACACCAGAAGAAGTCGCAAAGGTTGAAAGTTCATGGACTGGAAAATACTTAAGGATGATATTTTCAGATTCAAATGACTCCACATACACAATACCTACTTTGTTATGCTGTGATGAGGGGGAAGCATCGTGAACGGTTTGAACAGTGCAAAACCTGCAAGTCAAGAAAAGGTAAAAATCTACGTTGCATCAAAGAACAAGCACAAAATCGAAGAGATAAAACTTGTTGTCCCAGAATTTGTAGAACTCGAAACAGTGAACTGGGAGATGGATGTTGAAGAGACCGGTGAAACGTTCATTGAAAATTCAATCATCAAAGCACTTGAATATGGAAAGGAAATAGGTCAGCCGGTAATAGCCGATGATTCTGGCCTTTCCATAGACGTGTTGGGTGGTTTTCCCGGAGTTATGAGCGCCAGATATCTGGAAGGTGCAAGTTATGTTGAAAAGATGGAAAGTATTCTTCAGTTGATGAGAAATTACGAAGAACGAAGTGCAAGGTTTGTGTGCGCTGCTACATATTTCAATCCTATCAAGAATTTCTTGATTTCTGTAGAAGGATACGTTGAAGGGACCATCAGTCGAGAAATACGCGGAAACAAAGGTTTCGGCTATGACCCCATATTTATCCCAAAAGGCTACGACAAGACCTTTGGTGAGCTCGGTGAAGAGGTGAAAAAGCACATAAGCCACAGGAGTGTGGCGTTTAAAAAGTTGTTCGATACTCTGATGAAAGTTGGGGAGATTGGAATATGAGCAACGGAAAAGGATTTGTCATACACGCTGAAAGGATTTTGACCCCGGTCTTTGAACCTCCCATAAGAGGTTTGGACATGAAGAGGGTCGAAGAATATGTGGATAAAGATATCGTTATTGAAGATGGTCAAATCAAAGATTTACGCCCACACAAAAGTGCAGATATAAAAGCTAAGCTTGTTACCCCTGGTCTTTTCGACGCGCATACTCATATCCCATTCGTTGGTTCGCGTGCAAGAGAGTTTTACATGAGAGCCCGTGGAAAAACTTACCTTGAGATTTTGCAAGCCGGCGGAGGCATACATTACACTTCAACTCTAGTAAAACAAACTAACGAAGATGAGCTTTACGATGTTTCCGTTCGATATATTAAAGAATTCACAAAACACGGTGTAATTGGAATTGAATGCAAAAGTGGGTATGGACTGGATAAGGAAAATGAAATGAAGCAGCTGAGAGTAATAAGACGACTCAAGGATACACTTGCAAACAAGATTACAGCTACGTTCCTCGGTTTACACGCAAGACCAAAGGATAAATCTGTCACAGATTACATTGTCGAAATGAAAGAATTACTCAAAGATATTTCAGAAAAGAACCTTGCTGATTTTGTAGATGTGTTCTGCGATAAAGGTGCATACCTTCCCGATGAGATTGGAGAGTTCTTTAATTTTGCTAAATCACTTGGTTTTAAAATTCGGTTGCATGCTGATGAAATAGAGAACGTCGGAGCTGCCAGGTTCGGTGCACAACTTGATGCTGTCAGTGTTGACCATGTTTTGAAAGTTACAAAAGAGGACATCGAGGAAATAGCGAAAAGTCGGACTATCGTTACGCTAATGCCAAACACGAGCTTTTATCTCGGTGAAGCGTTTGCACCGGCAAGAGAAATAATCGATGCAGGTATACCAGTAGCTCTTGGCTCTGACTTCAACCCAGGCTCTTCTCCCATTTTTATGCCAAGTTTTGTAATGCACCTTGCAATAAGATTTTTGAAAATGGAACCAGAAGAGATACTAACAGCTTACACGGCTAATTCAGCATATTTACTTGGCTTTACTTCCGGGATTGTGAGACCAGGGTATCCCGCAGATTTGGTGCTCTGGAAAACTCCAGAATTTCTGGACATTCCATACATGTGGCAAGAGAATTTTGTGGAGCATGTTTTTATAGACGGAAGGATGGTCCTTTAAATCATGGCTGGGAGGAAATTCCTTAAAGTAACTGATATTGCCTTTGTTACAATTGCAATTCTTCTTGGAATAGGCTGGTATTTTTTCCGCCTTGGACACAACCATGGTAATGTCCCAGGGAAGAAAACACTTTCTGTGAGAATCCAAGGTGAAGAGGTGTTCAAGGTCGAAGAACCTGGCGAATTCATAATAAGAAACCAAGAAGGAAAGTACGTTACAACATTACACTTCGATGGAAATAAGGCCTGGGTTACCGATTCGGATTGTCCAGATAAGATTTGCGAAAAAACAGGGAAGATAGGACCAGGAGGGAGTATAATTTGCGTGCCAAACAGAATGATAATAGAGTTCAAGACAGACGAGAAAAAAGAAAAGAAAGAAGTAGACGTAGAAACGTGGTAGTTTTTGGGCTGATGATTGCATTGAGCAGCGTAGTATATGTTGTCGAAGGTTTAATACCATTTCCTGTACCGGGGGGTAAGTGGGGGTTCTCAAATTTCTTAGTGTTGTATATGTCTGTTTTTTCAGGTCTTTCAGACGCGGTGGTTCTTTCCGTTTCTAAATCTCTGCTCGGTTCTATTCTTTCTGGCACCATATTTACTCCGGGGTTTTTCATGGGTTTTTTCGGCAGTGTGGCATCTGCGATAGTGCAAAGTTTTCTCTCAAAGTTCAACTTCTTAAGTGTATTTGGAATAAGCTTTCTGGGGATGGTGACAAACAATTTAGTGCAGTTCGCCATCGGCAGTTTCTTAATCGGTTCAAAAGCTATTTTCATCTTCCTACCAGTAGTGATGACGTTAGGTACATTCAGTGCGTTTGCGAATGCTTTCTTGGCTGTGAAAACGCATAGTATTGTGGAAAATTTTGAACTAAACCAGGAGGTGGAAAAATGATAAGAAGGTCCGATTTTCCAAAAGATTTTATCTTCGGAACGGCTACGGCAGCATACCAAATTGAGGGTGCAGCAAACGAGGATGGTAGAGGGCCATCAATTTGGGATGTCTTTTCACACACGCCTGGCAAAACCTTGAACGGCGACACAGGAGACGTTGCGTGTGACCATTACCATCGATACAAGGAAGATATCCAGTTGATGAAAGAAATAGGTTTAGATGCTTACAGGTTTTCTATCTCCTGGCCCAGAGTCATGCCAGATGGGAAGAACATCAACCAAAAGGGTGTGGACTTCTACAACAGACTTGTTGACGAACTTTTGAAGAATGATATCGTACCATTCATAACCCTCTATCACTGGGACTTACCCTACGCACTCTATGAAAAAGGTGGATGGCTCAACCCTGATATAGCACTTTATTTCAGAGCATACGCAACGTTTATGTTCAACGAACTCGGTGACCGTGTGAAACATTGGATTACACTGAACGAGCCGTGGTGTTCTTCTTTCTTGGGTTACTACACAGGAGAGCATGCCCCGGGTCATCAAAATCTACAAGAAGCAATAAGTGCAGCACACAACCTGTTGAGGGCACACGGGCATGCTGTTCAAGCGTTTAGAGAAGAAGTAAAGGATGGAAAAGTTGGCTTGACCAACGTTGTAATGAAAATAGAGCCAGGCGATGCGAAACCTGAAAGTTTCTTGGTTGCCAGTCTTGTTGATAAGTTTGTTAATGCATGGTTCCATGACCCTGTTGTTTTCGGTAAATATCCCGAAGAAGCAGTTGCACTTTATACGGAAAAAGGGTTGCAGGTTCCCGATAGCGATATGAACATTATTTCAACCCCCATTGACTTCTTTGGTGTGAATTACTACACAAGAACACTTGTCGTTTTTGATATGAACAACCCACTTGGATTTTCGTATGTGCAAGGCGACCTTCCGAAGACCGAAATGGGATGGGAAATCTACCCGCAAGGCTTATTTGATATGCTGGTCTATCTTAAGGAAAGATATAAACTACCGCTTTATATAACAGAGAACGGGATGGCTGGACCTGATAAGTTGGAAAATGGTAGAGTTCATGATAACTACCGAATTGAATATTTGGAAAAGCACTTTGAAAAAGCACTTGAAGCAATCAATGCAGGTGTTGATTTGAAAGGTTACTTCATTTGGTCATTGATGGACAACTTCGAGTGGGCATACGGATACTCAAAACGCTTCGGTATAATCTACGTAGACTACAATACACAAAAAAGGATACTGAAAGATTCAGCGTTGTGGTTGAAGGAATTTCTAAAATCTTAAAAGTTCGAAAGAAAAGAAGCCCCGAAAGGGGCTTCTTTTGTGGGATGGGCTTAATGTTCTTATTTTAAGCTGTAAAGCCTTTCTTTAGGATTCACTATCTCTGTAATACGCACACCGAAGTTTTCATCAATGACAACAACTTCTCCACGTGCAATCAATTTGTTGTTTACGTAGATATCCACAGGTTCTCCCGTAAGTTTATCCAATTCTATGAGAGACCCCACGCCAAGTTCCATAATTTCTTTCAAAGTGAGCTTTGTGCGTCCAAGTTCAACGGTAACATTTAACGGCACATCAAAGAGCAACTGGAGTCTTTCATCCAAAACTTGGGGTTTTTCGGATGGCTGCTGAGTTTTTCCGAAATCTTCAAATTGGACAGGTCTTGCTGCAACCGCTTGCTTTTCTTCTCTCTTTGGAGTAGGTGGAACAAAAGTTGTAGCCGTTGAAGTGGAAGTCTGAACTGTTTCTGGAACTGATACGCCTGATTGCTTTTGTTCAACAGTCGGTGCACCGAATATCAATTCATATAGTTTTTTGACAAACGGGATAGACATTGCCAAAAAGAACTTAGCAGGTTTCAATTCTTCGATGGTCATTGTAAACGTTGCTTTTGCAACTTTGTCGTTTTCATCGCCTATCGGTGGAAACTTCACGCTCTGGTCATCGAAATTTAGAATCTCCGTCGTCGGTGGCGTGATACTAACGGGCTTTTTTATCATATCGGAAAGTGAAGTAGCAGCTGAACCCATCATTTGGTTCATGGCCTCGCCAACGGCACTAAGCTTGAACTCGTCAAGTTCATCACTCTCTGGCTTACCGAGACCACCCATCATTATATCAGCGATTTCAGCTGCCAACTGTTTTTCAAGAACCATCGCAGTCAAGCCCTCTACTTCGCCTTCAAAATGTATCGTTACACAAACCTTCTCACCGCTTATACCTTTTCTTAATTCGCTGAGTGTCATAACTTCAACTTCTGGTGTTGAAATGTCCACTTTTCTGCCCAAAATGTTAGATAGCGCAGTTGCACCCGCACCAAGGATTATATTTCCAACTTCGCCCACCATTGATTTTTCAATATCTGAAAGTCCATCATCTTGCACAACTTGCTTGAGTAACGCATCTAATTCTTCTTGGCTTAGGAAGTCATCTGCTATCATGCTTCTTCACCTTCCTCTTTAGGCTCTTCTATCACTTCTGTAATCTTTACAGCATAGTTCCCCTTGTACTGACCAGGTTTGCCTAAGAATTTTGTTCGACCGTTCACTTCTACTCTTATCGGTTCATCGTAGTGTTCCTTCAACCTTATTACGTCGCCAACCTCAAGTGTTAATATTTCACCCAAGGTCAGCACAGTTTCACCAATGATTGCAATAACATCTATCTTCGTTCTTTGCAAATTTTCCTTAAGCTTTCCAACGTGTTCTTCTGTTATCTCCTTTTGCTTTACTTTGAACCAACTCTGTGTTGTGAGTTTTTCTCCTATTGGCTCTATAACAGAAGAGGGCCAGCAAAGACTCATGTAACCTTCCACTTTTCCAAAACTTACAAAGAACGTAATTGCTAAGACCATTTCGCTACTGGGAACTATCTGGACGAACTGTGGGTTTGTTTCTGTAGATTCAACAACAGGAATAAACGGGTGAACGGACATCCAAGCTTGGGAAAGTGCGGTAAGTAGGTTTACAACTTCCTTTTTAATTATCCCCATTTCGATTTCTGTTGGGATTCTTTTGACATCGCCAGGTTCACCAGGTCCGCCAAGTAGAACATCCAAAATACCGTAAAATATTTCTAAGCTCATATTGAATATTGCGCTACCCACCAATTCTCTTGCCGTGAATATGGTTATGAAAGACGGGTTACCTATGGATTTCATGTATTCATCGTAGGTAAGCTGGTCTATACCGACAACATTTACCGAGGTGAAGGATCTTAATTTACCAGATAAATACGTAGATACACTTCGTGCAAAGTTTTCATGTATCATCTGAACGGTTCTAATTTGTTCTTTCGAGAACTTCTGAGGACGCAAAAAATCATACGTGCGAATCTTTTTTTCTTCGCCCTCTTTTTTCACTTCTTCGATGTTAACTTCTCCTTGCGAAAGTGCCGCCAACAATCGGTCTATTTCTTCCTGGCTCAGTACATCCGGCAAAACCAACAACCTCCCGTTAAAGGGATTGTGATATTATTACTGGACTGTGCTTATTGCTTTTATGTATATGTAAACGTTCAAAACTCCAAATTTTTCTTTCTCGCCAGTAAACCCGGTAATCTGGTTTACAGCTTCCCTGATTTGCTTTTTTAATAAGTCTAAACCCGCTGGAGTTACAAGGTCAAAACGCTCTTTGCTCAAGAATATGGTTGCAAGTGCGTCCATTATCTCATCATTCTTTTCAGCTACAGCCGCTCTGCAAGGTTCACTACCAACAAGCAAGGTTAAAGAATCTACAACCACAACATCCCTTCCACCTTTAAGCATAAAGGTTTGATACTTACCTTGGGCAATAACAACTGCCTTTATCTGGACTGGTGCCGCAGCGACAGCTGATTGTTCTTGCTGGGTTTGACTTGGTTGCTTATTCGAACCAAGCATAAAGAAAACAACCAAACTTACAACAAGTGAAATAACTAATGGGATTACTATCATCTTTATTAAGTCCATTAAACCGCCTTTCTTCTTAGCTTGCTCTTGCTGTTGTTCAACTTCTTCAGGCATACTTCGCCCTCCTTAGCTTTCTTAATTTATCAGTATCCCTTAGTTTCTCTCTTGATTACGATTTCTATTTTCCTATATTTTGCACGTGTTTGCTCAACGTCTCTATAGTATTTCTGGGTAAGCTCTGTTCGCTGTCTCTGGTATTCCTCTGTAGATATTTTACCACTTTCATAGTCATTTTGTAGTTTTGACATGTCGTAGTCGTAGTTTGCCTTTATAGATTTCAATTCTTTGTTTACATCGACATCACCTTTTCCTATCGGAACAAACCTATCAGGCGAATAGAAATAATCGATATCGAATAAGCCTGACCTTATTTCTGCATACCTCAACGCATACCTTTTTTGCTTTAATTCCGTTAGCATGAAATTCACTACTGAAGAAGCCCGTGCACTGCTCAGGTGCCAGTTCGATGGATAAATGGAGTCTGGAGTTGTTGGCCTGTCATCAGCGTAGCCTCTAACTTCTATGATGTTTGATGTGTGCTCCAGAATTATAGCGCCCAGTTTTTCAATTATTTCCTTAGCTTCAGCTGTTAGTCTCGCACTTCCCGTTTCGAAAATCTTAAAATTAGTCAATGTGATAAGTGTTCCTTCGTCTCGTTCTTCAATTGTTACCTTGCCCTTGTATTCTTCAGAGATTCTCAGTAGTTCCTGATAAACCCCTGGCTTTGAAGATATAAGCGCTTCCTCGCTCATTGTCTGCCCACCAGTTAAGACACTTGGGGGATTTCCACTTAAAGCTAATGTCAATCCAACTACCACCTGTTGAAACTTTCCTGGGCTCAAGCTCGACATTGAAAACAAAAGGACAAAGAACGTAAGAAGCAGAGTGACCATATCTCCATATGTATTCAACCACGCTGGTACCGAGGGGCAAACACACTTCTGCTTTTTCGCCATTAGGCACCAGCTCCCTGAACTTGTGCTTCGTACTTAACCTTTTCGGCGCTTGGTAGATACGATTTCAGCTTTTCTTCAAGCACCCTTGGGTTTTCTCCAGCCTGAATAGACAACACACCTTCCAAAATCATCCTTCTGGCAAGTTCCAAATCCGCCGCACGTCTTGCTATTTTTTCGGCTACCGGAAGCCCCACGATATTGGCAAGAATAGAACCATACAGCGTGGTTATGAGTGCAACCGCCATAGACGGTCCCAGTGTTTCTGGGTTGTTCAAACTCTTAAGCATCTGGATAAGCCCGACCAGAGTTCCTATCATTCCAAATGCTGGACCAAAGGTTCCCAGAGCGTCGAAAAATCCTTTTTGATCCATCATTTCAGCTGTTGCCATCTCAATTTCTATCTCCATCATGGACCTCAGAACTTCTGGCTCAGTTCCATCAACAACTAACTGCACTGCTTTTTTCAAAAACGGATCCTGAATTTCTTCCAAATTCGCTTCAAGCGATAGCAAACCTTCTCTTCTTGCCTTTTCTGAAAACGACACAAGCGTTCTTAGGGTTCCGACATAATCAATTTTTGGTTCTTTGATAGCTCCCATTATAACTTTAACAATACCAAAAACTACGTTCTTTTTGTTTGCGGTTATAGCAGCGGAAACTGCACCACCAACAGTTATAATTACGGAAGGGATATTAATGAATGTAGCGAAATCACCAGCTCCGCTGATAATACCATACACCATCATACCAAAACCTAGAACGACGCCTAGTAAAACGGTTATATCCATTATTCCTCACCTACCATCGGAGGTAAGAATATCTTCTTTTTGTATTCCATGATTCGATTAACGACTTCTTGAACAGGTTCAAGAACTATGTATTTTTTACCATTGTATAAGGTTATAGTGGTGTCTGGGTTGGCTTCAATTTTTTCTATATATTCAGCATTTAAGTAGAACTCTTTCCCGTTCAGTCCTGTCAGTTTTATCAACTTTTTCACCCCTATGGGTTTCAGATTATTTTACCCGATTATCTTCTGAGATTAACCACTTCTTGGAGTATTTGGTCAGCTGTGGTTATCGTTCTTGCGTTTGCTTGGAAACCTCTTTGGGCAATTATGAGTTTTGTGAACTCTTCGGAAAGGTCTACGTTGGACATTTCAAGTGCACCTGCAACAAGGGAACCAAACCCACCCTTGCCCGGTTGACCAATACGTGCTGTTCCGCTGTTTGCACTTTCTCCATAGAGTGAATTGCCAAGTTCGAGTAATCCTGCCGGGTTATTGAATGTTGCAAGTGCAACTTTTCCAAGCACGTCAACCAGACCGTTGGTGAAGGAACCAATTATGTCTCCGTTTTCAGAAATTGAGAATGATTCAAGCACTCCTTGAGCGTTACCGTCTTGTGATTTAACAAATGCATCTGCAAGTGCGGCAAATTGTGTCATGCTGTTCATATCGAGCTTTATTTTTACAATACCATCACCATTTTCACCAGCATTGAACATGATGGCATCAATGTTTTCGCCCTCAGATATGCGACCAGTGTTTGGGTCGAAGGAATTAACTCCAAGTAGTCTTCCTGTTTTGTCGAACCTTAATACACCAAAGCTACCACCGGTAATCTCAGTGCCTGTATCGTAGTTTGAAAGGTATTTTATGTTCTCCCCTGTTGCACTTCTAATCCTGAACGCCCAAACATTCTCTTTATCGCCGTAAACTGATGCTAGTTTGACAAAATCGATGTATAACGTGTATGGATTTCCAAGCGAATCGTAAACTTGAGTTGATGTTGTATAGAACGGTGATTTGAACGAAACAACAGAGAAGTTGGTCGGATTATCAGCTTCGTAGAACCTTGGTTCACCAGCGCCTGGAATAGTTAACTGGTCAACCTTTGCCGGTTGGTACACAATGTCTTGATATGAATTTCCACTTAAAAGATTTGCATCGTATATCGTGTTATCTCCGTTTAACAAAAGCACATTGTATGTTCCAATTGCATCCCCAGTAACTGAATCTCTAATCACTCTCACAACTCCATATTTTCCCTGTGTATATTCAAAGCTTATTTTACCATTTCCGCCATCGTCAATTGCTGTCACAACTTCTGAACCAAGCGTTTTTCCATTAACAATTACACGTACCCTGTATTGCCTACCTGCAACAAGATTTGCATCTGTTAAACTCTGTGTTCCTGCACTGTTTATGTCTTGCGGGGCAATCCCAGTAACTAATGTTCCATCAAGGTTTTCAACAACATATTGAACTGTATAGTTTCTCGTAAGTTGGCCTGCAATGGTTGATGCAACGTTTGCACTATCAAGTTCTAAATCAAGCGGAGCCACTTCTTGGGTAGAAGCTGCTATTTCCACAAAGTAAGTTTGCCCGTCAATAAGTTTTTCACTGGCGATTGCCTCTGTGACGTTTCCATTGAGCACGTTTCGAGAAAGTGTATCAACTATTCTTCCTTCGCTATCCCTTATAATGAACAAATAATTTCCATCTTGCTGTTGGATTGGTTCTGTAAGCGTAATAGTACCACTTGAAGCTGTTCCAGAAAGTTTTTGTTTAATGGCACCAGCACTCACGACATTCCCAAATTTGTCAAATTTTATGTATATCTTTCCATCAATCTTATCATCCAAGTTTGCATCTATCTTACCAAGATATATTTGATAATCACTGAACGTATCCTGGAGTCCTCCGAAGTCTCTTTCAAAGGTGACTTTTGTGTTAATTGTCCTACCACCGTATCCATTTATCGCAATAACAAACTTCTCAGGTCCTACCCTTGCATCAAGGTTTCCTGCCAGTGTCATTCTCGATGTCTGTTTTGCAGCCATGCTGAGACCTGCTGATATTTGGATACTACCTATTGGTTTGTTGGTATCAACGTATCTTCTTCCACTTGTGGGGTCTACTTCTGCAACCCATCCTTGGAGTTTCAGACCTGTTGTCGGTTGAACGATGGTTCCATTAAGGTCTAAGTCAAAGTTACCTGCCCTTGTGTAAAAATATCTCTGACCATTGGAAAGGATAAAGAATCCTTCACCTTGGATTGCCAAATCTGTTTTCTTTCCAGTGTTTTGGAAGCTTCCCTGATTCATTATTTTGTCAATGGATGCAACACGAATACCATAACCAATTTGTTTTGGGTTTGTTCCACCTGTTCTATCAGTTGCCCTTCTGGAAATATCAAGAATTTGGGAAAAGTTAGTCGCATAGGTGACCCTTGCACCTTTGAAACCTATCGTATTAACGTTCGCAATGTTGTTGCTTACAACGTCAATCTCTTGCTGGAAACCCTGAAGTCCAGAAACACCACTGTAAAGAGACCTCATCATATATCCTCACCCCTACGCATAGATTTCTGATATTTCTGAAATTTCGTATATCTTGCTATTTACAACAACGTTGATTTTGTTCCCATCAAATTGAACACCAGAAACTACGCCACTTTCAACACTTGGAATTTCTTCGTAATCTCCGTTAGCTGTCAGCTTAAGTATTTTAAAAGTGTATTTTCCATCCTTTACTTTTGTTCCGTTCTCATCTTTCCCATCCCACGCAATCAGTTGCATCCCAGCATCAACATTTCCCAGCTTTTGCTCTTTTACAAGCTTACCATTTTGATCAAAAATTCTAACAACTATCGTTGCTGGGGTGTCCAATTTAAATACCTTAGTTTCCGGTATCCCATTTGACACCGTGATTGTGTTTGTCTTGACAACAGCAGTCTTTCCTATCATTGAAACTGCTTGTGTTCTATAAAGCTGAGCTGCGGTATCTACGAATTGTTGGACTGATTTACTCATGTTCATTATCTGTTCGAGAGATGAAAGTTGAGACATTTGAGCAATGAAATCCCTATCCTTCATTGGTTCAAGGGGGTCCTGGTTTTTAAGTTGTGTAATAAGCAATCTCAAAAAGGCTTCTTTGTCCATGTCTTTTTTTGTCGTTCTTTCAGCCACTTGAGAGAAGAGATTAGCCGTTGCGTTCACGTTCATTATCATCTTCTATCACCTCTTCACTGAATGCCTTTCTTCTATTTTCATGATTTTGTTCTCCATGTTTTTGGTTTTGCTGGTTCTGATGGTGTCTTGCATCCTCGTAATAGTTGCTCTCTTCTTTCATCTTCACTTCCATATTCCTCACATCGAAATCCAAAGCCGTTAATCTATCTCTCAGTAAACCGATGTTTCTCTCAAGCAACTCTTTGCTTTTCTCGTTCTCTGCAACAAAGACGATGGTTATCGCTCTTCCTTCTTTTCTAAGTTCAACATCGATGTTTCCAAGTTGTTCTGGGTATAGTTTCATCCTTACGTTTTCTTCCAACCTGTTCGAGAAACCGAAGTCCCTAATCTTTTTGTAAATTTCTTCAAGGTTCTGGGAATGCTGTAAACGTTCTACAAGTTCAAATCTGTTGTTGATTTGGTAAGTCTGCTCGGTTTTAGACTCAGATGCTTTGTAAGTCAACTCAGCAAGTCTTTCCAAAAACTTGTTAGAGATATTCGGACGTTCTTGAAATTCTTCTTTTTTGCTTTCTTCTTTCACCTTGTACTCAACTTCGAAAGACTTTATTTCTAATTTATTCTTCGATGCTTGGACTATTTCATTCCTAAATTCTTGAGCATCGTATTTTTCCTTACGAGCTTCTTCACCCTGCGAATCAATTTGAACCTGATTAACCGTATCTTTCTTATTCTCCGATTGAACCACTTCTGAAAGGGTTATTTTGTCCTCAACTTTCAAGGGTTTTTCACTGTCAATATTTTTGGTGTTTTCTATAGTTTTGTTATAGTGGATTTTCGGTTTTTCTGTTGCAATATTTTTAACGAGCTCAGCCGAGAGAATCAGTTGACCGTTGGTAACCTTTGAGTCAGCTGAGTCTATTACTTCTACAACTGTACCTTTTTCATTTTTGTTTTCCAAAATGCGAAGTGTTTTTAAGTGTTCGGAAGTGATTACCTTTATAGAATTAATCACTTGCAAGATGTTATCATCTATACCTTTTCCTGAAATATTCTTGTTGCTATTATCATTTAAAGCTTTCTGTGAAGTTGTTTGAACTACTGGAAACGCTAATATGTTTTGTTGACTGACTCTTTGCACTTTTTCAAAACTGTTTTTATCAACAACATTCAGTGGTATATCGAGCCTGGGTTGAGACGCAAAATTCTTCTTTTGCTCTGTTTGAATCTGGACTACTTTATGAGAACCTAGAGTATTTTGGCTAATGCCGACAACATTCTTCAGAGAATCTGATTTTGAGTTCCTCGAATCTGTAATCACAACAGCATGAGATGAATTGTCCTTCCCACTATTCACATGATTCACATCCGATAAATTTGCGCTGATTACTTGCTGCATTTGAACTATTCGTGAAATCTCAACAACAAGAGTCTGAAGTACTTGTGGTTTGTCGCTCATATTGCTTCTAAAGTTATCTTTGTTAGCTGTAACTGTTTTCGATATTCCAACCGTTTCAACCGTTCTTTCTTCCCCTTCAGTTGTTCTTTTATCAATGGACCTATCTACAGACTTAGATGAATCGTTTTGAATATTCGCTCCATGTATGTTTTGAAGATTATTAACGACCATCCCAGAATTTGGAGTTTGAAAAGCTAAGCCTTTTAAACTGTTTTTTGCATTCATCGATTCATTTTCAGCACCAAAATTTTGGCGAATATTTAGTGTTTTTTTGCCATCCTGTGAAATACTTGGAACATTGTTATCATAGTTGCCCTTTGCTTTGGCTATGTGTTCGGCTACTTGCTGTGGTTGTTTTGATTGCCAAGATTGATATGATTTCACATCTTGCAATGCTCTTGATGCTTGAGATTGAGAGTGAGAGGATATACGCCATCCGTTGTACGTTTTGTTATTGGGCGATTGTTCACTTAATTGACTAACTTGCCCTTTCCCGGTCAGTTCTCCTGTCGATTTGCTTGCTCGAGTCGATTGAACTGGTTGGCTTGATTGTAGAGAGCTGTTTGGTTTAGTTCTTTGTTCCTGTTCGGTTAACACCGTTGCTGGCTTTGTGATATTATCTTCAGCACCGAAAGTTTTTTGTGCGTTAGAGAGATATCCAGTGCCATCATGAACAACAACATTTTCTTTTTCGCTGGTGCTTTGGACTTTCGCACTGGCATCCACAACGATAACCGTTTTTCCGCCATCTTTCAGAACTTTCGGAGAAAATTCTTCTATAAACTTTTCTTTCAGGTTTGAAGCCGTTTCTTTTTTCTCTTTGTTCTCTTTGTTGAGAACAAGAGAATCATTGTTTTCTTCCGTATCTCTTATGATTTCGGCATTTTCCACCTCAGCAACTACAGTATCTCCATAAGTAGATGTGTTTTGCTTTATATCATCCGTTGTTTCCACAGTTGCTTTGGCTTGCTTTATCCTGTCCACTGTCTTATCCATTTCGTATTTAGTCATTAACTGTGTTTTGTTTGGCAATATAAAATTGTCCTTTTCTATTTCTGGTTCTTTCAACTCTTCTTTTACATTATTATTTTCAATTCCATCACCGGCAGTTATTTCTTTAAGCTTTCTTTCGCTTTGACCATCCACATTTTTTAACAATTCCACCGGCTTTCTTACATTTTCTTTTAGCAGTCCGCTTGCAGATTTCTGTGTTGAATTGTCGTTGGGTTGATTATTCTCTGCATTGCTTTTTAAAAGCTCTTGAACAATTTTTTGGAGAATCTTCTCAAAAGATTCTCCATTTTGAGAATTTTTGCTTATCTCAGAGAGCACATCTTGTATTTTTTCAGAACTACCAAGAATTTTCGTAAGGTTAATCAAATCTATCAAAATCTCGCCCCCAAGTTCAACACTTCGATAAAGAGTTCTTCATTTTTGTCTTTTATATCTTTCAACAATCTGATTCGTGTCTGATCATCCACATTTGATAAGATGAAAAGCACTAAATCTGGTTTTTTGCTTATCTTTTCAACCATATTCCAGATTTCTTCGTATGGCATCTCAGACAGATACGCTGAAAGTCCTTTTCTAAAACCGTCAATGGTCACTATTTGAGCTTCGTATGAAACTATTTCGTGTATCTTCTCTTCTAAATCTTGTATTTTATTTTCTATATCACTAATTAATTGGTCCACGCCACCCATTTTTTCAATCACCTGAGCTGCCTTCACCGGGTTGACCGCTGTAAGTTCCTGGACTAGCTCTGCTCTTGTATCTGCTGGTAGTTTGGAAAATACCAGTGCAAGCGTCTCGACGGACATGTTATCTGCGTTCATTAACCTTCTAAGTTGTGCTGGCTCAGAGTTGAGGAATGTATCCACAATATCATTCAAGCGTTTCAATGTCGTAGTATCCTTGACCTTGTTAAGTTCTTCTTTTAACCTTTGTTCTTTCCAGTTGTTCTCAACAGTTGTTAAAGTTTCCATAAGTTTATCGATTTGAGCTTCCTTTTGAGCTAAGAGCGTCTCTTTTTCTTCGAGTTCTTTCAATTTGGCATCCAGTTGTGAAGCATATTCTTCGTATGCCTTTTCAAAATACTCCTTTGCAGTGAAAACACTAATCGGTTCATATTGAACAAAGTTCTTTACAAAAGGAACTTTGGAAAATAAGTATCCAAAATAATTCCTCCATGCCTGAAATGTAGAGGCTTCCTGACCGTATATCTGATTTATGAGGAAGGAAGAATAACCGTAAAAAAACAGTAGACCAACTAAGAGAACTCCAAAGATTATTCCCAATATTATAAACACAACCTTTTTTGATTTCATCACTCCACCTCCATTTCAATATTTCTTTTGTTTTGTACATTTTTCCTAAGTGTGAAAAACTTTTATTAAAAACAAAAGGGTCGGCGTGTTAGCCGACCCTTTTGTGTCTTTTTGCGAGGGTAAGTTATTACTCTTCCGCTTGCTGTTCAAGATACTTCTTGCGCTCTGCTATTATCTTTTCCTGGATGTTTGGTGGGACGATGTCGTATTTTGCAAACCTCATGGTGAAGTAACCTCTACCACTTGTGATGGATGACAATCTGCTCTGGAAGTCGAGCATTTCTGCCAAAGGAACTTCTGCTTTAACAACGGTCATACCTTTACCAGCAGGTTCCATACCCATTGGTCTTCCTCTTCTGGAGCTAATATCACCCATGACATCTCCTGCGTTTTCATCTGGTGTGAAGACTTCGACATACATTACAGGTTCCAGGAGCACAGGTCTTGCCTGTTGCATACCTTTCTTGAACGCTTGAATTGCCGCAATCTGGAACGATATATCTGAAGAGTCTACTTCGTGGTATGAACCATCAAAGAGCGTTACCCTAACATCAACAACAGGATACGCTGCAAGAACTCCTTTTTTCATAGCTTCGCGAATACCTTTTTCAACAGATGGTATGAAGTTTCTTGGAATGACTCCACCAACGATTTTGTCGACAAATTCGAACCCTGCACCTCTTTCGAGTGGTTCTATTTCAATCTTGACGTGACCGTATTGACCGTGTCCACCTGTCTGCTTTTTGTGTTTGTGCTCAGAAATTGCCTTTGTTGTTACTGTTTCTCTGTAAGCAATCTTTGGTTTTCCAACTTCAACATCAACACCAAATATGTTCTTGAGCCTTTCGACCATAACATCAAGATGCATACCACCGATACCAGAGATAACGGTTTCGGACGTTTCTGGGTCAAACTCCCATGCAAACGTTGGATCCGAATCCGCCAATCTGCTCAAACCGTTGCTAATTTTGTCGATATCTGATTTCGATTTCGGATTGACGCTCTTTGAAATCATCGGTTCTGGATACACCGGTGGAACTATTGTGAGTTTTCTGTCTTTGTGTGTCAAAGTATCTCTGACAGCGCTTTCCTTGAGTTTTGGTAGAACTACAACATCACCACAGGATACTTCTTCAACCTCGTAAGTTTCCTTACCTTTTGCAAAGTAAAGGTGACCAACTTTTTCTTGAGAACCTCTGGTCACGTTGACAAATGTGTCTCCAGGTTTGAGAACCCCAGAGATTACTTTGATATAGCTCAATTTTCCAACGAATGGGTCGACAACAGCCTTGAATGTGTATCCAACAAATGGGTCCGTTTCAGAAGCCAAAACTTCCACTTCATCTCCACTTTCAAGTCTTGCTTTGTAAGGTTTTGCATCGAGTGGGGATGCTCCAATGTTGTTTATTGTTCTAAGCAATATATCAACACCTATATTCTTTTCAGTGGAACCTGCCAAGACTGGGACTATCTGTCTTTCAATGAATCCCTTTCTGAGAGCTGCCCAGAGTTCTTCAGGTGTGATAGGTTCCTCTGCAAAGTATTTTTCCATAAGAGCATCGTCAAGAGAAACGATGTCCTCCATTATGGACATCTTTATTTCTTCCACTTTATCCTTAACTTCCTCCGGAATGTCTGTTTCCTTCGCTTTGCCATTTTCGTAAACGTATGCTTTTCCAGACACAAGGTCAACTACACCTTTGAAATTCGCTTCCGCACCAATCGGGTAAATTATTGGTACAATCTTCGCCTCAAAGCGTTCTTTAAGAGAGGCAAGCGAATTATCAAAACTTGCCCTTTCTTTGTCCATCTGGTTGATGAAAACCATAATTGGTTTTTCCATTTCTGTTGCAATTGCCCATGTTCTCTCTGTTTGGATTTCCACACCTGCAACAGCGTTAACAACACTTACAACGTTTTCGGAAACAAAAATAGCACTAATGACTTCACCTATAAAATCACTGAAACCTGGTGTGTCAATCAATGTAATCTGTTTGCCTTCGAACTTGAACGTTCCAACGTGTGAATTTATACTTGCACCTCTCTGCGCTTCTATTGGATCAAAATCAACCTCTTTCTTTGTTACGTTCATACCACCAAGGTTAAGAGCTGTTATCATCAAAGCGGATTTTCCAGAACCGTTGTGGCCTACCAAAGCCACCGTACGTTTGTCCTTCGCAACCATGTCCCCACCTCCGTATATGATAAAAAATGTCACTGTGGTATATTTTACCAGAATATTTCGAATTTTCAAACCCTATATTTTGCTTCCAACTTCTTCAATCCGATAATGGATGTAGATACTTCCCTTAGAATTCAAAATATGCGTTTTTTCAAGGCGTAACGAGAACTGCTTATCTATATTCGAAAAAAGGTTCAATCCATCAGGCAGGATTATGGGTTCTATTGTCAGATGTAAGTCCGTCACCATTCCAGATTTCAAAAATTGTGAGAAAACCGCTTGCCCACCGATAACGCATATGTCTCTGAAACCTCTTTCGAAGAGTATTTTCACCACATCGTTTACACTCCCATTTAGTACCAAATCAGGTGCTTCGCATCTAAAATATCCTTTTGAGCTCAAAACAATATTATACCTATCAGGCAACCTTCTGCCGATTGCCTCGTATGTTTTTCTTCCCATTACAACAACACCAGATTGGGTTGTTAGCTCTTTGAAAAGTCTTTTATCTTCTGGACTACCCCATTCGATTCTGTCATCCTCAGCAATAGCGATTGTGCCACGTATATCTGTTACTGCCAGCAACCTGATTTTCGTATCCATCACCGTTCCCTTCTTATTTTTCCAAGCTAAATTTTAACACAAGAATGTGAACAAAAAAAGCGGTACCCTCTTTGGGTACCGCCTTGATTTGGTTTGCTTAGCGAACAGATTAATATTCTGGCATTTCTGGAACTGAAGCTTTCTTTTCTTCTGGTTTTTCGACTACGAGTACTTCCGTCGTCAAGAGCATTCCTGCAATGGAAGCTGCGTTCTGGAGTGCGCTTCTTGTAACCTTTGCTGGGTCGATTATACCGCGTTCATACATGTTGCAGTATTCACCTTTGAGAGCATCGAAACCGTATGCTACATCATCTTTGCTAAGGACGTTGTGGACAATGATTGCACCATCGTAACCAGCGTTGAGAGCTATCTGTTTAATTGGTGCTTCGAGTGCGTTGTAGACAATCTGTGCACCAAGTTTTTCATCGCCAGTCAGTTCGTTGAAGAGTGGTTCGATTGCCTTTCTTGCTCTCAAGAGCGTAATTCCACCGCCAGGAACGATACCTTCTTCAACAGCTGCCCTTGTTGCGCTAAGTGCGTCTTCAATTCTATGTTTCTTTTCTTTGAGTTCGGTTTCTGTTGCGGCACCGACTTTGATAACTGCTACGCCACCAGCAAGTTTTGCCATTCTTTCCTGTAGTGTTTCTTTTTCGTATTCGCTTGTTGTCTGCTCAATTTGCGCTTTAATCTGAGCAATTCTCTTTTTGATTTCTTCTGGTTTGCCCTTTCCACCAACGATTATCGTTTCATCTTTCTTCACTCTTACAACGTCAGCTCTTCCAAGGTCTTGGAGTGTGAGGTCTTCGAGGTTGATTCCAACTTCTTCGCTTGCAACGATACCACCTGTCAAGATAGCGATGTCTTGGAGCATTGCTTTCCTTCTGTCACCGAAACCAGGAGCCTTAACTGCAACTGTGTTGAGTGTTCCTTTGAGTTTGTTGAGAACTAACGTTGTAAGCACTTCACCCTCAACATCTTCTGCAATGATTACGAGTGGTTTACCTGTTTGAGCAACTTTTTCAAGAATTGGGATAAGTGGTTTTACATTTGAAAGTTTTCTATCTGTGATAAGTATGAATGGTTCATTGTAAACAACTTCCATCTTTTCCGGGTCTGTTACAAAGTATGGTGAGATGTAGCCCCTGTCGAACTGCATACCTTCTGTGAATTCAACGTATGTGTCAATTGTCTTGCTGTCTTCAACTGTGATGACACCGTCTTCTCCGACTTTTTCCATCGCTTCTGCGATGAGTTTACCTATTTCTTCGCTATTTGCACTGATAGCAGCAACATGTGCAATGTCTTCTGTGCTAGAAAGTTTCTTGGAAATCTTTTTGATTTCGTCTACAACTTTTGCCACAGCCTTGTCAATTCCGCGTTTTACAAGGATTGGGTTTGCACCCGCTGCAACCATCTTGAGACCTTCTTTTATCATTGCCTGAGCAAGAACAGTAGCTGTGGTTGTACCATCACCAGCAACATCGTTTGTCTTGCTTGCAACTTCTTTAACAAGCTGAGCTCCAAGATTTGCAAATTTGTCTTCAAGCTCTATTTCCTTTGCAATAGAAACTCCGTCATTCGTAATTGTTGGGCTTCCCCAAGATTTTTCAATAACGACGTTCCTACCTTTCGGACCAAGTGTAATCTTCACCGCATTTGCAACCGCGTCAACACCAGCTTCGAGTGCCCTTCTTGCTTCTTCACTGTATTTCAACAACTTTGCCATATCTCACACCTCCTCTTATCCTTTATTTTATTCTTCTATTTTTGCAAGGATATCGTTTAAATCGATAATGATGTAATCTTCTTCGTCGATTTTAATCTCTGTCCCTGAATACTTGTTGTAAATTACCTTGTCACCAACTTTGAGTGTGCAATCTTCTGGAAGCTTTCCAACTTCAACTATCTCAGCTTTCATCGGTTTTTCTTTGGCAGCATCTGGAAGAACTATTCCACCTGCTGTCTTTTTTTCTTCAATGATGGGCTTTATCAAAAGCCTTTCACCAAGTGGTTTTACCTTCATACTCTAACCCCCTCCTGTCACGTTTTTTGTTGGATTATCACTCTTATATCCAGTGTGCTAATTTTAGTATAACAGAAAAATGAAATATGTGAATAGCCATAATCCGAAGTTAATAGCGTTTACATAGATTTAGAGACGAAAAAGTGTAGCTTTCTTATTTTTTCTCATCATTTTGCAGAACTTACAGTAAATAAGGTAACACTTAATGTTTGATGAAAAAATTAAAGGGAATAAAAGGATACATCGGCAAAAATAAAAGCCCTGGTTTATTCCCAGGGCTCAAGTAGATTAGTTTTGGTGGAGCCGATGGGACTTGAACCCACGACCTCTACCGTGCCATGGTAGCGCTCTCCCAAGCTGAGCTACGGCCCCACAAGTTACCATACTACATTACTTCTAAGTCCACATCGTGCATCAGAATTATACCATCCTGCCGGAAAAAAATCAAGAAGGTTTTTCCACAGGAGTTTTTCATAAAATGTTAAACGAAATTCCATAATCGGAAGTCTAAATGTATATAAGAGTCTGCAACGAAGAGTTGTCAAAAATTAGGAAGAAGCACGCCTCAGATAGAATAAGAAGATGGAGAAGTTTACTGTGCTGAAGAAAAAATAAAAAGCATAGTGCGGAGGTGTGCACGATGAAATATCTTGAATATCTTGATATTAAAAGATGGCTGGGTTTGTTTGTGAAGAAGACATCCAATTATTTCTGGCAATTAAGAACTCAAGGCTTTTATTCAATGTTCCTACTTGTTGTGTTTCTTATTATACTCCTATCTTCCTGCACCTCAAACCAATCAACATCCGATGTTCCAAAGTTCAGTATAGTATACCCTGAAACAACGGTAGTAAATACGAACATTACTATCTCGGTACAGCCACTGGAACCTGGATTGAAAAATATCCGCATCAAGTTAAAAAATGCCGATAGTCAAGTCTATGAAGAGGCGATTGGCGTTCAAAAATACCCGTATGAAATTCCTTGGGTTTTCAAAAAACCTGGTATTTATTCTTTGGTTGTTGAAGGATATTCGATTACTGAAAATAAATGGTATACAGCAAACGGAACGATAACTGTCTACGATGTGATTCCGCCAATCATCGAAGAAGTTCGGATTTTGCCGGAACGACCATACGTTGGTGATGAAGTGATGTTGCAGATGAAAGTCAAGAGTCAGAATCCGGTAGTGACTTATACCTTGGATGGAAAAACAACTGATAGTAGTTGGATAAAAGAAACAATAGTTGGAAAAGCAGGTTATGTTTACCAAAAACTTTCACCTATCAATTCCTCTGGAAAGGTGGAACTTTTCTTAAAGACCACAGCATACAACATGGAGGATGCCACTAAAGTAACTTTCGAAGTTAACCAAGTTGATAGAGTAAAACCTGTTATCAATGTCTTTACAAAAACGTTCTATCCTGAAACTTCTGACATCAGCTTCGAAGTGAAATTCTTCGACGACCAAGAGTTGAGTAGCTACCAGATAGAGTTCAACGGTGAAATAATTGAGGAAGGTTCAATAAGCGGCAAGACATTTGAAAAAGCCGTGAGAATAGGAAAAAGAGAGCGTGGAACTCATACGCTAAATATAAATGTGAAAGACAAAGAAGGTAATCCAGCTTACTATTCAAAGAGAATATACGTTGGTTCTGCTGCGCTTAGCTTTGATGTTGAAGTTAGTCCGGCTAATTTGACTGCTGGCGGAAGTGCTGTTATAGCACTTGTATCACAGGAAACGAACGTCAAGTATTCAAAGATTGTATTTTTTGTCGATGGAAAGACTATTGATACTAGTATTGCATCGGATGGACAAGAAGCTAAACGAACTACAATATGGGATGTAGAAGAAGGGTCACATATCATTACAATTTACGCGGAATCGGACGATAATAGAAGTGGTATAGCTGAAACGATCGCAAGCGTTCCAGATTACAATGGTCCAAAGTTTATATCCTTAACAGCAAACGATGTTGAGCTAAAGAAAGATAAGCCCGGTTATGTCTTCCCAGGACTTGTGACGTTCAGGATAAAAGTATACGACCCTGGTGGGATTAACACAGGCGTGAAACCGCGGTTGTTAATCAAAGAAGATGAGTTTGAAAGTTACTACAGAGATTTGTTGATGGAAGCAGAAGAGATTTCTTCAGATGGAAAAACGGTTGTATTCTCAGTTACTACGACTATGGCTCTTGGATATTATTACATAACGGTTATTAACATTCAGGATTTATCGGGAAACCTTATGAGAGACATGGGTCAATTCCTTTTGTATGTGCAATAGTTGTTCTCCTGTGTCAATTGTATATAAGAACGCTCCAGAGGGGGTGATAAGGAAAAGAGTTTTGCACGGATGCATCTTTGGTTATGTTTGGGTTTATGCAGAAAGAGATTTTCGCAAAAACAACGGTTGGGTAAGAGGTTCTCAAGTTTTTATGTTCTTAGGCATCTCAAAGCAACACTACGACTGGATGAAAGCTATTTTGGGATTTTCACAAAGGAGGTGTTCTTATGAAGCGTCGGTTTATCTTATTGTGGATTTTAATTACAGCTCTGATTGTCTTGCCTGAACTCGCTTTCTCATCACTCAATCTCTCAGGACTGTGGAATGCTACAACCTTTTCAAAATCGGTTCCAGACAAGCAAGGACCAGCTATAATAGCGAAGAATGGTGGAAACTTGCTCTACCTTGCGAAAGATGGTGCTTTGTATGAACTTACAATGGCTGGAGGACTTGTCCCAAAAGGTCAACCAAGTGGAATCACAAATATCGTAGCTCCCCCAACATATTTTGATGCTGGATCAGGAAATTACTACATTATTTACACAACCGCTCAGGGAACAGCGGGAAATAGGATCGTTGTGCACCACTTTACATCTTCAACTGGTGGAAACATAGCTGTTACAGGTATAAACAATGCATCTTACGGTGTAACTGCGTACATTGATACTAATAATATAATTATATTCGCAGGCACTATGAATGGGACGTTGATCAGAGCGCCAGTTGATATTTCAACTCCAAATAACCCAACTTTCGCAGCCTCTGTTACAGTTAATCTCGCTGGACCAATTAAAGCGCCTCCTGTTTTGAATCCAGCACGTAATCGAGTTTTTGTGATTACACAAAATGGAAGGTTTTATGTACGCAATGCAGCTGACCTTACTGCTGTGAGGGATTTCACACTTGCTGGTGAATTCACAACACCAATGGCGATGGATGAACGTTATCTTTATGCGTTAAGTAACGATGGCACTATTTATAAAATTGATGCAGACGGAAGAGAAGAGCACGAAAGATTTCTGTCTTCGGCAAATTCATCAGGACCACTTATCGACGGCGATGGTATTATATATATCTTCGGAGACAACGGTAGAGTTGTTGCTCTGAACAGCAATTTATTAAAACTTGGTGAGTACACTTTGGGACAAAGGGTAACGACAACTCCTGCTATTGTAAAAGGACTGGATGGAGTTACTTACTTGATTATCCCAACATCAGATACAACAGGTGTTGGAAAGATAACAATTCTATCGTTCAATCCAACAACTGGTCAGTTTACGGAGGTCTGGACTTACAACGTTTCTGATACTTTCCCAATTAGTGCAGCGGTCAATGTTGGACCACTTGGTGCACTGTATGGCGATAACTATTATTTCGTGACAGCTACAAACAACGGCACAGTTTACGCTTGGCGGATGAATGCAAGAGGTCCTTACGGTATTTGGGCAAAGTATGGACAGAATATAAACAACACCGGTTTTATCGATTCAACTGCAATCGCGTTTAGAACAAGAATCTTCTTGATAGCAAAAGAAGGTTACAACGGAAGAGAACTCTCTGACTCGCTGCTTGGTTCAACTTACGGTCTGCTCTACGATGCAACAGTTGTCGATGCGGATGATTACCCGTTGCGTACTTACAGAAATTACAGAACAAATGAAACAGATCCTGCTAACGTTATTGAGGGTATACCAGGTTCAGAAAAGCTTGTAGTAGAGTTCGCAACACCGACTGATGCCAAACTTTTGATTGGAAGATATGTCACTCCTCGTGGCGGTACTCCACCTTCAACAGATTCGAGGTTCAGATTCAGATTCTGGAAGACCGGTCCAGGAGCTTACGAAGGCTCAGAGGCTGACAATCCAGCTACTATAACTTTCCGATTTAGTGATAGAACGATTGAGTTATTTACCGATGCAACTTATACGTTCTATGTCTACCACAGATATCCACTTGACTCAAATAACGAAGGAACTCAAACTATATTTGGATTCTTTGATTATAACACATTTAGAACTAACCCAGACGCCGCTATTCAGACAATTAACGCAAGTCCTGTGCAATCTGGAAAGGTTTTCTTCCCATACAAGTGGGAAATATATCAATGGGATCCCGGACAATCAACTGGATATACAAGAAGGACACTCTATGACCAAGATAGTGTAACGTTGCCACTTTCTGGACCTGCTTATCTCGAAGTCCACTACGCAGAACTTAACGCTACAATAACACTTTTACTACCAGAATTTGCATACGGCAAGACAAGAGCCTACTTGTTCCTTGATGCTGCAACAAACTCTGTAGCTGAAACGTTAAGATTGACAACATTAGCTTCAATAACTATAAGCGAAATTGTCAGTGAAGAATATGCACCGAATGTTACAAAACTAGATAGTTTGAGTACTCTAACCGATACTTCACTGCAGATAGTTTTGAATAATTTTGAATTACCATTAGCTGGGACAACTAGGGTTGCAACTGTAGCACTCAATCTTATGTTCCCAACAAGAACACAGTTCACAGGTATCGATAGTGATTACTATTTGCAGTTCTTTGATCTGTACGGTTATGCGCAAACATTGGGTCAGGACGTCGAACCAGAACTGCTCCGAGCAAAGAGAGCCTTTAGAACTAATAAATTCCTTTACGTAGTTGGTGATTTTAATGGTGACTTCGTTGTTGATCTAAATGATTGGAATCTCTTCGTCGGTAAACTTGGAACTACAGTTAGCGGTGCTGAAATTATTTACAATATCGGTCCAAGAGATGGGTTTATTCCACCATACCCCAATTACGAAAGTTACAGCGCGGGTTTCTTGACAGATACTTCAAATGTTGTTGATGTTAATGATTTCTACATATTCGCAAGTATGTTCGGCTTTGCTGTTCCAGCTTCTGAACGTGTGGAATAATTGCTCACGAGTAAAGAGAGGTGATTAGTATGAAGAAAACGATAATTTTGATAGGCGTGCTTTCTTTGTTGATTGTGCTTTCAAGCTGTAATATATTCAATCCAGGGTCAAACTCTTCATCACCAAAGGTAAAAACTCCTGTTAATATATTTGACCCTTACGGAAATAAGCTGTTTGTTGACGGAACAATTAATAATTTCCCATTGAAAGCCGATAAAGATGGTGTTTACATTGAAGCGAAGATAAACGCTGTGGAAAAGTATTCGTTCAAAGAACCAATTGACCAATTGTTTACTGTGAAATCAGTGGAGTTTGATGGTAAAGAGGTTAATATTGTTCTTGAAAAAAAGGCTTCAAAAGGTTGTGGAATCTTTAGAACAGCGGATGGTGAACTTATGTTCTACGCATTCGGCTATACAGATACACCTTACTTCCAAATTTGGCTCAAAGATAGGCTCTCAAGTTTTACATATGTTCATCTCAACGAAAATCAAACGCTTCTTGCTGGTGGCTGGCTCATCGGTGTTGGAAAAGGCACAGGTGAAAAAGGACTGAACAGGTCACCAGATGAAATCTATGTTAAGCTACCTATCCCTGCAACGTCCGCACCAAGGATTGAAAGATTTGAGAAAGTTGATGTGAAATAAGTACACATAAACGCTTGAAGAAAATCGTTAAGTTAACAAAAACCCCCAGGTTCCTGCCTGGGGGTTGTTTAATAGTACTCACTTTACTTTCCCTGTCCTCAAACTTATCAATTCCATAGAAATAATGATAACTAACGGCACAATCAGAGCCAAAAAGATGTTACGTTCTATTATCATTCCCATGAGTATGCTAACAACACTTCCTCCAAGCGATGTAAACGCATACGTTGCGCCGTTGAATAATGTGAGATGTTCTTTCTTTATCTTCCCAAGTGCGTTCTTTTGCATGTAAGGGAAAAGTGGTCCGAAGAAAAAACCGGAAAGAGCAAAGAAGAGAGGATTTCTTAACCAAAAGAACAGAAATATGGTAAGCCCCAAAATTATCGCATTGGTTCTTAAAAGTGTTGGAACAGCCTTTTCTAAGTAATTTGTAAAGAACCTACTGAGTGTAAATGCGAGCCAAAAGAGTGCGTAAGCAACATATGAGGAAACGATGACATCTTTCATAACAGTCCCTGCCCATGTTATCACACCTATTTCTGCAGAAGAGTAGAGTATGAGAAGTGACAAGAATATTAAAAAATCCGCGTTTTTAAACGCATTCGATATACCTCTTAACGAGAACCCACCTTGCACATTTTGAAGTACTGGGAAAGTTTTTATAACTGTGTAAAAGGCCAATAGTAGAAACATCATCGCATACATTAGATATACATTTCTAAAATCACCAAAACTTCTCGTCGCCCAGGATATACAAAATGGCGCAAGTATTCCTCCAAGCCCATAAGCTCCGTGGTAGAATCCAAAATTAGGATTTTTAGCTTGCGAAAGAAGTGTTGTCGAACCTGTGAATCCAAATCCTGTTGAAAGTCCGAATACAAAGAGCCCAAGGATTGAAAGTAAATAGTTACCGGAGAAAGCAACTATAAGAGCTCCTACGATTGTTAAAGAGTAACCTGTAAGCAACGCCCGTTTGATGCCCAGTTTGTTGAGAAAAATACCCGTGAAGATGTTAGAAATTACAGTGCCTGTCAAAGAAAAGAATGGCAAGAAAGAAGATAACGCTATCGAGATGTTAAACAATTCCCTAAACGAACTTAACAACGGAGGCATTGAGTTTAAGACAAGTGAATAAGAGAATATGACGAGCATAGGATAAAGATTCTCCAAATTACTCACTCCTTTCTAACCATCTATTCCATACCGCTCCATTTTGTAATACAACGTCCTAATACTGATATCAAGCATCTTTGCAGTTTTTACTTTATCCCCTCCTGTTTGTTTTAACGCCGTAAGGATAATCTTTTTTTCGTATTCCTCAACTAAGTCTTTGAGAGACTTCTCACCTATGTCTGTGAATTCTTCATCTTTCTTTTCAACCTTTAGTCCACTATCTTCTGGAAGATGTTTGAGTTCGATATATCTTTCCTCAGGTCCCATGTTTATCATAACCCTGCCAAGGAAGTTTTCAAGTTCTCTCACGTTCCCGGGCCAATCCCTCGATATAATGTACTTTATTACTGCAGGGCTTATACCTTCCACCATTCTTCCGTATTGTTGATTGAGCTTTTTCACAATATGGATAGCAAGCTTTGGGATATCTTCTTTTCTATCTTTTAAGGAAGGTAGATATATTGGGAATACGTTGAGTCTGAAATACAAATCGGGCAAGAAATCCCCGTTTCTGACCATTTTCTCAAGCTCCATATTTGTTGCAGCGATGATTCTCACATCAACCTTTTTCACATTTCTTCCACCAACGGGAACGTATTCTTTGGTTTCGATAAATCTCAGCAACTTGGGTTGCAAAGACAATGGGAGTTTCCCAACTTCATCAAGGAACAACGTGCCACCATCTGCCTCTTCTACAAGTCCCTTTTTCCCACCATGTAATGCGCCTGTAAACGAACCTTCTTCGTAACCAAATAGTTCGGATTCCAAGATACTTTCTGGTATCGCTGCGCAGTTCACACTAACAAATGGTTTGTTCCTTCTTGGACTTGCGTTGTGAATCGCGTGTGCGAAAAGCTCTTTACCTGTTCCACTCTCTCCCCTTAGAAGCACTGTTGCCGGTGTTTGGGCAACTTTTTTCGCTTGTTCTTTCGCGATTTGGATTAACTTACTGTCTCCTATGATATCATCGAATGTATATTGTGCACGCATATGACGGATTAATCTTTTCACTTCTTCAAGTTCGTTTGTGAGTTTCAATATCTCTGAAACATCGTGGACTACCGCAACGCTACCTTTGAACTTCCCTTTTACAAACAATGGGGTAGCGTTCACTATAACCTCCTTCTTTGCAGGACCAACCTTCAACCTCGCGTTGTATATCGGTTGTCTGAGTTTAGCGATAAGCATATGAATGCTCTCGCCTTCTGCTATATCAACTGTAGCAGGTTTACCGATAACATCTTCAGGCGAGTAACCTGTAATTTTTGTGTACGCTTTGTTGACCAACCTTACTATCCCATTTTCATCTGCGACACTTATCGCATCGTTGGTAGAATCAATTATCGCTTTGAGCTGGGCTTCTATTTCTTTCAAATTTGTTATCTCTTCAGCAAGTTTCCTGATACTTGTTATATCCCTAAAGACAGCAACCGCACCTATGATTTTTCCATTTTCGTCTTTGATAGGTATTCTTGAAGTGATAATCACAGCGTTCTCCGTATGTTGGACTTGGTCAATCTCAGGGATACCGGTTTGTACAACGATATGTAGACGAGTATTCTTAACGACCTCGTCAACTTTCTTGCCGATAATATCCGAAGGTAAGCTCAAAAGTTTTTGCGCATTTTTGTTTACGTAAAGCACTCTTGCCTCTTTATCGACGATGATTATACCTTCAATAATTGAATCAAGGACTATCTTGTAAATCCTTTCCATTCGCTCATCTCCATCGTAGTTATCATTCACCAATCACCTTGACTACAACCCTTTTTCTCCTCTGGCCATCGTATTCCGCATAGAATATCTCTTCCCAAGGACCTAAGTCTAGCTTTCCGTTTGTCACTGGCAGGATGACTTGATGGTGTGTTAGTATCCTCTTTAGATGAGCATCTCCGTTTGTCTCACCAGTCCAGTGATGTTTGTAATTACCCGCTGGTGCAAGTTTTTCCAACCATTCCCAGATGTCTTGGTGCAAACCTGACTCGTTGTCGTTCACAATTATTCCAGCGGTGATATGCATCGCAGAAACCAAGCAAAAGCCCTCTTTGATGCCACTTTTTTCAACAATTTCCTGGATTTTGTCGGTTATGTGGACAAGTTCTCTCTTCTTACTTGTGTTGAACCAAAGGTATTCAGTGTAGCTCTTCATATAAAGACCTCCCTTTATGATTTTTTAAATTATTCAACGTTTTTGACAATTCCGTGGTCTAATTAATAGAGACCTCTGCTAAAAATTATACTAGATAAATTCACTTTTTGAAACAACCAACTGACAATTTGAAGCAAAAACAAAGGGGGACGCATGAAAAAAATACACATTTTGAACATATTGCTGACACTCTTCATGTTGTGGGCAATCATGTTTAAGTTTGAGATGACAGAAGTTTTAGACCTCAAAATCTCTGATTTGTTTTACAAAATGCGTGGTGAGGTTGTTATCTCTCCTCAAGTTATTGTTATTGGAATTGACGAGTATTCATTAAGCACTCTGGAAATCGAGGGTGATACATGGCCCTGGAATCGAGACATTTACGGAAATTTACTGCAAAAAGTCTTCGAAGATGGAGCGAAAGTTGTAGCTTTTGATGTCTCATTTACCGAACCTATGGACGAAGAGACAGATGCTTACTTTGCCAGCATGCTTCTTATGTACGGAAACGTTGTTTTGGGAACTTATCTGATAAACGACAAAAAGACCTACGAACTATTCAATCAAAAGCTTAGGGAAAAGATAGAACAAAATCGTACTTATCTTGACTACGCGTACAAAATGAAAAACTTTCGAGAACTTTCGTTGATGAAACCTTTTAAGGTTTACAAAATACGGCCTGTTTACGAACCATTCGCAGTAGCAGCTTACAGTGCAACTTATGAAATTGGAGCGCTTGATGCAGACGGAACCGTAAGGAGAATGCCATTACTTATCGTTGAAGAATGGGCAAACGAAAATGGAATCTCTTCCGGTATTTTACCACACATGAATGTCATAGCTTGCGCTCTTTACCTTGATGCAAACCCCGAAGAAATGTTACTTGATTTTTCAAAACGCTTTGTGGAATTGAATGGTAAAAAGATTCCATTTGACAATTCAGGATACATGCATCTTTGGTATTACGGTAAATCGTCCAACGTGTTCAAAGAGATTCCATTTTACGACGTGATATCAGGAAACTTTGAAAAAGGAATTTTTAAAGACAAAGTTGTGCTTGTTGGATACACAGCAACTGCAAAAGGCCTTTATGATTTAAGACTAACCCCTTTTTCAAATGAAGAAGCAGGGGTTTTTATCCATGCAACAGCGATAGAAAACATGTTAAGAGGTGACTTTCTAAAACTTTTGTCCCCTTTTTATAACAGTCTATTGGTGGTATTTTTAATGACGCTGCTTGGAATCCTGTCGAATTTTAAGAACAGGTATGTTAACGTAATAATTCCAACCATACCGGCTTTGTTTGTAGTAACATCATACATCCTTTTTTTAAAACACGTCTACGTATCAACTTTCTACCCAGTATTTGGTTACATCGTTGTCGGCTCTGTTAAGCTGGTAAGTGACTTTCTCTCAGAGAGTGCTGAAAAAAGAAGGATGAAAGAATTTCTTTACAGGTACGTTCCAGATAAGGTTGCACAAGAATTGGTGAGTAAAGGTGAACTGAAACTCGGTGGGGAAACAAGAAACGTTGTGGTTTTGTTCTCAGATATAAAGGGATTTACAAGCATTTCGGAAAAAATGAAGCCAGAAGAAGTGGTTGCGTTCTTGAACGTTTACTTAACAAGAATGAGCGAGATTATACGTTACAAGTATGATGGAACAATCGATAAGTTCATAGGTGATGCAATAATGGCGATATTCGGGGCTCCAGTTTCTTACGAAGATGATATCGAACGTGCTCTTTCGTGTGCTTTGGATATGAGAGTTGCTTTGAAGGAACTTAACAAAGAGTATGGATTCAATCTTGACAGTGGGATTGGTATACACTATGGACCAGCAATTGTAGGAAATATCGGCGCACCATTTAGAATGGATTATACGTGCATCGGAGACACAGTAAATACCGCATCAAGAATTGAGCATCTCACACGAGAGGTTGATGCGGAAATTATAGTCTCGGAAGAAGTTGCAACTCGAACTGACAAGTTTTTATTTGAATATCTCGGCGAATTTGCCGTGAAAGGAAAAAGTCAAAAGTTGAAGCTGTACAAACTTGTGAGTAAAAAACTTGAAGAAAACAAAGAAGACAGGGGGAATTAAATTGAAAAGCGCCAATGATTTGATTATTGAACTCAGTAACACTAAGTTCGTTCTTAAAAACGACGGTACATTCCAAATATCCGGCAACTTACCAACCCAAGACGAGATTTACGAGTTGGCAATGAACTATGGTGTGCCAGTAAACGAGAAACTCTTTGATATGGTGCACGAACTGTTAAAGGCGGAAGATTTAAATAGTGTAAAAAAGAAAGTTGAGGGTTTTTTCAAATCAAAATTGCACAAAGACGTTAAGGTAACCTATTCAGAAGAAACCTCACAGATGGAAATTCAAAATAACTATGCATCGCTACCAATAGTGAGCAAGAATTCAGGCAAGTTAGGGATGATAACTTTACAAGGTTCTCTAATGCTTGACGAGGTCTTGGGTTTACTTGCATTTTACGATTCTTTCGTTTCCATTGTTGAAGGGATAATAATCAACTACCGTTTGGAACAACTGTTAAAAAGTGCACTTGATACCTTGTTTGTCGCTTTGAACAAACGCGTTCGATTAAATGAGGGTGACATAGATAGAATGGAAGCTATCGCATTGAGAATTGCACAAATAGAACAATTAAATCAAGAAGAGGTGCACTTTGCTCTAAGAATAGCGAATGTTGGATTTGTGGGTTTACGGGATGAACTATTTGAAAGGATTTTTACCGGAGATTTCACAAACGAGGATTACAGAGAGTTTCTGAAACACGTTGATTTCGGCTATGAGATTCTCAAAGAAATGGATGTTCCACATTTTATTCTGGATACTTGTTTGTATCATCACGAGTTTATAGACGGTTCTGGTATAAAGGGATTGAAAGGGTATGAAATTCCAAAAATAGCCTTAGCAGTTGGTTTTGCAGAACATGTTGTGATTTTGAAGTGGGATATCTCAAAACTACAAGGCAAATATCCAGATAGTTACTTAGCTGTAATAGATTCCAGAGGTGAATTACAATGAGCCTTATTTTCCCTTACCTTTTTCTGGGACATCTTTTTGGAGATTACGTTCTTCAATTCAGTTATATAGCAACTAACAAGTCGAAAAACTTAAACGTCCTTGGACTTCACATAGTTTTAGTATTTCTTTCTCAAGTTTTATTCATTGTTGGTAAAAATTTCAGTGTTCAAAGTTTAACCATGATTGGTCTTCTTTCTGGTATTCATTTTTTGATTGATTTACTTAAGTTCTTATGCAGAAAGAAATTTTGCTATACTTGGTATTATTATCTCTTTGACCAAACTTTACACATATTATTTTTGCTCTTTATAAGCTCACAGTTAACTCATTTAGAACCTTTTCTTCCAAGAACGTTAGCAGTTCTCTTATCGGTGATGATATTCAACGGATATTTTGTAAGTATACTTGTACATCTTATAACATCCAATGGTAAGTACCAACGAGACTACATCGGATACGCACTACGAATGATAGCACCTATTGTTTATTTGCTGAACCCATTCTTTTTAATAATCTATGCACTATTTTGTTTGATTCCCGTTTTCAAGTTCAATAAGCGGGGTTTTAAGTTCAACGTACTGAACTACATCATAACAATAGTTTCTACGATAATACTTATGGGGGTGATGTTATGAGGAAGATGTTCAGGATGCTAGTTCTGACATTTCTCACACTCCTCGTTATTTCAGTGTTCGCGGAACTAAAAGTCTCTTTGCAGAGCGATACTGTTGTCATCGGAGGAAAGTTGCCGATTACAGTAGAAGTAACCGACAAAGATGGAAAACCTGCTCAGTTCACTTTGAAAGCCAAGCTCAACTTCGGTGGATTCGATAAACCAGAAGTACTGACGAAAGGACTAACCGGAAATGGGAAGGTGGTCTTAAACTATTTGGCTCCAAAGAGAGCAGGTGAAATAAAAATAACGTTTACAGCTGAGACAACAGACAAGAGTATATTCTCTCAAGAAGTTTCCATAAAAGTAACAGAAAAAGATGAGAGTGAATTCTCAGAACAGCTGAAAGCCCGGATTGATTCGTTCAGAGGGAGCGTCGCGATAAAAAAATTCAACAAAAAGACATGGGAACCAATTAAGAAAAACACGGAAATTCAAGAAGGAGACGAAGTTCTGACGCTGGAAAAATCTTACGTTGTTGTAAAATTTCCAGACGGTTCTATGACAAAGATAACTGAGAACACACAGGTTCTTTTTGAAAAACTCAGAGTATCTAAAGAAGGAAAGATTCTTGTATCGATAGTTATCCAAAAGGGTGGAACATACAACATTGTTCAAAAGATGATGGCAGGTTCTTCTTTCGAAGTTAAAGCAGGTAGCGTTACAGCTGGTGTGAGAGGAACGGAATTTGGCGTAGAAAATATCGATGATAAGCCTGTTATAAAGGTTTGGAGTGGAGAGGTATTTGCGTTCCTTGGAAATGACTTTGTGCTTCCGGTAACAGCAGGTCAAACACTCATCTACCAGCTCGGAACTGAACTTGTCCAAGATATTTCTCAGCTCTTTGACTCAACTACCTTAGAACCTCTTAAAGAGGTCATGCCAGAAATCGAGAAATTGTTCGAAGAAACTCCAGAAGAACCGGAAGAAGAAAAGCCATCAACAACAGGAGAGATTCAACAACCTCAGCCTCAATCCGAACCGCAACCAAAGGCATACATACCACCTCTCGGTGTTGAAACAGCTATCAAAGATAACCAAAAATATATTGTCTACAGCATTTCCCCAGAATTTACAATAGGTCCCATCACACTGGGCATTGGACTAACCGCTTATGCTACCGAAGTTGGTGGAACTTTGTACTATGGTATACCCTCTGAAAATCCAAGCACAGATATAATAAACATGATAACGATCAACCATGTTGCCTTGAATCTGGGAAATTTCTATTTGAGATACGGAAATATGCCTCCGATTTCATTAGGTATGGGCTTTTCCGTAAGGGATTATTTCAAACCATACGCTAAGTCTTTTGATACCAAGATAACCTTTGGTAGTTTTGCCCTCTTTTTGCATATTCCCTACGAGCTTACGAAATTGTGGATGCCGGAAATTGTTCAGTCAGACTCAGTGCTTGCAGGAGAAATGGAGCTGAAATCAGCAGTTCTCGGTATGGATTTGGGAATTTCCGCACTGCATGATATTGACGTTACCAACGAAAATACGGAACCTACATCTGACGATACACCAATAAACCTTTCACTGTCAGCATTTTTGAGATATCCACTACTAAACAACTTCTACTTTGGTCTGGAAGTTGGTTCACAATGGTTAGCTGATATGTCTAAGTTCGGTATTGGTGCGTTCGGTGGTTTGAGTGGAAAGATAGGAATAGCAGATATCATCGTCGGTGGTTACGGAACCTGGAATGGTTTTAGACCTTTCCACTTCGGCAGGATTTACACTATTCAAAAGTCCAGAAACGAACTACCAACACTGGATAATGTTCAAACCTCGTTTGGTTTCCTGGCAGGCTTGAGTTTCTACCATGATATCGCTACCGGCAGATTTTACATTTACGGTGACTTCAGTGGAGACATGGACGCACTCGGTGAGTTTAGAATAACAATACCGCAGATAGGAGCTGTTGCAGGCCTCTTCATCTACGGATATTATTTCGATCAAACACCATTTTCAAACGGCGAGTTCTTTGATAGCGACACTATATCGTTCTTGAGAATTACATACCCAATTATGGAACGTAATCTTGTTGCAGGTATTGTGTACAATTGGGATGGTACAAAATGGGTGCAAAGTGTCTATATCGGTAATGAGATTAATTGGTAAGGTATCGCTTTTAAGAGTCAAAAAGGAGGCGTCAAACATTGTCTAATCTTAAGCAAGAGAAACTTGTAGAAGCTCCGACTTGGCTTTGCGGGTATAAATACAACAGGCATTTAGTAGGAAGAGTATCTAAAAACAAAGTGGCTATCGAAGATATAGAATTCTACGTCCTTGGCAATTACTCTCAAAACCTTTTAAAAAAGCTTGCAGAACTGATTAAAAAAGGTGTAAAGGTTAATCCTGCAGGCTTACGTGACCAAGTTGTTTACATCGCAGCAAAACTGAATAGTAACCTTAGGTTGAATGAACTCCTAAAAGATATCCAGCAAGAAATATGCACCATAGTTAATGCAAAAGCCGCTTCTATTCTTATGTACGAAGCTGATCATCTGCGGTTTCTTGTGACTGTTGGGAAAGTGAGTGGTAAGATTGAGAGTATACCTGTTCCTATGGAATCGATCGCAGGGAAGATTTTTCTCGAAGGAAAAGCTCTTGTTTTTAACGACTTGGAAACAAATCCTGCTCACTTTAAGGGAGTTGATAAAGCAGCAAATTTTAAAACAAAAAATATCGTTGGTTCGCCCATCTGGGTAGAAGATGAAAAGATAGGTGTTATAGAGGTGCTAAACAAAGATGGTGGTTTTTCCGAGGAAGATGCTGAAACGGTAGAACTCTTCGCTAAATTGATTGGACGAAAGCTTCTCAGCACGTGGAGATACGAAAAATTCTCCGAATCATTCAAGAAGATACTCTTAGCAATAGCGACTGCTATAGATAAGCGAGATAATTACACACACCTGCATTCGAAAAACGTGGCAAGAATATCGCTGGAAATTGGTAAGCGAATGGGACTGAGTCAACAAGAATTAGAAAAACTCGAGTTCTCAGCTATACTACACGATGTTGGAAAGATAGGCATTCCTGATAGCATATTACTGAAACCAGGGAAACTCACTGATGAAGAATACAAAATAATCAAAAACCACACGGTTTACGGCGCAGAAATATTATCCCAAGTCAAATACGTTGACGAAGCCATACTCAGTGGTGCATTGGAACACCATGAAAGGCTCGATGGAAGTGGATACCCTTATGGAAAAAAAGGTGAAGAGATATCCTTATTTGGAAAGATTATAGGCATTGCGGATGTATTCGATGCACTCTCATCGAAAAGAACGTACAAAGAAGCTTGGGATTCCGGGGAAGTTCTGAGAATAATTGAAGCAGATGTGGAAAAAGGAAAATTCTCAAAAGATGTTTTTGAAAAATTACTTGAGAGTGTTAAAGAACTCAACGAAAATTAAAAAATAGGTCACAAGCAAAAAAGTCGGGGCTTTTGCCCCGACTTTTGATTGTGCTTCTACAATTACTTGTTGACTCTTGTCTTGAGAACTTTTCCAGGTCTGAATTTTGGAACTTTTCTTGCAGGAATCTTAATCTTTGCTTTTGTTCTTGGGTTGACACCTGTTCTGCCTTCCATCTTCTTAACTTCGAAAGTACCAAAGTCGACAAGTTGAACCTTTTCGCCTTTTTCGAGAGCTGCTGCTATCGTTTCAAAGAGTGTGTCGATGACAAGTTTTACGTCTTTTTTCTTGAGTTGTGTTTTTTCAGCTACCGCGTTGACAAGTTCTTTTTTGTTCATAAATCCCCCTCCTTCTCATGATGGTGTGGAAAATCAAGTATATAATAGCACTTTCGATGAGGAAAAGTCAAGACTGTGATGAATACTAATTCTGCGCAAATTATATCACAAAACATACGAAGAAATCAAGTATTTTGACAATGAATTTTATTTTTCGCATAAAATTGGCTTTTTTCAGAATATAAAGGAACTCTTTAAATAGAACTATTAGTGCTATGTCTCACTCACTTTTATTTTATCATAATCTCGGACAATTTTGTCAATATTTTTTGTTCCACAAGGCATAATTTTCAAAAGATTATTAGAGACTGTTCTCATCCTCCGACAACTTTAACAACAACTTCGCGTGTTCTTGGACCATCAAATTCACACAAGAAAATGCCTTGCCATGTTCCCAGCAAAAGATTTCCATTGCTCACAATTACGGTCACACTGCTTCCCATAATTGAAGCCTTAATATGAGCATCCGAATTTCCTTCCAGGTGTCGGTATCCTCCGTTTGTCGGAACTAATTTCGAAAGCTGGCTTATGATATCCTCGACAACGGATGAATCCGCATGTTCATTTATAGTTATGCCACAAGTTGTATGTGGCACATAAACAACTACAATCCCTTCTTTTACATCGCTTTCCCTTACTATTGTTTTAACTTGGGCAGTTATATCAACAAATTCAACCCTTTTTGTTGTTCTCACGGAAAACCTGCGGAGCATTTTATCACCACCCAATTGTTTGAAAGCTTACTCGCTTTTTTCGTATGGCACACCATCTGCAGCAGGTGGTCTTGATTTACCGACAAACCCAGCAACAACGATTATTGTCAAAACAAACGGAATCGTATCGAAAAGTGACTTAACGTTGACGGCAACTGTTATCTCTTGCAAACTCTGGAGCTGGTTTGAAAATGCACCGAACAAACCAAAGAATAAGCTCGCGAGCATCGCTCCAACAGGATTCCATTTTCCGATAATCATCGCTGCCAATCCTATGAAACCTCTACCTCCGGACATGAGTTCTTTGAACTGTCCAATTTCCCCAACACTTAGGTAAGCACCCGCAAGTGAAGCGAAAACTCCGCTCATTATAACTCCAAAGTATCTTATCGCATAAACATTAACTCCAAGTGTATCCGCAGCTTCAGGATTTTCACCAACCGAACGCATCCTCAACCCCAGCTTAGTTTTGTAAATCAACCACCAACCAAAAGCAACACAACCAAATGCTATATACACAAACGGGCTGATTTCACCTATTACCTGCCCTAAAAATGGAACATCTACAAGTCCTGGGATGGTAATTTCATCCACCTTTCCGACGAAATCCGTCTGACCAGGCTGACCAAAGATGGGTTCCATAAGGAAACCTGTTAAACCCTGGGAGATTAATATTATAGCCGTTCCTAAAACAACCTGGTTCCCTGCCCATTTTATACTGCCCCATGCATGCAACAATGCAAGAAGTATACCACTAACAATTGCCATGAGAACACCAAACCACACGTTTCCGGTTAAATACGTGAACACAACAGACGTGAACGCCCCCATAAGTATAATGCCTTCAAGTGCAATGTTAACTACACCTGTAATTTCACTAAACACACCACCAAGTGATGCAAAAATCAAAGGTGTTGCAGCCGTAAGAGCTATTTTGTAAAATTGCGGATTTATAAATATCGAAAGGATTGCTGTTAAAACTCTCATGCTTTCACCTTCTTTCTCGCGTATATTGCCTTAACGATTCTGTCTGCCGCTACTAAGAAGATAACGATACCTTGAACGATGATGACGATATATTTTGAAACCCCCATGAACTGCATCTCATTACTACCAGTCCTCAGCGCACCTATCAGAAGTGCTGCAAAGATGATACCTATCGGATTATTTTGCCCTATGAGTGCGATACTAATACCGTCAAAACCTTTACCGCCCGATAACTCTCCCAAGAACCTATGGTGCACTCCCATAAGCTCGGTAACACCCGCAAGTCCAGCGAGTGCCCCACTGATTGCCATTGCAAGAACTATGTTTTTCGCCACACTTATTCCTCCGTATTCTGCAGCATACGGATTGAAACCTACCGCCTTTATCTCATATCCCGTTGTTGTTTTGTTGAGAAAAACGTACATAAATACAGCAGCCGCAATGGAAATAAGTATTCCAGCGCTCAATTCCATTGCACCAACTCTCATTAAAATGGGGAGTTGCGCCGACTGAGCAATTTCTGGACTTTTTGGTGTTCCCGAGCCCGTTGCAAGAGGTCCAGTTACCATGAACGATGCTACGTAAGTCGTTATCCAGTTCAACATAATTGTTGTAACAACTTCATGAGCACCGGTCTTTGCTTTCAAAAATCCAGCTATAGCAGCCCATCCAGCACCTGCGCTCATACCAATTAATATCGTAAGTGGAATCGCAACAGCAGGTGGTAATCCACCAAAATTACTAGCAAACGTGGCAGCTATCAAAGCCCCCATTGCCATTTGACCTTCGGCACCTATATTAAACACACCTGCTCTAAATCCGAACCCAACAGCCAAACCTGTTAAAATCAAAGGAGTTGTCTTTATAAGGGTATCAATTATAGCTTGCTTACTACCAAAAGCACCATGTAATAGAACACCGTAAGCCTTTATCGGGTTCTTACCAATAGCAAGGATGATGAGCCCAGAAATCAACAAAGCAATCAATACAGCAAAGACAGGAACAGCTATGCTTTCCAAAATCTTTTTCGTTTCAGTCTTTTTCATCTCTTACCACCTCGAATTTCTTCCAGTCTTTTACCAGCCATCATTAGTCCAACTTCCTCAACGGTCGCTTCTTCTGGCCTAACTTCTCCCATTATTTGACCTTCGTACATAACCAATATCCTATCGCTTAGGGAGAATATCTCTTCTAACTCCATTGAGATTAAGAGTATACCCACATCTTGCTCTCTCATTCTCAGAATCTGTCTGTGAATGAATTCAATTGCACCAACGTCCAATCCCCTTGTTGGCTGAGCAACGACCATGAATTTTGGACTTGCTTTTATCTCCCTTCCAACAACCAATTTCTGTTGGTTACCACCAGAGAAATTACCACCTAAGTGCTCTATTATCCTTGGTCTCACATCGAACTCTTCCATCAATTCCGCTGTGTATCTCTTTATTTCTTGATGATTCAAAAATGCACCATTCGCAAACGGACGTTTGTAGTGTCTACCGAGGATTACATTGTAATAGGCAGGGAATTGTTTTATTAAAGCATGCTTCAATCTGTCCTCCGCTATGTGTGTCATTCCCAACTCTCGTAATACCCTCGGATGTTTATTTGTCACATCTATTCCTTCAAATAGTACCTGTCCTTTTTCTGCTTTTCTCAAACCAGTGATTGCCTCAACTAATTCTGTTTGCCCGTTTCCTGCAACACCTGCAATACCCACTATCTCTCCCTTTCTCACCTGGAAAGAAACTCCTTTTACGGCATCGAGATGCCTATTATCTTTCACCCAAAGGTCTTTAACTTCAAATACCACTTCTTTAGGAATATGCGGCGCCTTATCAAGTTTCAAAACAACATCTCTACCAACCATTGCACGTGCTATTTCGCGTTCGTTTGTTTCTTTCGTGATAAGCTCTGCAGTTACCCTTCCACCACGCATAACTGTTATCCTATCACTAATTTCCATGACTTCGTTGAGTTTGTGTGAGATAAATAGGATAGTCTTCCCACTCTTTTGGAGGTTTCTCATAATCTCGAACAGTTCCTCAACTTCTTGCGGTGTCAAAACTGCCGTAGGTTCATCCAGGATAATTATGTTAGCACCTCTGTAAAGCGTCTTTATTATCTCCACACGTTGTTGCATTCCTACTGGTATATCCTCAATCCTTGCATCGACATCAACGTATAAACCATATTTTTCAGATAATTCCTTAACCTCTTGCCTTGCCCTTCTTAGGTCAAAATTAACACCTTTCACAGGTTCGTTACCAAGCACCACGTTCTCAGCCACGGTCAATGTGTTCACGAGCATGAAGTGCTGGTGGACCATTCCAATACCGGCTTTTATTGCGTCCCTCGGACCTGTAAAGACCTTTTTTTGACCAAAGATACGTATTTCACCGCTATCTGGATGATAGAGACCGTAGAGTTGGTTCATCAACGTACTTTTCCCAGCACCGTTCTCTCCAACTATCGCATGGATTTCACCTTTTTTAATCCTTAACGTTACCCTGTCATTTGCGAGAACACCAGGAAACCTCTTGGTAATCTCTATCATCTCAACAGCGTACTCAGAACGGTCATCGTGACCTTCAAGTTCAGAACGTCTTGTATCTTTTCTCAAATCGTCCACTACGAGTCCACCTCCGGTTAGTAATGATTAACATTTAAACAGCTAGACATTTTCCCGCTTTGATAGACTTACGGATTTATCCGTATAGTCTATCAAAACGGGGGCATGTTGCCCCCGGCTTAAAAAAATGAGAAGAAAAATGATTATTTCGCTTATTTGGGTAGATTACTTTGGAAGTCTTATACCCTTAACTGTAAATGCCTTGAGTGCATCTTCTGAATCTGGAACAACAACCTTACCCTCAATGATGAGCTGTTTAAGGTATTCAAGTTCTTTAATAGCGTTTGGAGCTAATTTTTCAATTATTTCTTTTGTGTACTTCATTTCTGACATTCTCACACCGTTTTCTTTCAAACCGAGAACTCTGGTTCCACCTTTGAATTGTCCTGTAAATGCCCATTTGACACCGTAGTATCCTGCCGTATCGATACCTTTCATCGCACTTGTAAGAACTACTCCAGGTGCCATGTAGTCTTGGTCAACGTCAACACCAATTGCATAGTAGAGTGGTTTCCCAGAAAGGGCGTATTTCTTAATGTTTTCGTAGCCCTTACCTGCAAGTTTTTCTGACCTTTCTTTAGCTGCTTCGATAACTCCGTTACCACAAGCACCAGCTGCTGCAAAGATAATGTCTGCACCTTGTGAGAACTGTGAATTTGCAAGGTCTTTACCCTTCTTTGGGTCGCTGAATTCGTTTGTGTAGCCTCTCAAAATTGTAATTTTCTTTCCTTTGAGATCTTGGTAAGCCTTTATACCTGCTTCGTAACCATATCTGAACCTTTCAACTGGAGAAATTGGAATACCACCGACAAACCCGACCTTTCCTGTCCTTGTCATAGCGGCCGCGATGTATCCAACGAGGAATGCAGATTCCTGTTCTTTGAAGAGGAAGTTGATAACGTTTGGAAGCACTTTACCCTCGAAATCAATATCAATACCGACAAAATAAACATCTGGGTACTGCTGTGCGACCTTCATAAGAGCATCTGCCATCATGAAACCAACTGCAAAAACAATACCGCCGTCCTTTTCTTTTCTGACTTCTTCCGCTGCTTTTGTAAGGTTTGGAATATAGTCTGACTGTTCTTGTGACATGATAACTTTTGCTTCCACTTTGAGTTCCTGAGCCGCTCTCTGTATACCTGCCCACGTTCCATCGTTGAATGACTTGTCACCAAGTCCACCAGTGTCAGTTACCATGATAGCTTTAAAAGAGAAACCAAGTGTTAAAACGACCCCAAGAAGCATAAATACGAAGAACTTCTTCATACTCTCTCCCTCCTTTTAAGGATAATAAGGTTTTTCTTCAACCAATAATAACCCAGAATAACCGCCAGTATTAAAGTGTATGGAATTACCCAACTGATGTAAACACTAATAGAAGGAACGCCAACTTGGATGAACACAGTTTGCGTTCTGAATAACGTGAGAACTGACACTGCAAACGAACCAACAAGAGGGACGAACGCTTCATCTCTTTTGAGCGCAATTAAGAACAAAGAAAGAGATATTAATATAACTGCCGAAAGTGAATAGTAAATCTTGTAAGTAGGCAGTATTATGTATGATTTTCTTTGTGTTGATGAGATGGTTTTTAGTAATCTGTCTCTGTGTGTTCCTTCGAACTTGGAGTCAACAAATTCACTGAGCGTTTTTCTAAAATCGTTTGAACCAACAGAGACAAATCTTCTGAAATCACTTTCGAATTCTGATATGAGCTTTTCTACTTTTTTGTATCTTTTCGTTTCAAAGTAGATAAAATCGTTCACTTCTTTTACCAACACTTTGTCCGTCATTTTGCTTAACAAACTTTTTGCGTAATAGATCCTTTTTTCAAAACCTTCCGGAGCGAAATACTCCTCCGAAAGACTGAACGTATCAACACCTACGTCGTTCAGAAGAATGTTGAACTTTTCAATGGATTCATTTACCGTAGTATTGTACTCTTTCAACCTTCTTTGTACAATACTCAAAGGTTCTTGAAGAACTTCAGAAACCAACGAGTTGTAAAATGGAGATTCACCAAAGGTTTCTGGCATTAAGAGGTCTTTTGTTGCATACGAAGGTAGAAATACCACAAGCACTGTAGCAAGGCTTATCAGGAAAAGAGTGAATTGCTTCTTAAATAGAAAGTAGAACATTGAGAAAAGTAAAGCTATAGTCATAACTATTCCGTAAATCATTCCGTCCGATGTGGATTGAATATTCAGAAACGCACCTATGTAGACTGTTTCCGAGGCTATTATCAACGCCAGTGGAATCTGAATGTTTTTAAATAAGTAGAACCAGATAAAGAATACAACAGCATACACTAACCATCTAATCCACGCTAAGTTTAATTCTTTTGGAGTTATCATAACAAACTCTCTGGCAATCTCATCTTTTATACCTGCAATATGTGTATATGTACTTCTGAATATGGTTCCACGCGTTCTTAAAATTAACATCTCTGGATCAAAATCTTTTGCCGAATTTGCCGCTTCTAAAATTATCTCTTCCAAAGTTTTTGATACTTCAGGTTTCTCTACTATCAAAGTTATCGCTTGTAGTTCTTCACCATTGTAGACGGGAGCGTATTCGTAATCTCCAATAACGTTGATTCTTAGCTTTTTCAATTCTTCTGGAACATAAACCAAGTCAATATCCGCACCGAAAAGGTAGGCAGCAAGGTCTTGGGCGTAATTGCCAAAGGCATCTACAAGACGAATCTGATAATCGTTGAAAAAGGAGTTAAAAATAGGAGAACTCTTTACAAGCTCTTTATCGAAAGAACGGTTTTTCAATTTCGCCTCCCAATAAGAAAGATACACAGAGCGCGCTAACCTTTCTTCATCAGAATTGGCACCTTCCATTGGTTTGAGCGCTTCCAAATAATCTCCTGTCTTTTTTGTAGTTTCTGTTTTCTCCGTTGAACCTACCATGTAAATCTTCAAAAACCTGTACAAAGGTAGGTCACTCTTGATGTGTGAAATAACAAACTGGTGAAAATCAGAAGAAGGCGAAAAATAACTTTTGTAAATCTCCTGAGCTTTTGTCATGTCCAAGCCAAAAACCAGCGAGGAAAAAACCAAAACCAAAAAAGTGGTTATAAGTAAGTAGGAAAACTTATGTAGTCGCTCTGAATGCTTTGCTACGTGCACTTCTTTACACCTTCCTTTTCACAAGCTTTTTCATATTTATCATTAATTTCGAAATTTGAATGCCGCTTGTTGATTATATTATATCACACTAACCCTTAGCAAATACAATAATATTCAAAAAAGAAGGAAAATTTTGTATTTCTATTCTTATAATTTCCTTTTTTCCAACTCTGACCAGGTTTTAACCTCGAGCAAGGTAAATTAACACATTTGAAATAAAAGGGGGGCTTCCGCCCCCTCAACGAAATCCGAACGTGATTTAACCCCAAGTTACTCTTCAACAGTGATAGCAGCCGTTGGACAGCTGTCAGCAGCATCTTTTGCGCAGGAAAGGTCTGTTTCTGGCTGCAAAACCTTTGCCTTCATGTCATCGCCAAGTTTGAATACATCTGGACAAAGGTTTTCACATACTCCGCAACCAATGCATGTTGCTTCATCTACTCTTACCTTCATACCTTAGCACCTCCTCTTCGACGTCATTATTGATTATATCACATTTTTTTAGTTTTTCAACAGACTCTAATCTATCACTCTCTACTGTTCGTACCTTATTATGAATAAGCTTTTCCAACACTTTTTTGAAGTTCGTTCTCCACAGTTTTCAATAGCAATTCAAAATCTTTTTCATTTCTCATTTTTTCTTCAACAACTTTAACGGAATTTATCACCGACGGATGTGTCTTGTTAAATATCTCGCCAACTTTCCTTGTTGATAAACCGTATTTTTTTACCATAAAGTACATACACACCTGTCGTGCTAAAGAAGTATTTCTGTCCCTTGAACCCGAAAGAATACCATCTTTCGTTGTTTTAAACATCTTAGCGATAATTTCTATGATATCTCCATCTGAGCTTGTATTGACATCACCAGTAAGTACGTCTCGCAGTATAGATTTCACAATTGAAATGTCTAACTCTCCATACATGCTCTTGTAAGCAATTAACTTTATCACAGCACCTTTTAGAATTCTTATACTTCCCCTAATGTGCGTAGCAACGTATCGCAACACTGCATCATCGATATCTGCCTTTTCGTCATCAACAACTTTTCTTGCTATTTTGTACATAGCTTCTTGGGAAGGAGTCTTGATTTGCGCAACAACGCCCATTTGGAACCTTGAAATGACCCTATCTTGGAAATCTTTAAGTTCTTTTGGAGACCTGTCAGAGCATACGATAATTTGTTTTCCTGCTTCGTAAAGTGCATTGAAAGTATGGAAAAGTTCTATCTGAACACCCTTTTTGCCTGCCAAAAACTGGATATCGTCAATTACAAGCACATCGATTTTCTTTCTATACCTTTCTCGGAATTCCTCCATATTACCGGACTTGAGCTTTGTGATGAGCTCATTCATAAAACTCTCACTAGTTAAGTATGCAAACCTCAGGTCGGGGTTTTGAGATAGGAGATAATTGCCATAAGCTTGAACAAGATGAGTCTTTCCCATTCCGGCCTCACTATAGATAAATATCGGATTGTAAGTGCCAGGTTTTTTCGCTGCTTCAAGAAGTAAGTTGTAAACAAATCGGTTGAACTCGTCTACAACAAAATTGTCAAATCTGTACTTAGGATTTAGTGGGGTTATTAAAACAGGCTTTTTCCTGACTAATGCAACATTGTCTGGAACTTCATCTTCAAAGTTGTCAGGATTGACAACTTGAGCGTAAACAATTTCGTAAGTTGCTCCTTGCCCGACGACCTCACCAATAGCTTTTTTGATAACCTTATCAAACTTCTTCTCGATATAACCTTTAAGAAAGAGGTTACCCACTTCGAATACAACGTGGGTTCCCTCTACACGTTTGACATAGAAGTCTATAAACCAGTGTTCCCATTGTTGGCGGCTGACCTTCTCCTTAAGTGCGGATAAAATCTTTTCCTTGATTTCTACATTATCCATAAGTACACCTCGAGACGTGCAATTATAAGGAAAATGTTTATAAAAGTTATAAAGTAACAAGGCAGGGGCGGGGGTAAGATTACTGTGCATTGAGTATTATCTCATAAGTCTATGTTAAAAATCAAGACAAACTTTATGTTAACTCATGAATGATATTTTACCCACAAGAAATGGTATATGACGTTTTGTTTCGAAATTGTTTACTGTAAAGAATCAATTAAGAAACGTTAAGTAGTCACTCACTGCAGACTTTGAAAATTGCTACTATCCACTCCAAAACAGTGCTCATTCTTCAATCATAATTAATCCTCATCGATACTTGTTTATGCTTTTGTATGCTTCAGTATGCTCTTTTTTACCAGACTTCATAACAAACACACTTTGTTTTATAATACCAACAGGGGTGGGTGGTATGACAAGGAGCAAGAAGAAAATCTTTATATCGTTTGATTACGAAGGACTTGCTGGTGTAACTAGTTGGAATGACGTTGAGAAGAGAAGTAATGAATACAAAAGGTATGAGATGTTGAGACAGCTGAAAGCGTTTTTAAAAGGATTAGAAGGGTGCGAAGTAACGCTCGTAGATTCGCATGCTGCAGGTGATAACATCCCTTGGGAGATTACCGAGGAATTTCCATACGTAACATTGGTAAGTGGTGGCATTAGGCAATACTATATGATGTACGGTATAGACGAATCCTTTGATTTTGCTGTCTTTTTCGGTTACCATGCAGGTATTGGCACCATTCATGCAAACATGGACCATACATACTCAAGTTCTTCAATACACAATATTTGGATAAACGGTATGGAGATGAACGAAGCACTTATCAACGCAGCTTTTGCTGGTTTGTTCAGTGTTCCTCTTGGATGTCTAATTGGAGATGACAAAGTTATTGCCCAAACTTCTAAAATTCTACCAAAGGTTCTTACTGTGGAGACCAAAAAGTCTATCGGAAGGCACAGCGCTATTATGAAACCAATGAGGATTTTGCTCAATGAACTGGAACAATGCGCTAACAAGCTTTCAACAAAATCCAGAAAAGATTTCGAGATTTTCAGATTCTCATCGCCTGTTGAAATGGTTGTGGAATTCAGTGATACACTTAGAGCTGACCTTGTCTCTTCCATGCCCCTCGTCGAGAGAATAGATGGAAGGAAAGTTCAGATTAAGCACGATGACTACAAGGTCATCTTTGAAGCATTGTTAGCTATGACATATATCTGTGCAGCTGCAAGGATATTAGTTTAAATTTAAAAAAATCTAAGAACAAGCCCTGTGGAGGTGTTGACGATGATAAGAACTCTTTCCGAAATCATCGAGATGGCGAAGGGTAAGGGGAAAGTTATCGCTATTGCTGGAGCAGAGGATAAAGAAGCCATAAAAGCGGTTGTCGAAGCAAAGGAATTAGGCGTCTCTGCTATTCTTTTTGGAAAGAAAGAAATAATTGAAGAGAATTTGAAAGAACTCAACGCCGATTTTCCCATTGTTGACTGCCGTTCTGAAGAAGAGGCATCCAAAGGTGCAGTGAGAGCAGTTGTCGAAGGAAAAGCACACATAGTGATGAAAGGACTTGTAAAAACTTCCACATTACTAAAAGCCGTCTTAGACAAAGAGGAAGGGCTCAGAACAGAGAGATTGCTTTCACACGTTGCGGTTGTTGAGGTTCCTGGTGTGAACCGTTTGATTTTCATCACAGATGGTGGTATGGTAATTAGACCTACTTTGGAACAGAAGGTGCAAATTATAGAAAACGCAGTTGCTGTTGCCAGAAAACTTGGTTACGAGATGCCTAAAGTTGCACTCATAGCTGCCGTTGAAACAGTAAATCCAGATATGCCAGAGACAATGGAAGCTGCTATTATAGCCAAGATGAACGAGCGTGGTCAGATAAAGAATTGTAAGATAGACGGACCACTTGGAATAGATAACGCTCTGAGCGTTTATGCAGCAGAAGTCAAAGGCGTCAAGGGGGATGTCGCAGGTCATGCTGATATACTAGTTGTTCCAGACATTCATAGTGGAAATTTCCTTGGCAAGTCTGCTGTATACTTTGCAAATGGAAAAATTGCTGGTATCATAGCTGGAGCAAAGGCACCAGTTATCGTCATATCACGTGCAGATACAAGCGAGTCGAAATTCGCATCTATCGCTTTGGCAATCGCACTTTCTTAAATCTAAAATTCCATATCCGTAGTTGGAGGTGTGCACATGAAGAAACTAGCAGTTGTGGCTATTGGTGGAAACGCAGTTAACAGACCTGGTGAAGAAGCAACAGCAGAAAACATGATGAAAAACCTTTCCGAAACCGCCAAATTTTTGGTTTCTATGCTCGATGATTACGACATAGTTATAACTCATGGAAACGGACCACAAGTAGGTAATCTTTTAGTCCAACAAGAATTAGCAAAGCACGTTATACCACCGTTCCCTATTGACGTTAACGATGCACAAACTCAAGGTAGTCTTGGTTACATGATAGCATTAACTCTTGGAAATGAGCTAAGGAAAAGGAATATACAAAGAGAAATCGCAGCCGTCGTCACACAAATTATCGTTGATAAGAATGACCCTGGCTTCCAAAAACCTTCAAAACCAGTTGGTCCATTTTATTCAAAGGAAGAGGCAGAGAAACTACAACAGGAAAAAGGTTGGATAATGAAAGAAGATGCTGGACGAGGTTGGAGACGTGTTGTTCCTTCTCCAATCCCACTAGACATAGTTGAAAAGAACGTCATAAAGACATTGGTTGAAAAAGACATGATAGTCATAGCTGCTGGTGGGGGCGGAATACCTGTCATACAAGAAAACGGAACACTGAAAGGGGTTGAAGCAGTCATCGATAAAGATAGAGCAAGCGCTTTGCTTGCTAAAGAAATTGATGCAGATATACTCATAATTCTTACCGGAGTTGAAAAAGTCTACATCAACTACAACAAGCCGGATCAAAAAGCTCTGGACCACCTTACAGTCGAAGAAGCGAAAAAGTACCTTGCCGAAGGTCAATTCCCATCAGGTAGCATGGGACCAAAAATCGAAGCAGCAATTGATTTCGTAACCTCAACTGGAAGAGAATGTTTGATTACCGATATGGCAGTTCTCGATAAGGCATTAAAAGGACTTACTGGAACAAGAATAACTCTTTGAAAAGGGTAGTGCATCACTCTTACCATATACGTCAATAACAAACAGGGGGAGTCCCCCTGTTTGTTTTATTTAATAAATGTTAAATTTTACTATACTTAAGTATATATTCGCAAAAATTCCAAAAGTCGCTTAAATAAAGGTTTTTTTAACTGTTGATTTTTTTGGAAAAAATTGCAAAATTTACACATTTTGTTCTACAATGTAAGTAGTCTTTTTCTAAACTAGCGGAGCGGAGTGAAGCATGAATAGGATTTATAGTGAACGACACATCCCGGTACTGTTGAAGGAAGTTGTAGACAGCTTGGTATGGAAGCCGGACGGGGTGTATGTGGATTGTACGGTAGGAGAAGGAGGACACACCAAGGCGATAGCGGAGCGGATATTGGAAACGGGTGGCAGGGTTATAGGAATAGATGTTGACAGCGAGGTTTTACAGATAGCGGAGCGAAACTTGGAAGCCTACCCCAATGTTCAGCTCTTCAAATTCTCCTACGTAGATTTACCCGTCTTGGTTAACCTGTTACAAGTCCATAAAGTTGATGGACTACTTGTTGATTTAGGAGTCTCTACCTACCAATTAAAAGGAGAAGGTAGAGGGTTTTCGTTTAATCAGGACGAACCCCTCGATATGCGAATGAACCTCGAAAGTGAATTAACCGCCCACCATGTTGTTAATACCTACCCCGAGGATAGATTAGCCGATATTATCTACAATTACGGTGAAGAACGCTTCGCCAGAAAAATTGCCCATTCTATTGTTCAAAATAGACCAATAAATACAACTCGAGAGTTGGTTGAAGCCATCCGAAAAGCTCTACCTTACAAAGAAATTCACAACCGAAAAAGGCATTTTGCAACTAAAACGTTCCAAGCAATACGGATAGAAGTAAATAAGGAGCTTGAAAACTTGGCGAAATTCCTTTCATTCGCGCCTGATTTGTTAACACCCGGAGGTAGAATTGCTATAATTTCGTTCCATTCACTGGAAGATAGATTAGTAAAGCACACATTTAAAAACGACCCGAGACTAGAACCTTTAGGCGATTTTATAGCACCAAGCATGGAAGAGATAGCGGAGAACCCAAGGTCGAGGAGTGCAAAGTTAAGGGTAGCTAGGAGAGTATGAGTTTCTTACTGTTAGACCACAAATAACTTAATTCAACTAAAAGCGGAGAAAGTTAGTATTTTTCTGGAAGGTTAGGCTTTTGATTTTTCTTTTACTTTTTACATTTTCCAAATGTTCGATGCTTCACTAAGCGGAGCAGAGGAAAGCCGTAATATATGGGCTTATGTTTTCGTTTCCGTTAGTAAGTTCTTAATTTCAGTTTTTTTCATAACTTAGCGGAGCGAAGGGGGATAGAGTATGACACTCGTAAGAAGCAAGCGAAGAGAAGTCGCACTTGAAGGTTTACAAGAGCAGCATAAGACCTTCTTTCGTGTGTTGAAGTACATCTTTGCATTTTCTTTGTTCACAGGTCTGATTCTCGGTGCGTATCAACTTAACTTGAGAACAGCGGAGATGTTAAGGCAAGTTGAGATGTATAGAGAGGGTTTATCGAATTTAAGACAACACAACGAAGTTTTAGATGTTCAAATAGTGAAATTGGTATTAGGACGTGATGTAATCAATTGAGCAGAGGTAGATACCGCTATAGACTAGTATTATTATTTGTCTCGGTCTTGATAATTATTTTGCTTGTAAAGGTTTATACAAATATATATACTAACCGGTACGCGGTTAAAAGTTATATTCCTGCACTGCGTGGTAATATTTACGATTCTCGCGGGCGTTTGCTCGCTACAAGTGAGATTGTTTACGGTGTTTATTTGGATTTGAATTACTTGCGAAGTTTTGCAGGCAACGCATTCAAAAAATCGCCAGATTTTCTGAGACTGTTAAACGCTTTTGGAGTGTCTGAACAATTAAATGAACTCGATAAAAAAAATATTCTCCGACTCGGTATTGTTAGTAGCAGGCAGGAAGCAATAAGAAAGATTCCAACTCAATTTTTGAAATTTGTTGCGATTGTTCCAGAGGAACGCCGTATTTCCTTATCAGATTTTGGTCTCTCTGCAATCGTTGGTAAAACGGATCAAAGACACGGAATCAGTGGTGTGGAAGCTTATTTCGATAAAATACTGAGACCTGTCAGAGATGGCGTTGTCTCAGTAACTTATTCAGGAGTAATTGGCAGACCTTTGAACTATGTGAAAATAGAGCCTGAAAACGGAAAAAATGTCAGGATTACGATAGATAGTGAACTTCAAAGGCAACTTTACTTGTTGGCACGGGATTACAAGGAGAAAAAGCAGGCAACAGAAGTCGGAGTTCTGGTAATGGAAAGTAATACTGGGAAAGTAAGAGCTGCATTAACCACCCAGAGTTGGCCCACCTATTATATGGGATATATAGAACCCGGTTCCACAATAAAGCCTATTATATTCTCAGCAGCATTAGAGCTAGGACTTGTCACACCAAACACTCATTATTACTGTCCTGGTTATGTGAAACCTATCGAGGGTTTGAATTTAACAATCAAGGACCTTGAAGTCCATAAGGACATCAATCTTTACGATGGATTAGTTCATTCCTGCAACGTCGTTTCTGTTCTCACAACAAAGCAAATCGTTGATTCTTTTGGGGTCGAAAAGCTTTATGAAATTTTCCAGGCTTTTGGTTTGGGTAGGGAGACAGGCATAGAATTACAAGGGGAGATACCAGGAAAACTTAACACTCCAGATAAATGGTACAAAGCTGATTGGGCGTTTATGAGTATTGGACAATCAATAGGCGTCACACCTATCCAGTTACTAGTAGCTTTTAATACTATAGTTAACGACGGAATTTACGTCGCACCTACTATCGATGAGGAAAAAAAAGTGACAAAGAAACAAGTCATATCAAAATCAACCGCTGACATTGTAAAACAAATGCTCGAAGATGTCGTGGAAAGAGGAACAGGTATAAATGCAAAAATAGATGGCGTAAAAATACTAGGAAAGACTGGTACAGCGCAAAAAAACCAGAAAAAGGATGTCACAGCAGTTTTCGTAGGGCAAGCTATCTTAGACAAGCCTTACACTATAATGGTCTGGGTTGATTCTCCTCAGACGGAAAAGCTAAGTAGTATCGTTGCTGCGCCGTTCTTTAAGGAAGTTGTTTTGAAATTAAAGCAATACCAGGATGATTTGATGAACCCAAGGAATCAATCCTATACAACTCTTCCTGACATCACAGGTTGGAATATCTCGCAACTTAAAGAACTTACTGAAGCAACAGGTATCGTGTTAAAATTAAACGGTACAGGTTTATATGTGGAGAAATACGCAACATCCACAACACTCAACGCAACAAACGTAACTATTGTAGAAGTCTGGCTAACGAATAGCCCGATAAGTTTGAAGAATATCGTTCAATAAGCTTATTTCTTTACACAGATGTAACTCATTGTTCACTACAGAACAGAAAACTTTGGTAAAATAGACGGTGTCCTAAAATAAGTATTTGCCGTAGATTGCAGGTCAAATAAAGCCCCAAACAAACTAGGGCGCCTGCAGGAGGCACGGAAGGGATACGAAAAGCACCTGTTCAGCGGATTATCGTTTCCGTATTGGTGCTGTTTTCCCTCCGCTGTGCCTCGTAAAGAGGCATTTTTTATTTGATATGGGAGGTGACGACGTGCTTAAGAGACCACAGAAGGAGCAACTTGTTAACGAGTTAACAGAAACTTTTAAGAATTCATCATTGGTACTTTTCGCAGACTTTACCGGGCTTACAGTTGCACAGATGACAAAACTTAGAAGAGCCTTAAGAGAAAAACTTGGCAGCGACGCAAGATTTACGGTCGTTAAGAACACTCTCTTAAGAATGGCTCTCAAAAATGCAGAGTATGACCTTGAAGGTCATGATAACGTTCTTTTTGGACCAACCGCTGTTCTGTATGTGAACGCAAAGGCAGACCCTGTTGAAGCTATCAAGATATTCCACAACTTCGTGAAAGAGAACAAAGGGACGCCTGTTTGCAAAGGTTTGTATTTGGAAAGAAAATTCTTTGCAGGCGACCAACTCGAAAACTTGTCCAAGCTTCCATCAAGAGAGCAACTACTTGCGATGGTTGTTGGTGGTATCCAAGCACCTATTCGTGGTCTTGTCAACTCTCTCGCAGGTGTGCTTAGAAGCGTATTGTATGCTCTTAACGCTATTAAGGAACAAAAAGAAAAACAGTAATTTCAAACGTTAAGTGTTAGTTGGTTAAGCCCAAAAAACTTAAGGCAAACTTATCAGGAGGTGTATATTATGACATTGGAAGAACTCGTAAAAGCTATTGAGTCATTAACGGTGGCAGAACTTGCAGAACTTGTTAAGATGCTCGAAGAAAGATTTGGTGTTAGCGCAGCAGCTCCAGTTATGGCAGCAATGCCAGTTGCAGCGGCAGCGGCAGCTCCAGCAGCGGCAGCAGAAGAAAAAGACACATTCGATGTTCTCCTCAAGAGCTTCGGTCAGAAGAAAGTTGAAGTCATCAAAGTTGTTAGAGAAATCACAGGCCTCGGACTCAAAGAAGCAAAAGACCTTGTTGAAAAAGCTGGCGCACCAGATGCATTCATTAAACAAGGAGTTAAGAAAGAAGAAGCGGAAGAAATCAAGAAAAAGATCGCAGAAGTCGGCGGAGAAGTTGAAATTAAGTAACATATTTTTCAAAACAAAGAATATTGTGTATCAAACCCCGCACAGTACTACACAGTGCGGGGTTTTTATGGTTTAATATATAATTGCGGTATTATTGTCTACCATGACCCGAATGATGAAAATAAACATGCATGAACATTATAAAAAACTCCCTAGAGTTCCAGCAATGGACAGGTTCGATGGAACCCTACGTTTTTTATTTATATACCCAGTTCTTTAACCCCTCACAGTGCGTAATTTCCAACCATTCTGTATCGACACTTTAGGAAGAGGTGATCAGATTGAAAACTTATCAAGTGGGCAAGAGGATAAGGTACTCCTTCGGAAAGGTTGATGAAATTCTCAACGTCCCAGACCTCGTAGAAATCCAGCATAAATCCTTCAAGGAGTTATTGGATCACGGTATTTTACGTATCCTCAAGAAGTTCAGCCCCATAACTTCAGTAAAGACCGAGGGTAGAAGAGACAAAGGTTTCAGCCTCGAATTTGTTGGATTTCGTGTAGGTGAACCTCTGCACTCGGTCGAAGAGTGTAAACAGCGTCTTCTCACGTATGTCGCACCGTTTTACGCAACGGTTAGAGTTACCGATTTGTCAACCGGAGAAATGCGCGAAGAAGAAGTAAGTCTTGGCAATTATCCTATCATGACTGAAAATCAAACGTTCGTGATAAACGGTGTTGAAAGAGTTGTCGTCAGTCAGCTTGTAAGAAGCCCAGGAGTCTATTTTGTCGAAGAACCAACCAAAAACATAGGAGCAAAACCAATATATGTAGCACACTTCCTACCAGTGAGAGGTGTGTGGCTTGAAGTATTGCTCAATCTCAACGATGAAACTTTGTATGCAAGAATCGATAGAAGGAAAAAGCTGAACCTTTTCTTGGTTTTAAAAACCCTTGGTTATCAAAACGATATCGATATCCTTTCTCTATTCCCAACTTACATAGATGTCGAAGATGATTATGCTTTGAAGCAAGCAGAAGGGGTAATAATTCTCGAGAAGGTTGTCTCAAAATCTGGAGAAGTCCTCGCTGAAAAAGGTTCAACACTAACGCCCACACTTGCTGAGATATTTAGAGAACATGGAATTGACAAGATAAAAGTTGCAAATAAGTACATATATAAGACCTACCTGAAACTTAAGGAAAGGCTGAAAATGCCTCTTGAAGAGAATATCAGTGAGCTTAGGGCTTACATGGAGATATACAAAGAACTGCGCCCTGGTGAGGTGTTTAGATACAACGCAGCAAAATCCTTCTGGAATAACCTTTACTTTAATCCTGAACGATTTGAGCTTACCGAAGTCGGTAGGTACAAAATGAACAAGAAATTAACAAACACATACAGAAAATACCTTGTTGAAATAGAAGGAAGAAATCCAAAGAGCGTTGAGAACGTTGAGTACACAGAGACTTCAAACGCTCTTACACCAATGGATATAATCTTGGTTGTCAGGATGTTGCTTGAAGTTGAAAAACATCCGGAAACCCTAGATACAAAAGACCACCTTTCAAATAAGCGGGTCAAAACAGTTGGTGAATTGATAGGTTCAGAGTTTGAAAGGGCGTTCTCGAAATCTGTCCATCAGATTCAAGAAAAACTCGCAACATATACAAGCTTAGATAAGATATCCATTCCAAGTTTGATTAACTTGAGAAACGTTGTTGCATCGCTTAATAGTTTCTTTGCAACGAACCCACTTTCACAATTTATGGACCAGGTTAACCCAATTGCTGAATTAACACACAAACGTAGGCTCACAGCAGTCGGACCTGGCGGACTGAAGAGAGAAAGGGCAAGGTTCGAAGTTCGTGACGTTCACCACTCTCACTATGGAAGAATGTGTCCAATTGAAACACCAGAAGGTGGTAACATAGGTCTTATCACCTCACTCGCTGTTTATGCCACAATCGATAAATTCGGTTTTCTTGTAACTCCATACAGAAAGGTTGTCAACGGTAGAATCACTGACGAAATTGTTTACCTTGCTGCAGATGAAGAAGAAAACTACAGAATTGCATCATCAACTATACCAAGAGATGAAAATGGTAACATATTGCAAGAAAAAGTCCCGGTTAGATATCTTGAAAAAGTAGTCTACGTGCACAAAAACGAAGTTGACTTCGTTGATATATCACCAAAACAAATCGTCAGTGTTACAACATCACTGATACCATTCCTCGAACATGACGACGCTAACCGTGCTTTGATGGGTTCTAACATGCAAAGGCAAGCAGTTCCAATTATCAAATCCGAAGCTCCACTTGTTGGAACTGGTATGGAATACCCGGCTGCTATCTATTCTGGACATGTCGTATTGGCAAAACACGATGGAATCGTCAAAAAGGTCGATGCCAGAAAAATAGTTATCCACAGAACAGACGAAAATGGCAATCCACTTCACGATAAGAAAGGAAATCCAATACTTGATGAGTATACTCTTTTGAAATACGTTAGGTCAAACCAAGATACATGTATCAATCAGAAGCCCATTGTTAATGTTGGAGATTTTGTAAAGAAAGGGACACCAATAGCTGATGGTCCAGCAACAGATAACGGAGAACTTGCACTCGGTAAGAATGTGCTCGTTGCGTTCCTTCCATGGGAAGGTTACAACTTCGAAGACGCTATACTGGTAAGCGAAGAACTACTCGAAGAAGAAACATTCACGTCTGTACACATCGAAGTCTATGAAACAACAGCAAGAGAAACAAGAGTTGGTCCAGAAGAAATCACTGCGGAAATACCAAATGTCTCTAAGGAAAACTTGAGAAATCTCGATGAAAACGGAATTATCCGAATAGGTGCTTACGTTGGTAAACAAAAATACTTTACCTCGCAAGATATCCTTGTTGGTAAGGTAACACCAAAAGGTGAAAGTGATGCAACACCGGAAGAGAAAATCATGAGATCCGTCTTTGGAGAAAAAGGTAAAGACGTCAAAGATTCTTCGCTCAGAGTCCCACACGGTGTTGAAGGTAGAGTCATCGGTGTGCACGTATTCCACAAAGAAGAAGTCGGAGACCTCGGTCCTGGTGTGAACACACTTGTTCGAGTCTATCTGGCAACAAGAAAACCACTTGAAGTTGGTGACAAACTAGCAGGTAGGCACGGTAACAAAGGTGTCGTTTCAATGATTCTTCCAAAAGAAGATATGCCGTTCCTACCAGACGGAACGCCGGTCCAAGTAGTCCTTAGCCCATTGGGTGTTCCATCACGTATGAACATTGGTCAAGTGCTCGAAACCTCTCTTGGTTGGCTTGCAAAATTGACGAATAGACACTTTGCCACACCTGTTTTCGATGGCGCTAAGGAAGACGAAATATTGCCAGAACTTTACAAAGTCCGAGAAAAACTTAATTTGCACCATGGAGATGACCCAGAAAATCCATCAGGTAAGGTTATTCTCAGAGATGGAAGAACAGGTAAGGAATTCGATTCACCGGTGCTCGTTGGTTACATGTACATCATGAAACTCATCCACATTGCAAGAGACAAAATTCACGCAAGGGCGACAGGACCTTACTCACTGATACACCAGCAACCACTCGGAGGTAAAGCGCAGTTTGGTGGACAAAGGTTCGGTGAAATGGAAGTCTGGGCACTTGAAGCATACGGTGCTTCCTATACATTGAACGAAATGCTTACGGTAAAAAGTGACGATATCAAAGGTAGGACCGAAGTTTACAAAGCTATCATGAAAGGTAAGAACTTACCAGAACCAGGTTTACCAGAGAGCTTCAAGGTCCTTGTTAGAGAGTTGAAAGGTCTCGCACTTGATGTTCGTGTTTACGACGAGCACGGTAATGAAATAGATATCGAAAAACTGTAAGGTTTGGTAAGTTTTATAAGTTTTTTACCCGACGTTAAGAGGAGGGAAAATGAATGAGTTCTTCTTTCAAAAGGAAAATTGCGAAAGTAAAAGTGGCGGTGGCATCTCCAGAAGTCATCAGAAGCTGGTCGAGTGGAGAAGTAAAGAAAGCGGAAACGATAAACTACCGTACTTTTAAACCAGAAAGAGATGGACTATTCTGTGAAAGGATATTTGGACCTGTAAAAGATTACGAATGTGCCTGTGGAAAGTATAGTGGTAAAAAGTATGAAGGTACAGTTTGTGAGAAATGTGGAGTTAGGGTTGAATCAAGAGATGCAAGAAGGCGCCGATTCGGACACATCGAATTGGCTGCTCCTGTCACGCACGTTTGGTATCTTAAAAACACTCCAAGTGTCATCGCCACATTACTTGACATGACAGTAAAGGATATAGAAAATATCGTTTACTTTGGTAGTAGAAGGGTAAATGAAAGGGTCCTGATAGTTACTGACCCGAAGAACACTCCTTTTGTAAAAGGTTCTATATTAAACCAAACTGAATACGAAATCTACGCGAGAAAATGGGATTTCGAAGTATCACCTGCATACATTGTAAAAGAACCTAGGGCTCCACTTGTAGCTGATATAGATGGCGAGGTCCATATAAAGCATGAAAGAACACACACAGACAGAGATATCTATTGGATAACAATAAAGAACGTTATAAGAACCGAACTTCGTGTTTACAGCGGAATGGAACTTAGGGTTAAAGATGGAGATTTCGTCAACCAAGGTGATGAAATAGTTCCGGAAAAAAGGGTTGATGCTATTTTCGCACCATTTGATGGAACCGTAGAAGTCGACGAAATTTCAGAAACTATTACTCTTAATCCACTCCCAACAAGTAAGAATACACCGATAACCTTCACGCTATCTTACGGCGTAAGAACTTTGGTAAAGAACGGAGATAAAATAAAGAAAGGGCAACAATTGACAACAGAAACTATATTGCCTCGTATCGTAGCACCGTTGTCAGGAACCGTGAAATTCAGCAGGAATCTCAACCTGCGACCCCTTGAAAATGGAAGCTATGAAGTCATTACAACTGGAACGATATACATTGAAAACGTCCAGTCATCTAAGACGTATCCTGTCTTTGAAGGAGCGACTATATATGTTCAGGACGGGGAAATGGTAAAAGCTGGCGATGTTATAGCTGATAGATTCCTCTTCGAAGATGAGAAACTATCCATTGAAGAATACAAAATCTTCAGCCAGCACTACCATGGCATGTTTGTTGTTGAAGAACAAGTTGAAAACGATAAACCAATAATGGTGGTCACATACATTGACCCAGAGATGGCAGAAGAAACTGGTATCACAAGAGGTCAGATTATCACTCAGCAAGATTACGAAGCTTACAGCATGATATACCCAGGAAAGATTGAAGCTGAGACTGGAGCTGCAGCTATAAAGAAGCTGTTGCAACAACTTGACCTCGAAGTTATGAAAACAGAGCTTGAGAACGAACTTAACAAAATCCCAAAAAGCAGCGTCAGAGCCAAAAAGTTGCTAAAGAAACTAAGGATAGTCAAAGATTTAATGGAAAGTGGAACAAAACCTGAGTGGATGGTCCTGGAAGTTTTACCAGTTGTTCCACCAGAAATAAGGCCAATGATACAGATAGATGGCGGGCGTTTCGCAACAACAGACCTCAATGACCTTTACAGAAGGGTTATAATGAGAAACAATCGACTCAAGAGATTGTATGAAATGAACGCTCCCGAGGTCATAATCAGAAACGAAAAGCGTATGTTACAAGAAGCTGTTGATAATCTGATATACAATGGAAAAATTGGAAAAGCCTATACAGATAGAAATGGTAGACCACTGAAATCACTTACCGATCTCATTAGAGGAAAGAAAGGACGCTTCAGAAGAAATCTACTCGGTAAACGCGTTGACTATTCGGGTCGAGCCGTTATTGTCGTTGGCCCTCATTTGAAGATACACGAATGTGGTTTGCCAAAGAAGATGGCTCTCGAGCTCTTTGAACCGTTCGTTATTGCCGAGCTTTCAAAAGAAGAAAATGCGGAAGCTACACAGACAAAAGTTAAAAAATATAGAAAAGAACTCCAAAGAGAAGACCCGAAAGCTTGGGAAAAACTTGAGAAGGTTATCCAAGGAAGAGTTGTCTTACTCAACAGAGCTCCAACACTACACAGAATGTCTATCCAAGCTTTCGAGCCAAAACTTATAGAAGGTAACGCCATACAACTGCATCCATTGGTATGTCCACCGTTCAACGCAGACTTCGATGGTGACCAGATGGCGGTCCATTTACCGCTTTCGCCAGCAGCGCAAGCGGAAGCAAGGTTACTAATGTTATCGAGGTATAACATAATCTCTCCGGCGCATGGAAAGCCTATATCGATGCCCGGTAAGGATATTGTCGCCGGTGTTTACTACCTAACGATGGTCGATAAGAACTACGATAAAGTTCAACCAGAAGATATCAAATGGAAATTCGCAAGCCCAGAAGAAGCGGAAATCGCTTACGAATTTGGTTACATAAAACTACATGAACCAATACTTGTGAAAATCAACGATAAAGTGGTAAAAACAACATTCGGTAGGGTCATATTTAACTCGATTCTTCCAGAGGAACTTAGAGATTATAACAAAACGTTCGGAAAGAACGGAATCAAAGATGTTGTTTACAAGACTTTCAAAAAGCACGGTATTGACAGGACAGCAGATTTGCTTGATGATATAAAAACACTTGGGTTCCACTACGCAACGATTTCCGGTTTGACAGTTAGTTTGAAAGACTTCCTCATTTCTCCGAAGAAAAACGAAATCATTGCTGAAGCAATGAAAAAGATTGATGAGATAGAGAAACTCTACGAGGAAGGTTTATTGAGCGATGAAGAGAAATACAAAGAAACGATAAAGATTTGGACAAAAGCTACAGATTTGGTCCAAGAAGAGACCTACAAATACCTTGGTGAGAATCCATTCAACCCAGTGTTCATAATGGTTGATTCCGGAGCTAGGGGTAACAAGGACCAGCTTAAACAACTTTCCGGTATGCGTGGTCTTATGGCAGACCCATCTGGTAGAACCATTGAAATTCCGATTCTTTCGAACTTCCGAGAAGGGCTATCGGTCCTTGAATTCTTTATCAGTACACATGGTGCAAGAAAAGGTTCGGCCGATACCGCACTGAGAACAAGCTCTGCTGGATACCTTACAAGAAGGCTCGTTGACGTTGTTCAGAGTGTCGTTATCACGCAACCAGATTGTGGAACACACGAAGGTGTTAGGGCAGCTATACTTAAAAGTTCCGATAACTTCGTTGTCGAAAAAATAGAAGACTTCATATTTGGACGAGTGCTGGCAAAAGACGTCTACGAACCAGGAACTGGTAATATATTAGTCAACCCAGAAACAGGAAAGGTCTACCAGAGAGATACAGTGATACTTGACGATGATGCTAAGTTCTTGTCAAATTACAAAAAGAGAGTGCCTGTTGTTGAAGAAAAAGTTCTTGATTTGAGCGATATTAATATTCCTGAGGTTTATGCAGAACTTGCTGAAGATGTCGACCTTGGCACAGAAGTTCTACCATCTGAAAGCGAACTCAATTGGGAAGTTATCAAAAAGCTAAGAGAATCTCGCGTTAAATCTGTAAAAGTAAAACTTTACCCAATCGTTGGCAGTGTTGTTGCAGAAGAGGTTATTTGGGACAAAGAACGGAAAAAACAACTCGCCGTTGAGGAAGAACAAATAGATGTAACGGTTGCGAAAATGCTTGAAGAAAATAACATAGATAGCATCGTAGTCAGACCTGAAATCTATGTCCGCTCGCCACTCACGTGTGAAGCAGAACATGGTGTATGTGCGAAATGTTACGGTCTTGACCTCTCGAACCACAAAGTTGTGAGTGTTGGTGAATCTGTAGGTATTGTAGCAGCTCAATCTATCGGTGAACCGGGTACACAACTTACAATGAGGACGTTCCATACAGGTGGTATCGCTACAACAGCTGACATCACACAAGGTTTGCCAAGGGTTGAGGAGCTCTTCGAAGCAAGGAAAAAGACAAAAGACCCAGAAGGTATATTCTCCAAAGTTAAAGGTGTTGTAGTTGATATCTCTCAAGATGAACCAAAGAAGATTTATGTACAAGACGAACTTGGAACAATACACGAATACGTTGTTCCATCAAGGGTGAGAGTAAACGTAACCATCGGACAAAAGGTCTTACCCGGTCAGTCACTTACAACAGGTTCTCTCAAAGTAAGAAAGATTCTCGAGGAACTTGGAGTAGAAGACACAGCGATGTACCTGCTAAGAGAAATTAAGAAAGTCTACGTCCAACAAGGTGTCGATATTCATGATAAGCATTTTGAGCTGATAATCAGGCAGATGCTTAACAAAGCGGAAGTCATTGAACCAGGCGATACTGACTTCTTGCCAGGAGACCTTGTACCAATCACTATTCTCAACAAAGTTAACAGAGAGATAATGGAAGGCAATGCTAACATAGAGCTCAACAGAAAACGCATTATCGGAAAAGTACTCGCAAAGCACATCCTTATAAAGAACGAAGAAGGTCAAGTTGTAGAACTTGCAAAAGAAGGGGAAGAAATAACAGAAGAACTATTGGAACAACTCATCAAGTATAATGTAAAAGACATTCTTGTGATTAACTATGACAAAGAAAGAGAAGTTTACCAGATAATGCCAAAAGAAACTGTGAAATACAGAAGAAAACTACTCAGAATTACACAAGCATCTCTTGAATACGAAGGTTGGTTGAGTGCAGCAAGCTTCCAGCAAACACAACAAGTATTAACAGACGCAGCAATCAAAGGCGCGGTCGATTATCTTAAGGGTTTGAAAGAAAACGTTATCGTTGGCCAGCTCATACCTGCTGGAACAGGATTTGAGATATTTGCAAACATCCAGTATGAAGAAACACCAAGACATGCGCTCGAAGAAAAAGAAAAGTTGGCATAATTGATTATACGAAACTGAAAAGCGGCACCTTTTTCAGGTGCCGCTTATTTTATAGGTTTCCGATTTTACTCTTCAATCTTTCCTATAAACCACCCACGATGTTGGCGTCTCCCAGAGCCTTACTTCGCTAAGTTTGTATCTTTCTGTTGTCAGATGCTTTTCCAACCTTTCCCATATCCATTCAGCAATGTTTTCAGCACTTGGTTGAGGTATTATTTCGTTTATGTAAGCATGGTCTAAATAATTTAGCACTTCTTTCTTTACTATCTCTTTTAATTCAACAAAATCGATGACTATTCCTTCTTCGTCTTTTTCACCACAAACGACAATTTGGAGCTTGTAAGTATGTCCATGTAGTTTTTCACACTTTCCATGATACTGGACTAAATTGTGAGCAGCATCAAACGTGAATTCCTTAACCACGCACAACATAATGACCACTCCAATTTTTCATCTGAGTTGAGTCAAACTCAATTGGAAATTTGACAGGTTTGTTCTCAAGTGCGGATTTGTATATCGCCAAAACTATTTCAACCGCTTTTCTACCTTCTTCACCCGGAATTTTGGGTGCTCTATTGTAAATTATCGATTCGTAGAAGTCTCTGTAAAGTGGAACATGCCCAAAGCCATAAACGGTATCTGGATCAGGTAGTTCCATAAATGGATGGCTATCTTCACCTGGGAATTTCCAGACCAAAATCTTGTTAACAGCCAGCCCTCCTATAATTACTGTGCCCTGTTCACCGAAAATCGAAAGGGTTTCTTCTAAATTTCTTGGATAAATTGTCGATGTCCCTTCAATGATACCAACCTTTCCATCTTTAAACTTCACAATCGCACCACCGAAATCTTCTGCCTCAATGTAAGGATGTTGAAAGTTACGAATTACTCCGTATACTTCATCTATCTCTCCTCCAAGCATCCACTGGAGCAAATCAATATTGTGTGTACATTGATTCATGAGCGAACCTCCATCAAGATGCCATGTTCCACGCCAAGATGCTTGTTCGTAGTAATTTTTATCTCTGTTCCATCTGATATTCGCAACTCCGTAGTTTATCCGTCCAAATGCACCACTTTCAACTTTTTTCCTTAGTTCAACAATAGGAGGATTAAATCTATTTTGGAAACAAACTCCTAATTTTACGCTTTTTTCTTTAGCAGTCTTTATCATCTCATCCATGTGTTTCGTCGAAAGTGCCATAGGTTTTTCAACTAAAACATGAACGCCTTCTCTCAAAAAATCCATAGAGATTTCGTAATGATAACCACTTTCCGTGGCAATCGCGACAAAGTCAATATCTTCGTTCTTTATTATTTCCTCATATTTTTGATAAACTCTTGGTTTGTAGCCCGCCCGTTCTTCTATACTTTGTGCGACTCGTTCTGCTTTTTCTATAACAATGTCACAAACTGCAACCGCTTGGATAACATCGGAATTCTTCACTATCGCTTCCACATGTTTAGACGAACCTATTCTTCCACACCCTACAAGCGCCATTTTCAGCTTTCTCTCGCTCATTTTACTCTCGCACCCCTTTTACATATTCATTCATTGAATGAATGTATGCATATACATTATACCATAAAAAATCCCCGAGGCAACAAGAACGAACTTTTGATTTTTTTACTCCTCGGGGATTTGCAATTCAACTACCTGATAGGTCTTTTCTCTGGTATTCCAACTTTTCGCGGATATTTTTCTGGGGTTGGCGATATTTTCTCAAAGATAATCAAAAATCTATCTTTCCCCAAAATACTGTATTTTCTAACTTCTGACAGTTTTACTCCCAGCTCTTTCATAGCGTTCACTGCCTGCCCCAATTCTTCATTGTATCCGGGACCTTTGTAGAGAAGAAGTTTCCCGCCAACTCTCACGTATGGTGCTGTAAGCTCTAAAACTGTTGCTATCTTCGAAACAGCTCTGGACACCACACTGTCAAAATTTTCCCTGAAATTTCCTTTATCTTTAAGTTCTTCGGCTCTGACACACATCAATTCCACATTACTTAAACCCAATTTTTTGCACAAGTTCTTCACGTAATCTATCTTTTTACATACGCTGTCAATTAAAAAACCATGAACGCCGAATTCTATTGAAAGAAAGACACCGGGAACTCCGCCACCTGTTCCTACATCTAAGAAAGTATTTCCAAGGTCTTCTGGTTTCACAGCAAGAACGGAATCCATATATAGATAATGAAAAGCTTCGTTAAAGTCTCTGTAGCCAACAAGATTTATGGGAGCATTTATAAGTTCCTCAACGTACTTTTTGACAAGTTCCATTTTTTCCATCAAGAACCACCTTGAAGAAAAATTTAGCAACATCTAGAGGAACACGCGCACGCGCTATAGGCTCGTTTAACCAACGATAAAACCATTCAAGACGCAGTTTTTGAAAGAAAACAGGTGCTCGTTTTTTTACACCGGCGATAACATCGAAACTTCCGCCAACTCCCATGGCAAGTTTGAATGGTAGATGTCTATGTTGGTATATCCAAAGTTCTTGCCTTGGAGTGCCCATTCCAACAAATAGAAGATCCGGTTTTAATCTCTCAATTTCCTCAGCAGGTGTTTGGTCTTCGAAATAACCATGATGATAACCTACAACGTTCACACCTTTTTTTCTCAAGTTCTCGGCAGTCTTTGGTATGACATCTGGCTTTGCGCCCAACAAGTAAACACTCCACTTTCTGTTTACAGCCTCATTACAAAGGTATATCATTGTATCTATACCTGGTATCCTATCGGTATGGAGTGCGCAGTGTCTTTTTATCGCCCACACAACACCTGCACCGTCTGGAAGATGAAAAGAGGCGTTTTGTAAAGCTTCTTTGTAATCAAGTATTTGCTCTGCTTTCAAAAATATCTGACTGTTCAACGTTACCACAAATAGCTTTTCGCCTTTCTCTATGAGCTCAACAAGATATCCTCTAACATCTTCAGCTTTCCCGCAAAGGACGTTATAGTCATAAAATTGAACCTGTGTCAAAATACCACCACCGAACCGCAGAAAATTAAAAAATTTGGGTCGGTTACTCCGACCCTTGCTGACCTACCCATTTGGTGCCGAGGGCGGGATTTGAACCCGCACGGGAAACCCCACATGATCCTGAGTCATGCGCGTCTGCCAATTCCGCCACCTCGGCAAATCTATTTCTATCTATCAGCAAGGTTTATTATACCATACAAGTGAAAGTTTTCAAGTCTCTAACGCTTAGGTAGAGATTTCTGACGTTCAGAAATATGGTTCCAATAAACCGACAAGGATTTTGAAACTTCCCCTAAAGTATTGTGCCTCAATGTAAAGTTTATCAACCATCTTCATCCCCGGTGGGTCTGGAACGTAAAATCTCAAGCTTGCAAATAGTGCATCTGAAACATCTATGAAAGTCGCAAAATCACTGAAATAACCTACTTGAACAAAGAGTTGTTTGTTTGAAAACCCCAAAACAGGACCGTATACAACAGAAAACGCATTCGAAGATGTATTGTAATCGTATGTTGCATAAATTGCCGGTCCGACCCAAAATCCAAGGGCTGTTTCAAAGGATACGCCAGCGTAAATATTCCACAGTCTGTCTACGGTCCAGTCAGCATTCAGGTTAAAACCGTAGTCCTCGTAGCCAACCCTTAAAACCCAGTTCGAAAATTCCCCGTAATTGTATCCAACCCCTATGTTGAAATAAGCATACGCAAGAGTGATTATCACAAGAAAACAAGAGATAAACAACCTTTTAAACATCTTTTAGCCCCCTCTTTTTGCCTAATAGTTTAAACTATCCTATTACAAACTTAGTGAATTCCAAAACTACTTTTTCATCTGTTTTATCGTTAAGTATCTCTATCTTTTTTGGAAGTTCCATTTCCATGTAAAGTCTAACTGTTATCGCTTGAACACCGAATCTTGCAAGGATTGCCGCATTCTTTGGTCTAAATTCGATATAATCTCTTTCGTATGTCGCGTTGAATAGTGGCGTTGAAAGGAAATCTGTTATCGATGTTAGTATATCCCCTATTTGCGAAACATTTGGAACTACGTTCTCTGTTGTTTTGTAGTTTTTGTATATGTATTCCACTTTTCTGGAAATTATATCGTATCGAATAACGATATCTTTGACAACTTCGGGAGACTTAAGATAAAATGTGAATTTTTCCAAGTTTTTAACAACCATATCAAAAGAGAAAGCAATTCTTTTATGTTGCTGTCCATCCATAACATCAAAAGTTAGAACCGTAGTTATGTTGAAGTTACGATTTCCAGCCAACTTTTCGATGAAACCGTAAACACTCATACCATCATCAGATGTTTTTGTTTGAGGCAATTGCGAAGTATTCTGCGCATACACAGAGCTGGTAAAGAGAGTAAATAAGAAAACAATAATTCCAACAGCCAAGAAAATTTTCTTACACTTAAACAAGATGCTCACCTCGTTAAAGCATTCAAAAAGTTCCCAATTTTTCTAAATCTTCAAATCTCCAACTAGAATTATTATGAAATCTATTGGAAAGACAATTTTTTTACCGTTCTTTGTTAATTCGCCTATAATAGCAAGATATTTAGAAATATAATCAAGCCTGTCTTCAACGTATACGACTTCAAACTCTGTTTCAGGGAACACGTTTACCAATAGGTTATCAACAAAGTTTTTCACTCCTTCGTTTTTTCTCAATATCAAAACCGCATTTTTCTTTATATCTACGTCTACTCCTTCGTAGAAAATGTTGTTGGGTTTGTAACCTTTAGAAGCAAAGAGACTCCCAATTTTCTCACCAAAGATGGCTGTTCTGTTCTTAGTGTTGTTTATAACGTAGTATCTGTATCTTTCCTCCAACCTCTTCTCTCTGGTTGCAAAACTTGCTCGGTATTCTTCTATCTTAGATTCATCAAGGTACAAATTGCCGTCTATTCCTATGTAGAATGGAAATGGGACGCTTTCAATTTGCAAGCTTTTTTTTACTTTTGAAAAGATGTAAACAACTTCCCCTATTTCCATGTTGAATTCTGTGCGTTTTTTGATTTCCCTATAAAGTTCCGTTAAAGCGAACACGTTTTTTTGTAAGGCTTTTTGAGCAAGCTTTTCTATTATTACCCGCTGTTTGTCAAGTCTTCCTATGTCTCCTTCCGCTGTTTTTCTGAAACGTAGATAAGCAAGTAGTTCCTTTCCCTTCATTTTGTAATAACCAGGTGTAAAGTCAATTTCCAAATTCTGCGCTACATCTTTGTAGTGCATGGGTCTATCAACGAAAACTTCGATTGGGCCAAGTTCGTCGCCAAGGAATTTGAAAATGTCGTAATCAACAATGAAATACCTCTTTATGTTAATCCCTGTTATTTCTTCTATTCTCTTCTTAAATTTTTCCAACCCTTCTTTTTGATAGTAAGAGTTTATCTTTTTACCATCGACTATTAAATCCCTCGGGATGCTGGAAATCAACATCTTCTTTTTTTCAAGGTCTACACTGGCAACAAGTATGACATCGGTTCGTCTTGTCCCACCAATGTCTTTATCCAACCCTAAAACTAAGATGTTAACAGGGTCTTCTGTGGGAATAAAAAACATCCTTAGAAACATCTCTATCCAAATTGTGGAAACAAAGAGCGCAGCAGCCATACCTATGAATATTACAAAAACATAAAGGACGTTCTTCATATTACTTTATATCTCCCTTGACCCAACCTATGTATGGGAGGTTTCTGTACTTTTCGTTATAATCAAGCCCATAACCAATCACAAATTTATCCTCAATCTCAAAACCTACGAAATCAGGAGTAACCTGAGGGGTTCTACCAAGTTTTTTCAGTAGGGTCACTACTTTTAAATCGGCTGGACGATACCTTTTCAAATACTCCAGTATGTATGAAAGTGTTAGTCCGGTGTCAAGGATGTCCTCAACTACTATAACGTACCTGCCTTCAATTGGCTCATCAATCCAGCTCTTCACCCTGATACGTCCGGTTGATGAAACTCCAGAATAGCTTGAAACTTGGATAAATGAATACTCCACGTTCATATCTATGTTCTGTACCAACTCGCTGAAGAAGTGTATAGAACCCTTAAGAACACAAACCGCATGCAATGTATCGGTTTTGTCTTTGTAGTACTCCGTGATTTCTCTTCCAAGTTCTTTTACACGCTGTCTGATTTGTTCACTGGATATCATAACCTCTATCAAGGAAATCCCCTCCTAAATTGGCTCAAATTGGCTTTTTGGATTTCTAACTTGTGAGGAATACGCTCTCACTTTCCTGATTCAATAACCCCCGCACAGATAACCCTTGGTCCGTCGTAGAAAACTGCAATTTGTCCTGGAGTTACCGCAAATGTAGGTTCGTCGAACGTTACGAAGAGTTTTCCACCATCTTCATCTTTGTATTGGACTGTACATCCAACTTCTTTGAACTTTTTGCGTATCTTTACACTGGCTCGGAACTCATTTGGTAAATAATCGTCATAGACATTCAAATTCGAAACAACCATATGTTTGTCGTATAATTCATCAACAGGTGCAACTAATATGAAATTACCATCAACATTTTTTGCCCTCACATACAATTTGCTTCCAGTAGCTATACCAAGTTTTCGCTGTCCTATTGTGTAAAATGGTAATCCTTCGTGTTTTCCAATAATCTTTCCGTCAGTTGTAATTATGTTTCCCGGTTTGACATCTATCCCTAAATCTCTAAAGAAGCCTTTCAAATCGTTATCCGGTAAGAAGCACAAATCTTGGGAATCTATCTTCTGCGCCACATGTATGCCCTGCTGCTGAGCGATTTTTCTTATTTCCTCTTTCGTGTAATATCCATTTGGGAGAATTATCCTTCTCAATTTCTCTTTTTTTATTGAAGCTAAAAAGTACGACTGGTCTTTACTTTCATCAACAGCTTTGTAAAGTTTCCCATCGATTATCCTTGCGTAGTGTCCGGAAGCTACGTATTCCATTCCATCTCTTAATGCAACGTCCATCACAGCTCCGAATTTTATATAATCGTTGCAAAAAAAGCAAGGATTTGGTGTTCTACCTCTCAGGTTTTCGTTTATGAAATAATCAATTATCCTCTCTTTGAAAACATCTTCAACGTGAATTATTTTAAACGGAACACCGAATTTTTTCGCTATCATCTGTGCATCGAATGTGTCTGATGGGCTACAACAAACTTTGTGTTTAATCTGCTTGGTTACGTAGAGTTCATCTCTAACGGTCTTCATGTGGTAAGCTGTAACATCGTATCCTTCCTCTAAAAGCAAATACAAAGCAACTGCACTATCAACGCCTCCGCTGAGTAATACCCCAACCTTGACACCTTTTTTCTTTATTTCACGGTTCAAGTTTTGCACCTCGCTTTGTAGTCTTCTATCAAATCTCTAAGTTTTATGCTTTTAAGCGTATCTTCCATCTTTTCTAAAACAACCTCCCATATTTTACTAACTGTGCAAGTCTCTGGACTTTCGTGCTCTGGAGCTACATCAACAAAGCATTTAATAGCGTCGGTAGGATTGTCTACCGCCGTGACTATATCGTAAACTGTTATTTCTTCAGTATCTTTTGCCAATTCATAGCCTCCGCCCCTGCCTCTGTAAGCCCTCAGAATACCATTCCTTGCAAGGTCTGCCAAAATTTTTTCAGCAAATTCAAGTGGTAATTTTGCCCGGCATTTTTTCACTAACTCACGCGCACAAACACGTCTATTCTCCAAACCAATTAGTATCATTATTTTTATTGCGTACTCACTCTTCATCGTAATTGCCAATATATCACCCTTCCTCTTGTTTAATATATCATTTCTTTCAGTTATTCAAATCCGGCCTGATTATATAAACAGGATGTGGAGTAATTCCATTGTTGAGCGCAAGTCTTACGTCACTCACATAAACATCTATTCTGTTACCTTTTATCGCACTGCCTGTGTCTTCAGCGATAAAAACCACGTTAGCCAATGTTGGGATATAAACGAGCGAACCAAGCGGGATTACTGAAGGGTCAACCGCTATCGTTAAGAACTGCTGAGGCACTCTTCCATTCCGCGCTATCCTAAATGTAGGATGCATTGGCACTTTGCCATCATCCCATTCGGAGTAAAAAGTCACAGTAAAGATACCCTTGTACTCTGTAAACAATCTAAGAGGATCCCTTGGTTCACCCTCTATGTAAAGTTCGAAATGAAAGACATCGATACACTGCCCGATGGGTTTGTCAACTGTGACAAAGGTGCCTGGTTTAAGTGAAGTGTTAATCCCTCCGTATACGGCCAATATCATATTTCCGTGGTCGATTGTTACTGTGTTATTGTCAATGCTCAAGACTTTGCCTGGTAGAATTGGAAATATGTCCTTACCTTTTGCGTAGATATCCATACCAATGGTCTTACCACCGTTTCTTTCCTGACCATGGTATGAGAGTATATCCGTAGGCTGTATTTTTACAGGAACACGAACGTATTTTTTTGGATCATCAACAGGAATCCTAATCAACTGACCAACAAAAAGTTTCGATGGATCCTTTATGCTGTTTACACTTGCAAGCGTGTTCATGTCTACTTTGTAAGCTGAGGCAATTGATGAAAGTGTGTCACCGGATTTTACAATATAGTATATGTAGCCTGTGTTTAATTTTAGAAGTGTTGATGTATCAATGCTCTGAACTGCCGTTTTTAACTCGTTTATTTGCTGTTGTAACTGCCTTAAAAATTCAATATCACTCTGGCTTATTTTCTGAGGCATATTCTGTTGAATATTTCTGACCTGAGCACTAAGTGAATCTACGCTTTTTTGCAGGTTCTCAATTTGTTTCAGTTGGTTCTCAAAGCTGGCAATTTTTCCTTGCATATTACTATTACTCTTTTCCACGGTGGTAATTTTCTTCGATAACTCATTTATGGCGTTTGCGTTGCTAGTGTTCGATGATTCTACTTTTTCTACCCTTTTTGAAAGCTTCTCCAAAGCCTGCTGAATACTTTCTATCGATGTAACTTTTACTTGCAGGTCCGTCACAGACTTTTCGAGTTTAGCAACAGAATCCCTAACTTGAGACAACTGTGATTGCATCTGCTGAATTTTTTGTGTTTGCGAATCGGTAACATTATGTGATGTTCTCGATTTCTCGAGTTTTTCAACTCGCTCTTCAATGCTCCGAACTTGCAAAGATAACTCTAAATAATTTCCCAAAGGCATACACGAGTACGTCATGAACAAAAGCAGTAGGATTGGCAATAACAAAAATGTAGAAGTGTTCTTTCTCATGGCTAATATTATTTCATTTCTCCTCTTATACTCTGCCATCTGTCCCTCCCTGCCTTGACATAAAAAGAATTTACGTCTCTATAGTCTGTAACAAGCTTTGAGAACCATTTTGTTGCATCTTCAATTTTTCCAAGCTTATACGATATCTCACCCAGGTAGAACAATATCATAGGTTCTTTTTCGGTATCAAGATTTGTTTTTGTGTAGCACTCTTCAAAATACACCAAAGCTCTTGCAAGTGCTTTTAATTCATTTTCTTTGTCAGACATTTCCCGATAGAGCCATGCCATTCTTAGATACATCTCTGCTACTCGGCAAGGCTGTTTTTTGGCGTTATAGAACAAGGTCGCAAGCGCATAGGCAAATATGGCAGTTTTGTGGTCACGCTCCTGCGAAAATGATATACCTTCAGGTATTTTGATTTCATTTTGGACCTTTTTTACTTCCTCCATGTAAATAGGAGATACCTGATGTTCAAAATCTTGTTCCAATGCTGAATAAAAACATTGAGAGCAAACAACTACGGAATACAAAAGAGGATTAACGCCCTCATAGTTTGGCTTCATATCTTCGTCGTAACTTTTTATCTTTATCCTGTCTGTGAAAACCCTTTTTGAAATTGTAATGTTTGAACAAATAGGACACTTGTATCTTTTGTCATACACTTGCGGGAGTTGATTCACTAATTTCATCTCCTGCCAACAAGGCTTCCACAAAATCTTTGGCATCAAATGGCTTCAAATCATCAATTCCTTCACCCACACCTATGAATTTAATTGGTATTCCAAGTTCTTTTGCAATTGCAATGGCAATTCCGCCTTTTGCTGTCCCATCAAGTTTTGTGAGCACTATACCCGTGACGTTAACAACTTCCTTAAATATTTTCGCTTGTTGCAATCCATTTTGCCCAGTTACGGCATCCATAACCAGAAGCACTTCATGTGGCGCCGATGGAATAAGCTTTTGAACTACTCTATGAACTTTTTGGAGTTCGTCCATAAGGTGCTTTTTGTTGTGTAACCTACCCGCCGTGTCGAGAATAACCACATCTTTCCCTTTAGAAATGGCATGATTAACAGCATCGTATGCTACGGCACCGGCATCGGCACCTTCCATGTGTGCGATAAACGTTGCTCCACTTCTTTCCGCCCAAACTTTCAGTTGGTCTATAGCAGCTGCTCTGAACGTATCACAAGCACCAAGCACAACCTGCTTACCTTCGCTTCTAAACATATACGCCAATTTTCCGCACGTTGTTGTCTTTCCCGAACCATTTACTCCGACCATACTTATCACAAAAGGCTTTTCATCAGGAATGTTGAGTTTGTTGTCTTTTGAAAGTATCTCAATCAAGATTTCCTTTAAAGCTTCAAAAGCGTCTTCTGGTTTCATCTCTTCGAGTCTTTCAAGGATATATTCGGTAGCTTCCACTCCTACGTCTGCAAGAATCAAAAGCTCTTCAATTTCATCACGTGTCTCTCTGTCAAACCTTTTTGTCTTCAGTATCTGACCTATCTTATTAAAAAATGTCTCTCTACTTTTTTTAAGTCCTTCTTTTAGTTTGTCAAAAAATCCCATGGTTATACGTGACCTCCCTGCTTTCTACTTTATTAAAGCTTTCGTTTTATTTGTCCAAATCGATACATGCATACACTAATCCACTTCGCTTGCTAGTGATTACCCTATCAAACTGAACAGAAATCCTTTCCAATAAACTGTCTTTTACCAATGTTTTGATAACTATCCTTTTTCTTGCAATTCTCATCATCTCTTCAACAGTTGATGTATCTATCGTGTCGTAACTTGCTAAAGGTCTAAGCGGATTGAGAGCTGAACTTTCATACACAGGGTTTTCAAACATCGGGTCACAGTAGACTATATCAAAGGATTTATCAGGTTGCCTTTTTATAAAGCTTTTCATATCTTCGTTGAACAAAACTATCTTCTTTATCGCCGTATTTATCCATTCTTCTTTTGATTGATATTTGGCAAGTCCATATGAAACTACCCTGTAAATATGTGTTGATACTTCCGTTCCAACAACTTGTTTGACAAAATGTGCCATAAACACTGCATCCATTCCTAATCCAAACGTTGCATCGTAGATGATATCTTCCGAAGATGGCTTTAATGCTTCCAAAAGTAAGTCTTTTCCATCCCTTTTGTAATTTTCCATCCGTATCTTCGCCATTCCTGGATGGAAAAATAACCTACCAGTTGATGTAACTACTGAAAGCTGGAGATTGTTGTCAACAACATAGTAAATTTTCACTTTCCCTTCCTTCACTCTCTCAGACAAATGCCTTCGGTTGTAATAAGGGATACCAAAATCTTGTGAAAGTTCCTTTGCCAACTCTACAGCCTCTCTTGATGGGTTATGAGATGTAGTAATGACTACACCATAGTCTTCACTTTTTGATTCGTTTCGTTCCCGAGTTGCTATGTCCATTGAATTATCATCGACCATTCTCTATCTCGCCAACCTCCTTATTATCCGTGGTATCACTTGCTTCTACCAACTGTCTCAGCTTCTGTAAAGTCTTTTCTTTATCAGCAATCTGTTCCTTCTCAATTTCATAAGCACGCTTTAGCTCTTGAAGTTCTTTCGATATTAATACATACCGCAAAAGACTAGTTAGAAAATAAGCTAGGAAAATGATGAATATAATAATGAAAAGCACTAGGAGTATGTTATCTTCTTTTTTTCCTTTATCGCTTTTTACTTTCAAGTGCCGACACCTCGGAAGAAACGGATTGAAAAAACATATACACTTAGACATTTACATAGAGCTTGTTCCAGTCAAATCAACAACTTCAGTGTCCCTATCAGAATAGTAAGGTACACTTTTCGTCTGCTCTACACCTTGCTCGACAGCCTTGAATGTGTAAGTCTTGCCTCTTTCAGCAACGAAAAATGCCTTAAATGTTCCAGAAATATTTTCTGTGAACATTTTGTAGCTTTTTCCAGAGTTAATATCGTAAACTTCAACAAATTCACGAGACCTTGTGCGAATTTCAAAGATGTAACCGTTAACTTTTTTCAAAAACTTAACTTCAGAACTCTCACTGGTGAAATCGTAGACTACATAAAATTCATTAGCCCCACTTATATCGTAACTTTTTTTTGGAAAGTTTATTGCAACGGTAGTGGCAGGTAGAGTTGTGTCTGTAGAAAAAGATATCTTTAATCTGGATGAAAAATCCAAATTCTCTTTTGATGTTGTAGCTATATCATACTTACCGAGCATATCACCAAAAATGTTTGTAGTTGCACTCGAAACTTCGAAAGGATTTTCGATTGTTATCGTTGCTTCGTGCTCAATCGATGATATAACCAAACTGCCAGCGGTGTCTATATCCTGCAGACTTCTCAAAACTTCTTCTGGAAGGCCATTAACATAAAAATAAAATGTATAGGTCTGCTTACCCGTTCCAGACAGAAAATTATTTATCAAATAAGCACAACTAGATAAAATAAGTATCATGCTAACCGTTACAAAAACAAATAATACTCTTTTCAAGTTATTTCGCCTCGCTTATTGCGAACTTTTGACCTATTTGAAATTGACATTCGTTACGATGACAATATATCCATTTTGTTCGTGATAATCTACTTTCACCTTCTCCGGTGGTATGTTGAACTTCCTTGAAATCGTTTCAATAACCGCATATTTAATCTCTTCAGAGTTCGCTTCGAACTCTTCCACAGGTATCATCTTGACAATCTCTCTTCTTCTTGTGAGCATCGTTTCAAGTCTTTCTGCCGCTTCCTCTTTCGGTGATTTTGTATTTTTGTGCTTTTTCTTTCTGAATATATCGATAATCCACATCACAATCACCTCTTCTTAAACACAGAGAGTAATGAAGATAAGAACCCCTTAGAGACACCCTTAAGGTCTTCCTCTATTGGTACCTCTTCCCCCTTGATTCTTTTGACGATATTTTCAAAGCTTCTACCGATAACTACACCATCCTCAAGAACAACTGGTATACCCTTGTTCGTCGCTACGATGACCTCTTCAGAGTCAGGTATTACACCTATTATCCTCATTGCCAAAGCTTTTTCAACGTCACTCTTATCGAGCATCTCACCACGTTTAGCCATGTGAGGTTTAAATTTGTTTAGGACGATGTACATCTTGTCTTCAGAAAATCCATAGTTTTCAAGCAATCCTATAACCCTGTCCGCATCCGAAATTGCTGGTAGCTCTGGCGTAGTAACGATAAATGCTGCCTCGGCTGGTGCAACAGAATTCCTGAAACCTCGCTCTATGCCGGCCGGTGAATCGATGAGTATAAAATCAAAATCGTCGTACAACTCTTGAACTATTCGCTTCATGTCTTCTGGTGACATCATCTCTTTTGTAGCAACTTGAGAAGCTGCAAGTAAGTATAGGTTTTTCAACTGCTTGTGTTTGACGAGTGCTTCCTTGGCTGAGACAGTCCCGTTTACGACATCAAAAGATGTGTAAATGATTCTATTTTCCAATCCCAAGACTACGTCCAAGTTCTTCAAACCTATGTCAGCATCTATCAAGCACACTCTTTCTCCCATCTTGGCTAATGTACAACCAAGATTTGCGGTGAAGGTTGTCTTACCCACACCACCTTTCCCTGATGTAACAACAAATACCTTAGGTCTGTTCACATGCCCCACCCCTTTGGTCTTATTGAGAGAAAAGCACACTATTCATTCAAGCCCAATTTTGCGTAGTAAACCAACTCGGCTTCTATGAACATATCTATATCCCCATCCATAACTGCTTCAATGTTTCCCGTTTCTACATCCGTTCTGTGGTCTTTCACCATTGTGTATGGATGGAAGACGTAGGATCTAATTTGGTTACCCCAGCTAATATCTTTTAGTTCACCTTGAATTTGTTCTATCTGCTTTCTTCTCTTTTCAAGCTCAAGTTGGTACAACCTTGCTTTCAACATCTTCATCGCAGTTTCCCTGTTTTGAAGTTGTGACCTCTCCGTTTGACACGTTACAACAATGCCTGTTGGTAAGTGTGTAATTCTTACAGCAGATTCCGTTTTGTTTACATACTGTCCACCAGCACCACTCGCTCTGTATGTATCTATCCTCAAGTCTTCTGGCTTAATCTCAATGTCAATATCGTCCTCTATTTCTGGAAGTACGTTAACTGAAGCAAACGATGTGTGCCTTCTTTTATTAGCATCGAATGGTGAAATTCTCACAAGCCTATGTACTCCACGCTCGTATTTCAAATATCCGTATGCGAAATCACCCTTAATGTATATTGTTGCACTCTTTATTCCTGCTTCCTCACCTTCTTGATAATCGACTATCTCAACATCGTAGCCTTTCCTTTCAGCCCAGCGCATATACATTCTCAAGAGCATAGAAGCCCAGTCTTGAGACTCCGTTCCACCAGCACCCGGGTGAATGGAAAGATACGCATTCGAGGCATCGAATTTCCCGTTGAGAATCATCTCAAGTTCGAATTCCCTTATCTTTTTTGACACCTCTTCTATCATCTCTTCTAAGTGTTCCTGCATCGAAGGGTCTTCTTCTGAAAGTTCTATACCGACTTCTATGTCTTCGAAAAGTGCTTTGATACGCTCCATATCTTCGATTATCTTCCTTGTCCTTTGTATCTCTCTATTAACTTGTTGTGCCCTTTTTTGGTCGTTCCAAAAATCGGGTTTTAAGCTCTCTTCTTCGAGTTCTTTGAGTCTTGCCTTTTTATCCTCGGGGTGGAAAACCTCAATAATATCATCGAACTTTTTCTTAAGTTCTTCGATTCGTTGTTTTTGTTCGTACGTTATCACACTTACACACCTCTCCTTGCAAATTTTATTTCCTAACTATTATTTTCCAGTCAATATCAGGTAAGTAATGACCCCAGTCATAAGAAGTAGTATTGCTATTGTGATTTCTTTTGCATACGTATAGACAGAATTATCTATAACCGTTCTTGCCTCTTTTTGGATTGTTGTCAAACCATCTGATAACAAAACCTTGACGGTATAAACACCGTCTGGATAACCTTTTCCATCCCATTTTAGTTGTGTCGTCCCGGCATTAATTTTTAAAGGCTTTTCATACACAATTATACCAGAATTATCCACAATTTGAATACTTCCGCTTGCAGGTCTTGATGAGTATATTTTGATAACGCACTCATCATCGGTCCAATCGCCGTTCGGTGAGAATTTCTCAGACACAACAAGTTCCAAATTAAATGGGACAGGGCTAAATTTCAACCAAACAGGACTCTCTTTTCCATATTGAACATTGACGCTCTGCTTTATATCTTCAAATCCAGGAGAAGAAAAGACCAGTTCTTGAAGCCCAACTGGTGCCAGGACTTTTTCCCCATCTTTGTTCACAACACCATAAAGCAAACCTTTGGGGGAATACACAGAAACGGGGTAGACGTTTGAAAAAATCGTAACTTCACCCAAGCGCGTTGAAGGCACGTAGACTATCTTTGGCTGTTTCTCAACATAGAACACTATCTTGTCAAACACAACATACTTGTTCGAGCTAACAATCCAAACTGAATGATAACCTTCCACATCAAACTTTACGACAATTCTTCCAAAGCCATCAGTATTTCCTACATATTTTCCATCGATATATACAGCGGCAAATGGTTCATCTGTGTAGAGTAAAACCGAATAATCAGGTAAATCGTTGAGCGAAATGTTAGGCACATTTCCTATGCCGATGATTATTTGAAAGGAAAATTCGGAAAATGCAGAAACCGATATCACCGTTGTCAGTATTATAAATATCACCACTCCAAACATCGCAACATTAACAGGACCTTTACCTATAATCCTCATATTCGTACACCTCCTTAAAAATGCTTCACTTATTCAAACCAAGCTGGATGAATGCAAGTACCTCTGCTACAGCAACGTAGAGTTTCGTTGGTATAGGCTCCAATAAGTCAAGTCTGAAAAGCTCTTTGACCAGTTCTTCTGATTTCACTATCGGTACGTTACTTTCCGTCGCTTTCCTTATTATCATTTCCGCCAAATGGCATTTGCCCTTTGCCACAACAAATGGGACATAGTCCTCTTTCGGGTTGTATCTCAAAGCAACAGCCAACTTCTGTGTGCAATCTTTATCGTATTTTTCTTTATCATACATACGTTCCATCCCGCATCGCCTCGAGTTTTATAGACACAACATTGAAATTGTTCCTAAGACGTCTTTCTAACTCCGCCACGTTTTCAGGAATCTTCTCAAAGTAAAGTGTTACACTTGAGCTCAATGAATTTTGCTGGGCTACTCCGTAGATACGGTTATCTTTCAAAAAAACTTCGAAAGTCCCAGCCTCTCTGTCAAGAAAAACTACTCCTTCATTAATAATTAGACCGTATTTACCAGACAAAATGTTCAGATAATTCAAAAAATCCTCTAATTCTTGACGGTCACTATCACTTTCCTTCTTTTCCATGCTTTGTTGTGCCACATTCACAGTTTGCAGTTTCCCTAGAGCTCTTTTTAGCCTTTGGAGGATTGATTTATCTATTTCTCTTCGTTTAGAAATCTCCTCTAAAAATAGCGCAATTGCAACAATGAGTCGCTCTTTGGAGGAAATATCAAACCCTTCAACCAAATCCTCAGCAAGTTGAACAAACCTGACGCTAGGCAATTCCCGAAAGTTGTAAGGTTTTTTTGCTAAAACCTTTGCTACGTAATCACCAACGCCAAAATCTTTCAATTCAATTTTTGCACCTTCCTTAGGTGCTTTCTTTCCACTTTTGATTATGTACTCACCATCGGATGTTTTGACCTTTACATATTTCCCATAAGACTCCACGACAAGCCCAAAAATTTTCACACCTTATACAACCACCTTTGACTGTTCTATCAGTTCATCTATATTAACAAAGAACAAGTAAACATCTTCTTTCTCGTTGTATATGTAATTTGTGGATATCTCCCCGAAGGAGCCGTTTTTGAATTTAACCACAAGTCCGACGTCCGATATTGTTGCTTTTGCAACGTTCTTTCTCCACAAGATTATCCGTAAGAGTGCATATTTTAAAAGGTTCTCAACACTCTCAGGCATCTTACCAAACCTATCAACAAGCTCCTCATAGATATCTTGTATCTCCTGCTCACTCGTTGCCGAAGCAATTCTTCTGTAAAACCTCATGCGTTCGAATGGGTCGTATATGTAAAATTCTGGTATTACGATACTTCCAGGAATGCCTTCGAGTTCTGTATCGATTTTACTTTGGACTTGTCCCGTGTACTCCATGACCGCTTCGTTCAACAAGTCAAGGTAGTATTTAAGTCCAAGGTCATTGACAAACCCATGCTGTTCAACACCGAAGATAGCACCTACGCCTCTTATCTCCATATCCTTCATCGCTATCTTCATACCACTTCCGGGACCTTGGTATGATTTTATTGCATAAAGTCTCTCTAAAACCTTATCATTAACGTTCCTTGCATGGAAAAAGTAAGCAAAGGCTATTTTGTCGCTTCTTCCAACCCTACCACGTAGTTGATACAACTGCGCAAGTCCATATCTGTGTGCGTCGTCTACAATAAGTGTGTTTGCATCAGGAACATCTACCCCGTTCTCAACTATCGTCGTGCAAAGTAGCACATCGGCACGCTTGTGATAAAATGCATCTATCGCTTTTTTCATTTCGCTCTTTGGTTGCTGACCATGTGCGATAACGATATCCACTTCAGGAACTAACTCCTTCAACCTTTCGTAAACTCCGTATATCGAATTAACACGGTTATGAACGTAAATAACCTGGCCTCCTCGTCCTATCTCTCTCAGTATTGCAAGTCTTACTATTCTTTCATCGAATGGACCAATATGGACCTGTATTTCTTTTCTCCCAAGTGGTGGTGTTTTTATTTCAGACAAATCCTTCAAACTAGACAAAGCCATGTGCAGGGTCCTTGGGATAGGTGTTGCACTCATAGAAAGCACATTGACATTCACACGTAATTTTTTGAATTTCTCTTTTTGCTCAACACCAAACTTTTGCTCCTCATCGATAACAACCAAACCAAGGTCCGCAAATTTCACATTTCGGAGCACACTGTGTGTTCCAACAAGTAAATCAATTTTTCCTGATTTAACACCTTCCAAAATCTCCTCACGTTCTTTTTTTGTCGAAAACCTGTTCAATAGAGCTACATTGATACCAAATGGTTTGAACCTTGCTACGAGATTGTCGTAATGTTGCTTTGCCAAAATAGTTGTTGGTGCAAGAAGAACTGCTTGCTTACCGGAGACAATCGTTCTAAATATCGCACGGATAGCTACTTCCGTCTTACCATAACCAGCATCTCCAACAAGTAGCCTATCCATCGGTTTCTCACTGGCAAGGTCTTCGAGCACTTCATTTATCGCATTTATCTGGTCTGGTGTTTCCACAAATGGGAACGTCTTTGCAAATTCTTCCTCCAGCTCCGCATCTCCGGGTAACGAAAGCCCTTTGATATTGCTTCGTGCATGGTGTATCAACACAAGTTCGCGAACAAGTTGCTCTATATTTTTCTTTGCTTTCTCCACTTTGCGTGACCAAGTTCCTTTTTTGAGTGAGTCAAGCTTTACATTTACTTCATCCCCGACATATTTCTCTACCAAGTCTATCCTTTGGATAGGCACGTATAAAACAGCATCGGCAAAATTCAACACTAAGAACTCTCTCTGAGCACCGTTCACGTCTACTTTCTTGATTTCACTAAACCTTGCAATCCCGTATTTTTTGTGGACAACTATATCCCCTATTTGTAATTCCTCTTCTGAAATTATAGGCTCGGAAGGTATGTGTTCTTCCTCCTGAACCTTCTTTACAACAAAGAGCGCTTTTTCCGTAGGTAACTCCTTGGCGCTCGATAAAATCGTTTCGTAGTCTAATATTCCGAAGCGCTTGTAATCCCTCAGTCTATCATCATGTCCCATTTCTTCCATGGACTTGCGTAGTTCTCGTTCGAAGCGTGTGAAATGCTCAAGCACACTTTTTTTGTCTTTTATGTAAAGTTCCACTCCGTAATTAAGTATCGTTCCATTCACAAACTTTCCGGTAAACTGGTTCTCTATAGGCTCTAATAATACTTCGTCAGTTGATTTAAAATATTCTTCTCTAAGTACAAACTCACGTGCAGGAAGCAAAAGTGCACTTTGTAACCTTTCCTCACTACGCTGAGTTTTTAAATTAAACTTTCGTATATCCTCGATGACGTTACCAAATAACTCAATTCTAACCGGCACACCGTCCGGTCCTAAATAATCGATTATATCTCCCCTTATAGAAAACGTCCCGCCTTCGCGGACGTTGAAGACCCTTTCATAACCAAGTTTTGCAAACAGCTTTTCAGGTTCCGAAAGCTTGTCTCCTAATCTGAGAAGATATGTATTTTCTTTCAACGTCTCTGGAGGCATCACGTGATGGAGAATAGAACGCAGTGTGCAGACTCCTTTTAATTCTCCCTGTGTTGCAAGATGGAGTGCAAATACTCGGCGAGCTCTCACATACCAAGAGGGGCTTAGATTTTCGTAAGGAAGCACATCGTAATCCGGTATGTAATAATAACCCTCTATCTCGCAGTCTTTTTCTGTTGGAACAATGATAATTTCATTCATCACTTTACTAATAAAACACCTCCATTTAAATACTTATAGGTTCCATCGAGTCAAATTCTTCTGTTTATTCACATTATTCACACTATTCACACCATTATCGGTTGTTGTTCGAAATCCATACCCGCTGAGCGGACTGACTTATCAGGGTAAAGGAACGTATATATATCGCTGGCAAGGATGTCCTTTTCAAACTGCCACAAGTACAACTCACGGTCTACTTGCCATTCTCGTTTTCCTTCATTTCTTTGCTTTTCAACCTCTTCCAAAACTTGTTTGTAAAGTGATGCTGTGGCGATTAAAGGTATTTCCGATTTTCTCTTTATCTCCTTGAGCAATTCTCGTCCCTTGTTATTAAATCCCAAAATTCTCAAATACTGTGGACCCAATACGTTTGATTTTTCCATCTGTTCTTTTTCTAAATCAAATAACACATGCAAGATGGCGCGTCTAATTCTTGAATACGTGAACCTTTTGGCTTTTACTAATTCTACAAACTGTTGCAAATCGCCAGTTTGCCTTGCCGCTTCCCAAAATCTAAGGTCAAGCCCCTCGTTGAAACTGTATATCTTCTCAAAATCTTCTCTTCTCATCTTTCTAAACATAGCAATCACAAACTCCAAATATTCCCAAAAGATAGGTCCTCTCCCTTTGCTAAATTCTTCTTTTAGTATTTCGTACGTCGTGGGAGGAATCGCATCTTTTGCCGCTTCAAACTCCCCTGCCTTAATGACTTTTCTGATAGCCGTTGCCGAAGATAACTTTCCTTTGAATACTGGGTCATTGTAATCAGCTCCTATTCTGTTAATTACGTGGGGCTCTATTGAACTGTTGTATTTCATTAAAGCTTTCAAATATTCAATTCCGAGGATATCGTTAGATTTGGAAAGTTTCACTACTTCCTCGCTCAACACGCCCATTAGAGCGTATTTTCGTGCGTTTGGGTAAGAAAATCCCATCTTCAGTTGCTTTTTGAACTCCGCTTGAAACTCAGGCGTTTGATTGACAAGCATATGTGCGACTTTTTTCAGAAACTCGATATCACCACTTTCGCTCCCGAAAACGATATCTGTAACAACCCTGGTTTTGTGGAGTATCCCAACGGAGCCTAATGCGAATCCTCCAGCATCTTGAATCGCATAAACCGTTGGAAGTTCTAAGACAAGGTCTACACCGTTTAGTAAGGCTATCTTGGCACGTGCGTATTTATTTACAATCGCGGGCTCACCACGTTGGCAAAAATTCCCACTCATTACAGCGACCACGTAATCTGGGTTGACAAGCTTTATCGATTCTCTTAAATGGTGTAAGTGACCATAGTGAAACGGGTTATACTCTACAACAATTCCAAGCACTTTCATATTCCTTACTCCTCGAACTCTCTTCTCATTATCGTGTATATCAAAACAAAGAGTATTAAATTATACGCAAAATAAACAGCGCCCAAGTACATCATTTCAACGGTGTTTCCATGTTCGCCAAGTAAATCCAACCCTATCCACGTTGGTCCATTAAATGCCAGTTTGTACACCTGAACGCCTAACGCTATGCCGGAAGCTATAAATGAAAGGATTATAAACAAAGAGGAATTTCCATCTGCTGCTTTTGAATAAGGATACACTGCCAATAAAAATCCACTTAACGTTATCATCGCTAACGTGAAAAGTAAAAATCTCGAATCTAAGAACGTGAACCCTGTGAGGTTTGATACAATTGGTGAAATGTACATCACAGCAAAATAAACAGCTGTGGATATAAATCCAAAGACAAAGGTTATGAACCCCACAAGGATTATCAAATAAAACTCCCATTTCGGTAATTTCGATTTTTCTTTGCCAAAAACCCGACTACTTTTAGAATGTCTTGAGTGACGTTCCCTTTGGACATCAGCGCTGAAATTCTCTTGGCTCATCTCGGCATCCTCCTTTTAACTTACTCTCATTTCGTTTTAAATTATACCAGATTTTTACAATTAGGTCTATTTAAACAAACGTAGTCGGTGCTTTGCTTTTCTTTTGTTTGCTTATCAATACATAACTTTATACTTTCAGATAAGGTGTTATAATTATCTTTGACAGAGCTCTTCAAAAAAGAGGTGATTTCATTGGCTATCTTGAACATGTTTACAGATACCACTTTTCGCGATGGTCATCAATCTTTGATAGCTACTCGAATGCGAACAAAAGATATATTAGGAATAATAGACGAAGTGGACAGTTTGGGCTTTCAAGCACTGGAAGTATGGGGCGGTGCCACGTTTGACGTTTGCGTCAGGTATCTAAACGAAAATCCTTGGGAACGTCTAAGACTCATAAAGTCAAAACTGAAAAATGCAAAAGCACAGATGCTCCTTCGTGGTCAAAATCTTGTCGGATACAGACATTACGCCGATGACGTTGTAGAACTCTTCGTTAAAAAGGCAATTGAAAATGGTATTCAAATAATTAGGATATTCGATGCACTTAACGACATCAGGAATTTGGAAAAAAGCATAGAAGTAGCGCTAAAATGTGGCGCACATGTTCAAGGAGCAATATCTTACACCGTTAGCCCCGTCCATACCATTGAGTACTATATGGACTACGCCCAACAGCTTGTCGAACGTGGGGTTCATTCCATATGCATCAAAGACATGGCAGGATTATTGACACCAAAAGTTGCTGGTGAACTGGTTAGAAACCTAAAACAAAGGTTTGATTTACCAGTCGAGGTCCATTCACATGCAACGGCAGGACTCGGAGAACTTGCTTATCTTGCAGCAATTGAAGCAGGCGCAGACATCCTTGACACAGCCTTTTCCCCATTCGGAATGACGACAAGCCAACCCGCTTTTGAACCTATCTATCACGCTTGGTCAGAATATAAACCTCTTCCCGAGATAGACTGGAAAAGGGTCGATAAGATTGTAAAATATCTGACCGAAGTAAGAAAGAAATACGAAGAATACGATGTAAAGATGTATAGCATAGACCACAGGATAATAACCTCACAAGTGCCAGGTGGGATGTATTCAAACCTTGTCAAACAACTCGCTGAACAAAAGATGCTCAATAAACTTGACGCTGTGCTTGAGGAAATTCCACGTGTAAGAAAGGACTTAGGCTATCCACCTCTGGTCACTCCAACTAGTCAAATAGTTGGTGTTCAAGCTGTCCTAAACGTTTTAACAGGCGAACGCTACTCAAAAGTAACAAGAGAAGTCAAAGACTATGTGCGTGGGCTGTATGGAAGACCACCTGCACCCATTGACCCCGAACTTGTAATGAAAATATTGGGAGATGAAAAACCTATAGAAGGAAGACCTGCTGATTACATCGAACCAGAGTTAGAAAAGAGAAAAAGAGAGATAGGTCTTTTAGCTGAAACTGACGAGGATTTACTTATCTATGCGATTTTGGGAGAAGTTGGTAGGCAGTATCTAAAAAAACGATATGATGAAAAAATATACGTCGATTGGTCGCTTGTAAATGAATACGAAGGAGGCTATCCAGTTTGATTGTTGGTTTGGGAAACGACATCGTCGATATCTCACGTATTGAGGAAAGACTCGAAAAACGAATTCTAACCGAAGAAGAAAAGAAAAACAAAAAAGGAAAGATAACGAAAGAATACATAGCTGGTAGATTTGCATTAAAAGAAAGTTATTTCAAGGCTCTCTATACTGGTATATCTGGTAATTCTTTTCAAGACATTTCTTTTCTTAACAGAAGCGACGGCAGTGTGTTTTTAATGCATCACAAATACAGACCTTCGAAAAATGGAGTCTACAACTTCGTTTACGCATCACTTTCACATGATTCATTCGCATATGCCACTGTATTGCTTGAAAAGATTGAAGGAAAGGTATTTATCGGTATAGGGACAAACCTTGGGAAGCGAGAAGAAAACATACAAAAGGCTCTTAAAAAGCTTAGCGAAATTTCAAAGATAGTGTCAGTTTCGAATATAATAGAAACGGAACCATATGGAAAAACAGACCAGCCAACATTTCTGAACTGTGTAGTAGAAATAGCCACTAACTTATCACCAAATGCTCTTTTGGAAGAACTGCTTAGAATAGAAAAGGAGATGGGGAGGGAACGTATCGAAAAGTGGGGACCAAGGATTATCGATTTAGACATTCTCTTCTACGGGAACTTAGTTGTCAAAAATGAAAAGCTAACGGTTCCGCACTATGATTTTGAAAACAGGATATTCTTTGTAAAGCCGATGCTTGAAATAGCGCCTGATTTTGTCCATCCCATTTCTTTGAAAACAATGAGCGAGATATTTGATGAGTTAATAAGCAAAAACTCAGATAGTAACACCCACACATTAAACAAATGGTAATTTTAAGACAATTTGGAGTGATTCACTATGGAAAATCAAACAGAACGTGATATATTAACTATCGAAAAGGAAATCGACGAAGCCATAGAAAGTGAGGATTACGAAAAACTGAATACCTTGCTTGATGAGCGTGAAAAGTTACTTCCAAAACTTACAGAAAATGAGCTAAGGGAGATCTATCAACGCGACCAACAGCGTATGAGAGTCCTTGAAGAGAAAATGAAGAAATTTAAAGAGACTGCAATAAAAACGGAAACAGGAAAAAAGATGGTTCAGTCTTACATTCAAACAGAAGACAAGGGCCAAGAAATAGATAGACGTGGTTAAGTGGGTATAAGCAAAATAGCGAAGAAATGAGAAAATATGAAATATATAGCTATTTTGAGTGAAGGGGGAGAACACTGATGGACGAAAGATATCAGAAGGCAAAAGCTAAATACGAAGAAGCTGTTGCAAAGTCGATAGCAAAAGTCCCTGAAAGAAAATCTCCGTTCATGTCCACATCGGGATACGAAATCAAGCGGGTTTACACACCCGAAGATATTCAGGACCTTGATTACGTGGAAGACCTCGGATTTCCCGGAGACTATCCATATACACGTGGCGTCCAACCTACAATGTATCGTGCAAGGTTCTGGACAATGCGCCAATACGCAGGTTTTGGAACCGCAGAAGAATCGAACAAAAGATATAAATACCTCTTGCAACAGGGGCAAACCGGACTTTCAGTTGCTTTTGACCTTCCAACACAAATAGGATATGACTCAGATGACCCAATGGCGGAAGGAGAAGTCGGAAGGGTTGGAGTCGCGATAGATTCGCTTGAAGATATGGAAATACTCTTTGACGGCATACCACTTGACCAAGTCAGTACGTCGATGACCATCAACAGCACTGCTATGATTCTGCTTGCAATGTACATCGCGGTAGCTGAAAAACAAGGGGTGTCACAAGATAAACTTAGTGGAACAATTCAAAATGATATTCTGAAAGAATACATCGCACGTGGAACGTACATATATCCACCCGAACCTTCCATGAGATTAATCACAGACATTTTTGAATACTGTTCAAAGTATATGCCAAAGTGGAATCCTATCAGCATCAGTGGTTACCATATTAGAGAAGCAGGTTCCACAGCAGTTCAGGAAGTTGCGTTCACCCTCGCCGACGGTATCGCATACGTTGAAGCTGCAATGAAAAAAGGACTTGATCCAAACGTGTTTGGCAAGAGGCTCTCGTTCTTCTTTGCAGCCCACAACAACTTCTTAGAAGAAATTGCGAAATTCCGTGCCGCAAGACGATTATGGGCAAAGATAATGAAAAACAGATTCGGAGTCACAGACCCAGAAGCAATGAAACTCAGATTCCACACACAAACAGGAGGTTCCACACTAACTGCCCAGCAACCACTCAATAACATCATTCGCGTAACGATTCAAGCGCTTGCGGCCGTGCTCGGTGGAACGCAATCGCTGCACACCAACAGCTACGACGAAGCGCTTGGTCTACCTACGGAAGAATCCGCAAGAATCGCGCTGAGGACTCAACAAATAATCGCTTATGAATCTGGCGTCGCTGACACAATAGACCCATTTGGTGGTTCCTATGTAGTGGAAGCAATGACAAACGAAATCGAAAAACGTGCAATGGAATACATAGAAAAGATAGACCAAATGGGCGGCATGATAAAGGCGATAGAATCTGGATACGTGCAAAAAGAAATCCATGAAAGTGCATACAAACACCAGCTTGCTGTTGAAAAGGGTGAGGAAATAATCGTTGGAGTCAACAAGTTCCAGATAGAGGAAGACTTGAAACAAACACAAATTCTCAAAGTAGATCCAGAGCTTGAAAAGAAACAAAAAGAAAGGTTGAAGAAACTAAAAGAACGAAGAGACAACGAAAAAGTGAAGAAGTTACTCAACAAAATCAAAGAAGTTGCAACAACAGATGAGAACCTCTTCCCATACGTGCTCGAGGCGGTCAAAGCTTACGCAACGGTTGGAGAAATTAGTAACGCACTGAGAGAAGTATTTGGAGAGTACACAGAAACAGTTATAATCTAGTTACTTAGGTGCATTCAAAAGCTGGTGGTCTTGAAAATATTGACAAAGGTAGTTTAATATATTTGAAAGGAGGATTGATATATATGGAAAAGGGCACATGGGAAATTAAGAAGGGTTTTGCTGAAATGTTCAAAGGCGGAGTCATAATGGACGTCACAACGGCAGAACAAGCCAAAATTGCAGAAGAAGCAGGTGCTGTTGCCGTTATGGCACTTGAGAGAGTGCCAGCGGATATAAGAAAAGCCGGTGGAGTTGCAAGGATGGCAAGTATTGCAAAAATTAAGGAAATCATGGAAGCTGTTTCCATACCAGTTATGGCAAAAGTCAGAATCGGACACATTGCAGAAGCAAAAATTCTTGAAGCCCTTGGTGTAGATTTTATTGATGAATCGGAAGTCCTTACACCAGCTGATGACAAATACCACATTAACAAACACGAATTCAAAGTTCCATTCGTATGTGGTGCAAGAAACCTTGGAGAAGCACTCAGAAGAATCGCAGAAGGCGCTGCAATGATAAGAACAAAAGGTGAAGCAGGAACAGGAAACGTTGTCGAAGCTGTTAAACACATGAGAACTGTCATGGCCGAAATAAGGAAAGTTCAAAACATGCCATATGAAGAAATAGTCACTTACGCAAAAGAAATCGGTGCTCCTGTCGAACTTGTCCAACAAGTAAAAGAACTTGGTAGACTTCCCGTTGTCAACTTCGCGGCAGGTGGTATTGCAACACCAGCAGACGCTGCACTCATGATGATGCTTGGAGCAGATGGTGTTTTCGTAGGAAGCGGTATATTCAAATCAAAAGACCCAATGAAGATGGCAAAAGCTATCGTTATGGCGGTTACATACTGGAACGACCCAGAAATGCTCTTGAAGATTTCCGAAGATATCGGAGAACCAATGGAAGGCTTGGAAATAGAAACACTCGAAGTAAGACTACAAGAGAGAGGTTGGTGAAAAATGGTAATCGGTGTTTCTGGCATACAAGGTGATTTCAGAGAACACAAATGGATGATAGAAAAACTCGGAATAGAGACCTACGTTGTGAGAACACCGGAAGACCTGGAGAAAGTTGATGGTCTAATTATTCCCGGTGGTGAATCAACAACAATGATTCGAATAATGAAACGCATAGGCTTATTTGATGCGCTAAAGGAAAAAATTCTCAAAGGATTTCCAGTTTACGGAACCTGCGCAGGACTTATCGTTCTTGCAAAAGAAATTGAAAACTACCCGCAAGAGTCGTTGGGGGTTATAGACATAAAGGTGCGCAGAAACGCATACGGAAGACAAGTTGACAGCTTTGAAGAATACATTGAAATCAATGGATTTGACAGACCATTCAAAGCTATCTTCATCCGTGCACCACGTGTTGAAGCCTGGGGTGAATGGGTAGAAACTCTCGCATTCCTTGATAACCATCCAATCATGCTAAGACAGAACAACGTGCTCGTTACATCTTTCCATCCAGAATTGACAGATGATACAAGAATACACGAATATTTCGTTCAAATGGTAAAAGAATATAGCAAATAAGAATCAGGTTATTATACAAAAGCCGCCACACGGCGGCATTTTTTGTTCTTTAAAGTTCCACAGTGTCAGTTTTGTTTTAAAAAAGAAATTTGGTATAATACGCTTGGTAATCATCCACAATTTAAAAATGAAAAACACTAACAACAAAACCAAAGAATTAGGTAGATATCTATAATTTCAGATATTTTTTGTCCAATTTTCGTATTTGACACTTCTCAAATACATGGTTAGAATATACCTGAAAATTGGAGTATTGTTGTCTAATTTAATTTCACAAAAAAAGACCACAAGACTATTTAAAAGTCTCATTTTTTGTTTTTGGACATCTTGTGAAAAATATCTTAATCCTGAGTGGGAGGGATGTTTGTGAGTTTTTCAGTTTTTATTGTGACATTTTTCACTTGGTTGGTTCTCACATGGACGATTGACCCTCAGGAAATCGTTGTAGGTCTCATCGTCTCGTTTGTCGTCTCCTTGGTATTCAAAAAGTACTACAACATCAAGTTCAGCAGGAAGTTCATCCCTGGGTTGTTCAAATTTCTTTTCATGTACGTTCCGGTCTTTGTTTGGGAGATGCTGAAGGCAAACCTCGACGTAGCTTCAAGGGTTGTTGAACCAAAAGTGAGGGTGAAACCTGGCTTTGTTCGGATTAAAACAGGTCTAAAGGGCGATGTTGCAAAGTTGACGCTTGCGAATTCGATAACGCTCACTCCTGGAACGATTACTGTTGATATTAAAGATGACGAACTTTATGTTCATTGGATTGAAGTTAAGGGGACTGATGAAGAGTCCAAGAAAGAGTTCTATGGAAAGTTTGAACGTATACTGAAGGGGGTGTACGAATGAGTGGAAGCCTCTTAATAGACCTTATCGTCTTCGGCCTTACAGGTTTTGGAATTTTCTTCTCACTTTTGCGGTTTCTTATTGGACCAACAAGTTTCGATAGACTTATGGCAATTGACATGATGAATGTAATGATAATCGGGCTTATTTCACTTTTGGCATATATGTTTAAAAACAACATGTACATGGATATCGCAATACTTTATGGATTGCTTGGGTTCATAGAAACCATAGTCTTCGCAAGATATTTGGAAAATCAAGCTAAAACATTCAACGATGGTGCTGAAGCAAAATCAGTGGACGGTGATGCAAAATGATACAGTTAATACAACAGATGGTAGGCTACACATTAACAGGACTCGGTGCACTTTTCTATTTTTACGCAGGGCTCGGTCTTTTGAGAATGCCTGATTTCTATACTAAATTGCAATCGTCAACAAAAGCAACAACACTTGGTACATTCTCACTGGTGCTCGGGATTGGAATACTTAACCCATCTTTCCTTGGTAAATCTCTGTTGCTGATTGTTTTTGTTGCACTCACGAACCCGGTAGCCTCTTCCGTTATGATTAGGGCTGCGTACAAAAACAAAGTACCTGTCTGCAAAGAAACAACGGTTGACGAAATTGCTTCGGTAATTACAACTCAAGAAAGTCAAGGAAACGGTGGTGAGAGTCATGAGTAAACTTGTAGAATTCTTTACCAATCTTGAACTTATCGATTGGATATTTTACCTGATAGGTGGACTCATGATTGTTTTTTCAATATTTGCAGTCGAAGCAAAGAGAATTTTTGATTCGGTTCTCGCTCTTTCTGCTGTGAGTTTACTTTCGGTTTTGCTTTTCATTGTGTTGAAAGCTCCAGATGTTGCTATTACTGAAGCCGCTGTGGGTTCTGGTCTTGCAAGTGCTGTCATGATTTTCGCCCTCTTCAGAATGAAGGCAGGTGAAAAGAAATGAGAAGGATTTGGGCAATTCTTATAAGTGCTGTGTTTCTTTACTTCTTTTTAGGAACTTACTTTCCAACGCTACCGGATTTTGGAAACATCGACATGTTTAGAAGGGTATCCTTTGACTATATCAGCAAATCAACAACAACAAATTATCAACCTGTTGAGTATAAGAAATCCAAAGGGTTAGAAGAGGGTAGTGCAAACGTTGTTACATCAATCGTTGTAAATTACCGTTCATTCGACACACTTGGAGAAGTTACCGTCCTCTTTGCAGCAGCACTTGGAGTAGGAATTCTCGCAAATATCAAAAAACGAAGAATTGAATTCGAAGAACATAAGGTATTATCCGTCGCAACAGGTATAATTTTCCCACTGATACTACTCTTTGGTGCCTACGTATTCATCCACGGTCACCTTACTCCAGGTGGCGGATTCCCGGGAGGTACGGTTATCGCCTTAGGTGTCTTGTTATTAATTCTTGCCAAAAACGAATTTAAAGTCACAGATGTTGCCAAACACACGGAACAAATCGCTGGTTCTGGCTATGTGCTAACTGGACTTATTGGTATGGCAGTGGTTGGTGTTTTCCTTGCAAACTTCCTCCCAACAGGAACTATCGGAAATCTCTTTAGTGCAGGTGTAGTGCCTATTGTCTACTCGCTTATCGGTTTCAAAGTTGGAGCCGAGTTGTCGAGTCTTGTATCTGATATGAGGGAGGGGGATAAAGCATGATATACTACATTGCCTTCATTCTCATCGGTATCGGTTTGTACGGAATAGTCTCCCAGAAAAATCTGTTTAAACAACTCGTCTCGTTAACAATAATAGACACGGCTGTAAATATCTTCATCGTGTCACTTGGGTATTTGCACGGTGCGGAAGCGCCTATTTATTCTTCTGTAACTCCCTTAGCTAACTTCGTCGACCCACTTCCACAAGCTCTCGTTCTCACAGCAATTGTTATAAGTGTTGGAACGTTGGCAATTGCCGCTATGCTGTTGGTACACATAAATGAAGAGTATGGCTCAGTTGACGCCGAAGAAATTCGTGCAGCAAAGGAAGTGATAGAATGATAGCGTTGCTCATTGCTGTTCCTCTTGCATTTGGATTTGCAACTGTTGCATTTCCCAAACTGAGTAGATACATTCTCCCATTCGTTGCACTTTTCAACTTGGTGCTTTTGCTTGGTTTCGTTCATCCAACCCAGGTTACGGAAATAGGCAAATGGCCTGCGGCATACGGTATTGTTCTTGTGCTTGATAATGTTAACTATCCGTTCCTTATCTTCGTTAACTTAGTGTTATTTGCACTCTCCATTTCAGCAACCTATGAAGACAAACTTGGCGTGCTTTTGCTTGTTTTAACAGCTGCGTTGAATGGCTTACTCTTAACAGGCGACTTCTTCAACTCATTCGTCTTCCTTGAAATCATCGCTGCGGTTGCTTATGTGTTGGCGTCTCAGAACAAGAATTCTTACGCTGCGTTTAAATACCTTATCTTCGGTTCTTTTGCCGGCATACTTTACCTTATAGGTGTTGTTTCGATGTATGTCTACGCCGGGACACTTAATATGGCATATGCGGGTTTCATCGCTTCACCTGAATACGTTCAAGTTGCGGGCATTTTGATTGTTATAGCCCTCCTTGTCGAGTTAAAGATACTACCATTGGGACTTTGGGCTCCTGATGTTTATTCTAACGGTTCAACAGTTACACCCGTTGCACTTGGCAGTGCGATAACAGTTGCTATCTTTTACTTGTTTTCCAGGATATTCTTTAATGTTTTGGAACCTGTCAAGCCCATGCCGGTTTATATACTCTCATTGATATCAATAGCATTTGCTCAGCTAGCAGCAATGAAACAAAAAACATTGGGCAGGACCCTTGCATATGCATCGATTGCGGGAGCAAGCACGGTTATGGCAGCGCTCTCTTCCGGTGCATTTGGAGTAGAAACTATCGCATCCGCTGCTTATCTATACCTTTTCAACGAAGCAATCTCTATGTTCATTCTTTTCACAATTTACGGTTACCTCAACCACAAAGGTTTCAAAAATAATTCAGTTGCAGGTATTGCGTTCTCGCTTGCCTCAATATCACTCATTGGATTCCCGCTAACTGCCGGTTTTTGGGCTAAGATTAACTTACTCACTGCTCTCTTTGAGGCAGGGGATTACATACTCCCGGCTATACTACTCGCTGCAACAGTTATTGAAGCAGGATACTTAATTAAATGGAACGTTGACCTTTGGTATGTCGATAACGATAGCGAAACTGAAGAAATTTATCTTCCATTCGGAGCACAAGTCGTTGTTTTGTTATTTGCTCTCGCACTCGTTGTAATAGGTTTTATGCCAGATTTAATCATTGCTTACACAAACAAGATAGCATCCCACATCTTTGATTTCAAAACATACTTCGACACGATACTGAAAGGGGGTATGTGATAATGCAAAGTTTGCAAAGTCTGATAATCTATCTTGCAGTAGGAACACTTATCGGTTACTTCCTGTCAAAGATAAATAAGCATCTGGGACCTATTGTGCTTTTTGCGTTATCCATTTTCGGACTTTACGCTCTTTGGGGAATGCCAACAGGGGTGACAGAGCCACTCTTTGGCTTCGAAGGTGTTCTGAAATTCACAGCCTTATCTAAATACCTTTCAATTGTTACCCTGATAGTCTTTGCTTGCTATGGCTTTTTCAACATTTCTTGGATTTCAAAAGCGAAACGTCCAGCAGCGTTCAATGCACTTTCTATATTAACGTTACTCGGCACAATTGGTGTGTTCTTCTCTGCTCATTTAATAGTGCTTTACATATTCTGGGAAATTGCTGTTCTTGCATCACTCTTTATAGTCCCTATGGGAAAAGAAGAGTCGAAAAAAGCGACTATATGGTACGTAGTTATAAGCTCAATAGGTAGTTATCTGTTCCTATACGGTGTCTTCATGCTTCATGAACAGTATGGAACATTTGATATATTCGAAATCGCTCAACACATTCAAAATGCCTCGGCTGGATTTAGATGGACTGTCGTTTTACTGTTACTTGCGGCAGGTATAGCAAAAAGTGGTATATTCCCACTCCACGTGTGGCTCAGAAACGTCCATGGCAACGCGCCAGATACGTTCAGTGCAGTCCTTTCTGGTCAACTTGTGAAGATGGGGTCTTACTTAATCGCTTTAATTTTGAGTGTATTCCCTATAGCAAATATGTTCTCAGAGTTCTACAATGGAGTAAATATCTTTTCCTACATACTTATATGGCTTGGTAATATCTCCATTCTTGTTGGAACACTGATGGCAATAAAGCAAAATGATATGAAGATGCTAATAGCATACTCAACTGTTGCAAACGGAGGCTATATACTTATAGGTTTGGCTACGCTTCATCAGGTTGGCTACGCAGGTGGCTTGTTCCATATAATCAATCACGCGCTTGCCGCAACAATGATATTCCTTGCATTCGCCGCAGTTGTTTACAGAACAGGAACGACAAAGATTGACGAAATGGGTGGACTTATTCATAGGATGCCTGTAACATTTGTCACATACCTTGTTGGTATTATCTCGTTGGCTGGAATTCCACCAACAAGTGGATTTATTTCAAAGTGGATGATTTTCCAGTCACTTGTATCAAGGGGAATGTTTGTTACAGAAATGTTCGTATTTATAGGAAGTATCGGTTCATTCCTCTATGTTTTCAGACCACTTGCTGGTGTCTTCCTTGGTCAACTAAAGAGCAAACACAAAGAAGTTAAAGAAGCACCTATAATTATGCAAATTCCAATGATAATCCTTGTTGCGTTAACAGTTCTTTGGGGTGTATTCCCACAGCAAGTACTTGTTTGGATTACCGATGTCCAAAAAGAATTTGGCATGAAACCATTTGAATTCGAAGGCACCGTGTTAAAAACAAGCATGGGCTATTGGGACACATGGACAGTCTTTGTTATGTTCGCAGTTGGTTTCATAATCGCAGCAGTTATTTACATACTCATGCCGAAAGGAAAGAAGATACCTTTGGAAGACCAGTACACATCTGGTGAATTCCTCCACAACTATGATTTGTACCACTATGCAACTAAGTTCTATGCTTTCCTTGAAAGAGAATACGAAGGTCATCCATCGTTCGAGGACTGGTACTTATCCATTGTGAATGCATTGAAAGCGTTCGGAAAATTCGTTGATTATTTGGCTCGCCGAACGGCTTCAGCTTACATTTTCTGGGCAGCAATTGTTCTTGCGTTAATTATGTGGGTGAGGTGGTAAGCGATGACAGGAGTAGCAACTGTTGGAAGAGTAGCAGGAATACTGTTTACAGCGTTCTTTTTTGGATTGACGTTTGAAGGTATCGGTAGAAAGATAACCGCACGTATACAGAAAAGATACGGGCCACCTTGGTATCAAAATTTTATCGATGTCTTCAAAACATTAACAAAACATGGTTGGACGCACGGTTGGATATTTGATTTCGGCGTACTAATGGCGCTTGGAGGAGTAATTGCAACGCTCTCGTTCGTGCCTCTTGGTAATCTTGTTGCATTCCCAGGTCTTGATAATTTCTTTGTTATCGCATACCTCTTCACAGTTGGTGCACTCGGTATGGCAATGGGTATGGTTGGAACTGGAAACCCCTGGGCATCTATAGGTGTTGCAAGGGCTCTTACACTCATGCTAGGATATGAAGTTCCTTTCCTGATTGTTATAACATCCCTCATGTATTACTACAAAACGGGAAATATTTCTGACATAATAATGGCACAGGCACAATCTGGTCAATGGAATATAGTAAAATTCCCAATAGGTGCGCTTGTTGCTCTCATTTCGCTCCAGGGCATGCTCGGTAAAGAACCGTTTGAGGCACCTATCGCACCAGCGGAAATTGCATCAGGTCCTATGGTCGAACTCTCAGCAAAATACATGGGATTATTGATGCTTATGAACACCTTCATGGAATTCATTGAAATTTCTCTCTTTGTTAATTTCTTCCTCGGAGGTGGTAATTACTTCGAGTTCTTACTCAAATACTTTGTCGTTTGGACTCTTGCGGTCATGATTTCCGCAGTACTTCCGAGGTTCAGAATAGAGCAAGCGGTCGCTTTCTACTGGACGGTTCCGATACTCCTTGCTTTCGTGCAAGCGTTCCTAGTTGTAAATGGTTGGGTATTTTAAGACAAATAGATTAATGCGGAGGTGAAATAGATGGCTCAGATAGACGAAAGAAGTGTGTGGGAAAAGATTGCTGACCAACTCAGAAGTAGATCTATGTGGATGTTGCATTACTGTACCGGTTGTGGTGCGGTGGAACTGCCACCATCAATGACCTCACGATTCGATATGGAACGTCTTGGAATGGGACCTATGGCAACTCCAAGACAGGCCGATATATTCTTAATCACAGGATACCTTAGTGTAAAAACTCTAAGAAGGGTTATATACACATACGAAAAAATGGCTGACCCGAAATATGTTATCGGTTTCGGTTCATGCACCATAAACGGTGGAATTTACTACGATTCATACTCTACAATCAACAGACTTGACTACTATATCCCTGTTGACCTTTACATCGCTGGCTGTATGCCAAGACCAGAGGCAATACTGAATGCTTTTAATACCCTGATGGAAATGATTAGAAAAGGTGAGGCTAACGGTTGGAAACGTTACAAAGAAAATTACGAATGGTACAAGCAAAATCAAATTAGAAGCCTCGGCGAGGTGATTGTCCATGACGAATTCCACGAGTAAACCTGTCGCTGAAATACTCGAAAAGGTTAAAGAACTTTTCAATGTCAAAGTTGAAGACGTTGCAGAAAGGCAATACAAACTTATAGCAGAAAACGATAAGACTATTCCTCTGCTCGCTTTTCTAAAAGAATCGGGTTATTCACACTTGTCAATTCTCACTTGCGTTGACTGGATAGAAGAGAAAAAGTTTGAACTTGTCTACATACTCTTTAACTGGTCCAACGGAGTGACGTTCCTTGTCTCGACGTTTATCGATAGAGACAAACCTGTGTTCTATACTGTGAAAGACATGTGGCCAACGGCTGAGTATTATGAACGCGATGTCCATGAATTCTTTGGTGTAGAGTTTGAAGGAAACGAAAGATGCAAGCTACCGCTCATTCTCGAACTCTGGAACGATTTACCACCATTGAGGAAAGATTTCGACCCATTGAAGTATTCTAAAGAACACTTCCCTGACAGAGAATACGAGAAAGATGCCATACATGAAGCAAAGATAATAAGAGCTGATTTGGAAGATGCGAGGGGTGATATAAATGGGTGAAGTAAAACTGTTCTTTGGTCCAAATCACCCTGGAATGCACGGTAATTTCAGTGTTCACATGTACGTCGAGGGAGATATAGTTGTTAAAGCAAGACCACTTCCAGGGTTTTTACACCGTGGTTTTGAAAAGTTGATGGAAAGAAGACTTTGGTATCAGAACATTGCATTGATACCGAGAATATGTGTGCCTGAGCCCGATATAAACGAAGCTTGCTATGCAATGGCAATTGAAAAGATAGCTAAAGTGGAAGTACCTGAAAGGGCGCAATGGATAAGGATGATAGTCCTCGAACTTGCGCGAATTGCAAACCATCTGTGGTCCTTTGGTGGTATTGGAGGACCTTTAGGAATGTACACAAGTATGTTCTGGAGTGTCGCTGATAGGGACAGAGTACTTGATATTTTTGAAGAATTAACAGGAGCAAGGATTTATCACATGTACATCATACCTGGCGGAGTAAGAAAAGATTTACCACCAAAACTCGAAGAAAAGATTTTGAAACTTCTGGACTACTTAGAACAAAGAATGCCTGAATATGAAACGTTCATTCTTAAAAATAGAATACTCCACACAAGGCTCAAAGGTATTGCAAAGATAGATACAGAAACCTGTTTGAAACTTGGAGTAACGGGTATAGGGTTGAGAGCAACCGGGGTTCCATATGACATCAGAAAAGTTGACCCATACTTATTCTACGACAAGGTAGAATTCGAAATCCCAACTGCTACAGAAGGAGATGCACTTGCAAGAATAAGTTTAAAACCAAAGGAAATAAGGCAGAGTATAAGAATCATCAGGCAAGCGCTTGAAAAGATGCCATCTGGTCCTGTCAATACAAAAATCGGTGATGGAAACGGTTTGAGAATTAGAGTTCCGAAGGGAATGGCGTATGCGCGTGTTGAATCTACGCGTGGAGAATATGGCTATCTTGTCGTTTCCAACGGTGGAGAGACACCCTACAGAGTAGCGGTCAGAGGCGCTTCCTATCCGCAAGGCTTGTATGGTGTTGAACACCTACTGCCTGGAACAAGAATAGACGATGTACCTATCTGGCTTGATACAATGGGCGTTTGTGCCCCAGAAATTGATAGGTAATGGGAGGTGCCGATGATGGAAATAAAAGAAAATAGAATAGAAACCCCAAAGAAAAGTTTCTTCGCACCTTTGATTGCTTGGAAGAACCTTTTTGAAAAACCGGTTACTATCCGTATTCCGAAAGAACAAAGAGAAGCGGCACCAAGATACAGGGGTTTCCATGTGAACGATTGGGAAAAATGTATTGGTTGTGGAACCTGTGCGAAAATATGTCCGACAGATGCAATAACGATGGTCGAAGTACCGGATATGAAACAAGAATACGGTATGAAACCGCAAAGACCTACTATAGATTACGGACGCTGCAGTTTCTGTGCGATGTGTGTTGACATTTGTACAACAGGCTCACTGAAGATGACCAGAGAATACATCTTTGTTTCTCCTAACCCCGAAGATTTCTACTTTGCACCAACTGAAAAGGGGTTGCTCAAGAAGAATCCAGAGGAAATCAAAATTGGCTGGACAAGGGACGAGAATAGTGAACTTCTCGACCTTGATAGAGTAATGCCGGAAATGTTATCAGCAGAAGAACGTGTAAATTCCTTTGTCGAATTTGTAAAAGCGTACAGCAAAGAACAAGCTATAGCAGAAGCGGCAAGGTGTGTGGAGTGTGGTATATGTGTTGACAGATGTCCTGAACACATGCAAATTCCACAATACATAAAGGCTATCTGGAAAGATGATTTGCAAGATGCACTAAAATGGCTCCTTAAGGGTGTGGAAGACCAAAATAACTTTGGTGCAAATCCACTTTCCGGTGTCTGTGGTAGAGTCTGTACACATCGCTGTGAAGAAGTCTGTGCAATCAGTCACAGAGGAGAACCAATTGCTATTAGATGGTTGAAAAGATACATAACAGATAGCGTTCCGGCTGAGAAATGGCATGAGATTGTGACCTTTGATGTCAAAAAACAACCCAAAAAAGTTGCTATCGTTGGCAGTGGACCTGCCGGATTGTCTGCTGCTTATTTCTTAGCAACAATGGGCTACGAAGTAGATATCTACGAAGCACTTAATCGCCCTGGCGGTGTGATGAGATACGGTATCCCAAGATACAGGCTTCCAGATGAAGCACTTGACAGAGACATCGCGTTCATTGAATCACTTGGTGTAAGAATCCTCACTGGTGTTGCTGTAGGAAAAGATATCACTTTTGATGAGTTGAAAAACAAATACGATGCGATATTCTTGGCAACAGGTTTGACACTTGGTAGGTCAACAAAAATACCAGGTTCAGACCATCCAGATGTTGTCCAAGCTTTACCACTGCTGAGGGCTATCAGAGATTACCTACGTGGTGAAGGTCCTGAGCCAAAAATACCAAAACGTGTCGTAGTCATCGGTGGTGGAAATGTTGCAATGGATATTGCAAGGAGCATGGCAAGGTTACAAAAGATGAAATACGGGGAAGTAAACGTAACTGTCACTTGTCTTGAGAGAACACACGACGAAATGCCTGCTGATATGGAAGAAATCGAGGAAGCTATTGAGGAAGGAGTCAAAATCTGCCCGGGTTGGGGTCCACGAAGGGTAGTCTTTGACGACAAGGATAACATCAAAGGTATTGAATGTGTCAAATGTGTTGAAGTATTCGATGAAAACAGAAGGTTTAACCCAAAATTTGACGAATCAAAAGTCCAATACTACGATGGTGATATGATAATTGAAGCTATCGGTCAAGCACCAGATTATTCATATCTACCAGAGGAATGGAAATCCAAACTCCAGTTCGTTGGTCCAAGGATACTGACAAATAACCTTCGGCAAACGCAAATTCCATGGTTGTTCGCTGGTGGAGACATAGTTAACGGACCAGACATAATACATGGTGTTGCAGATGGATATTGGGCAGCAAGGGGTATTGACCAGTATCTAAGAGAACAGAAATAAGAACGCTAATCTTATCTTATCCTCACATTGGGAGGTGGGCTACATGTACGATGTGCTTAAATTAGCGGAACAATTCGAAATCGAAGGATACAAATTCTATACTGCAAAAAAACAGGAAGTTAAAAACAAGTCCGTCGCTGAAATTTTTGAATACCTTGCGCAGATGGAAAAAGAACATACCGAATTCATCCGAAACCTGATGAAATCTCTTGAGGAAGGTAGAGAAATATCTGAAATGCCTGATCAAAGCACGAGCTATTTTAAATCACGCTATGAAGGTCAGAAGATTTCAGAAACATCACCAGAAGACGACATTGCAGACCTTTCTGTTTTAAGAATGGCTTACTTGATTGAAAAAGACTTCATGGAATTTTACGGTAAGGCAGCTGAGAAAGAACCCAACGAAAAAGTAAAAAAGATTTTGACAACTTTGAGAGACTGGGAAGAAGGACACAAAAAGATAATCGAGGACCAAATCAAAGCAATAATTGAGAAAAACAACCTTGAACTTGGATTTTATCCTTTCTGAAGACAATCCAACATCATTGAACAATTAACCGGGGCCGAAAGGTCCCCGGTTTTTTTATCCATCAGGTTGAAAACATGAGATCCTACAGAGATTATGCATATATTCAGTAACGGTTGGCTTTAAATATGCTTTTAAGGACTGTTTTAAGCTTTCAAAATTTTGACTCTTTTTTGTATAATGTGACAAAAAATAGAAAATTGTTACATGCAGCTTAGTAAAGCATGTATCTGGCTCTTGAGAACTGCCTGTTAGTTTATCAACTCTTCGAAGGGAGGGGTAGTTGTGAAGAAGATTTTGTTTGTTTTGCTGATTCTTTTTGCGGTCGTTGCACTTTCGGCGATTAGGATAGGTGTCTTTGAACCACTTACCGGTGCTTTTGCTGCAGGCGGTCAACTCACTTTGAAAGGCATCAGACTCGCTAACGAAATGTACCCAACTGTTCTAAACCAAAAAGTTGAACTGATAGTTCTTGACAACAAGACCGACAAAGTTGAGGCTGCTAACGCAGTCACAAGACTGATTCAAGTTTATAACGTGAGCGCCATCATCGGTAGTTACGGTAGCTCGCTGGCAATTCCAGGAAGTGAAGTTGCTAATAAGATGAAAGTTCCAATGGTAGGCTGTTCACCAACGAACCCACTAGTGACAAAGGACAAAGAGTATGTCTTTAGGGTATGTTTCATCGACCCGTTCCAGGGAAGAGTCATGGCAAAGTTCGCAGTTGAAACGCTTGGTGCCAAAACTGCTTTCATCATACAGGATATCTCATCCGACTACTCAGTAGGTTTGGCACATTACTTCAGAAATGCGTTCATAGAATTCACAAAGAACTCTAAATCTGTAGTTGGAGTAGCATCTTACCAAGGCGGTGACCAAGATTTCACAGCTCAACTCACTCTTGCAAAATCCAAAAACTCAGATGTTCTGTTCATCCCGGCAGGTTCATACGGAGACGCAGCTCTTATTATGAAACAAGCACGAGAAATGGGAATAAAGTCGATATTCCTTGGCGGAGATACATGGGAAGTACCAGAAATTGTGGAAGTTGGTGGTAATGCTGTTGAAGGTGCGTATTTCAGCACACATTTTGATGAAAAGGCCATGACAACTGAGATGACAAAAAAGTTCGTAGAAGCTTACAGGAAGAAATACAACGAAGAACCAAGTGCATTTGCTGCTCTTGGTTTTGATGCTTACCTTGTGATCATTGACGCAATAAATAGAGCGAAATCGGCGAAACCTGAAGATATAAAGAATGCTCTTGCACAAACAAAGAAATTCCAAGGTGCGACTGGTTCAATCACGTTTGACGAAAATGGTGACGCAATTAAAGATGCAATAGTAAAGAAAATTGAAAATGGGAAATTCAAACTCGTAAGTATCGTTAAACCATAATTGTTGGCGTTATTAGAGAGAAGGGGTGATGCATATGTTAAAGCGTTTATTTACTATTCTTGGACTCTTATTGATCTTCTCTGCTATTTTTGCGGCTAACGAAATAGTTATCGGTGTCACACAACCACTCACAGGAAACTATGCAATGGGTGGACAACTTGGAATGCGAGGTATAGAAATGGCCTACGAAGAAGTTCCCAGTGTGCTCGGCAGACCTATCAAATTGGTAGTTCTCGATAACAAAAGTGACAAAATAGAAGCGGCAAATGTCGTAACAAGACTAATAGAGCAATTCAAAGTGTGTGCTATTTTAGGAACTTACTCGAGTGCGCTTGGAATTCCTGGTGCGGAAATTGCCAACAAGAATAAGTAGTATACATAGCACCGTCAAATACAAACCCACTTGTGACAAAGGATAAACCTTTTGTATTCAGGGTATGTTTCATTGATCCTTTCCAAGGAACAGTGATGGCAAAGTTTGCAGTTCAACATTTGAAAGCAAAGACGGCAGCAGTAATCTACGATGTTTCAAATGACTATTCAGTTGGACTTGCATACTACTTCCGAGACGCTTTCGTAAAACTCACAGGTGACCCAAAATCTGTCAAAGTTTATATCGCCTACCAAGGAGGAGACCAAGACTTCACAGCACAATTAACAGCGATTAAAAAAGCGAACCCAGATGTCATATTCATACCTGCTGGCATAGTTGGTGATGCCGCACTTATCGCTAAGCAAGCTCGAGAACTCGGACTCAAACAACCTCTACTTGGCGGAGACACTTGGGATTTGCCACAGTTGATTGAAATTGGCGGAAGCGCCGTTGAAGGAGCCTACTATAGCACAATGTTCGATGTTAAAGCCGAACTTTCAGACAAAACAAAACCGTTTGTGGAAAAATACAGAAAGAAATACAACGAAGACCCAGGGTACTTACCTGCTCTTGCCTATGATGCATACATGGTGTTGGTAGACGCTATTAAGAGGGCCGGTTCAGACGATCCAGAAAAAATCAGAAGAGCGTTGCTTACAACAGACTTTATAGGTGTTTCTGGAAGGATAAGATTTGACCAAAACCGTGACGCAATAAAAGATGCTGTTATTAAAACCATCAAGAACGGAAAATTTGAATTCGTGACAGTTATCAAAGGTGAATGATACAATCATCAGCTTGTTGCGTGGGAATGGTTAAAGGCCATTCCCACGTTTTAAAGAACCAATGCATGAGGTTCAAAGTTTTGCAAGTAGATTTCACAAATCTTGGGGGTGTTTTCATAATGGATATAAGCTTGTTTTTACAACATCTTGTTAACGCCATTTCTCTTGGTTTCGTCTTCGGTTTGGTAGCTGTTGGATACGCCCTTGTTTATGGTGTTGTTAAGCTGGTTAATTTCGCACATGGTGATGTATTCATGATGGCTGCTTATTTCATGTTTTACACGTCGCTCATATTCGGTGCACCATGGCTAAGTGCTGTTATATTAGGTATCGTTCTCACTTCATTATTGGGTGTTGGTATCGAAAAAGTTGCCTACAAACCTTTAAGAAAGTATCCAAGGATAAATTCACTTGTTTCATCGATAGGTATGTCTTTCTTGCTGCAAAACTTCGCCGTTGTGGTTTTCGGTGGTATTCAAAGGTCATTTCCAGTTCCCGAACCGATGAAGAAAACACTAATATTTGGCGAAATAAGGGTTCAAGCAGTTTCGATTTACACTATCATCTTTTCCATTATAGTTGTACTCATACTGACGTTCATATTACAAAAAACGAAAATAGGACTTGCTATGCGAATTCTCTCAAGAGATTTCGATACAGCCAGGCTAATGGGAATAAATGTAAACAGAACTATATCTTTTACCTTCGCTCTTGGTTCCGCTCTTGCTGCAGTCAGCGCCGTGTTCTGGGCGCTCAGGTACCCCCAGATTTTCCCGTTTATGGGGCAATATCCAGGCAGTAGAGCATTTATAGCCGCTGTAGTTGGTGGCATTGGTAGCCTTAAGGGAGCACTTATCGGTGGGTTCGTCTTAGGCTTACTAACGGTTTTAATACCTGCTTTCTTTCCCGAATATTCTGGGTACCGTGAAGCGTTCATATTCTTGCTTTTGGTGCTTGTCTTAATTTTCAAACCAAATGGGCTCTTTGGTCAAGAGGTTGGTGAGAAATTATGAAACGTTCAACGAGAATTGTGCTTAGTATCTTGTTTATAATCTTGATATACGTGTTTGTCTTCTTTGCCGAAAAACATATGGACCCGTTCATTAAAAGGATACTGAATACAGGGTTCATATACGTCATTCTTGCGGTTAGTTTGAATTTAATAAATGGATTCACAGGGCAATTTTCTCTTGGTCATGCAGGCTTCATGGCAATAGGTGCATATACATCGGCGTTACTTTACATGTCGCCAGAAAACAAAATGTCAAACTTTTTCATGGAACCTCTAATATCTCCTTTGGACAGGATCCAGATACCATTTTTCTGGGCTTTAATTGTTGGTGGATTAATGGCTGCACTTGCAGGTTTTATAGTAGGTGCTCCTTCTTTGAGAGTTCGCGGAGACTACCTTGCTATAGTAACGTATGGTTTTTCTGAGATTATTCGTTCGCTTTTCAACAACCTTCAAAATATCACAAACGGACCTCTTGGTCTTAAAGGGCTTCCAACATACACTAACCTTTGGTGGACTGTTAGTTGGGCAATTATCACCGTTATAGTAGTCAGAAGAATAGTCGACAGCTCTTATGGAAGAGCTTTAAAGGCTATTAGGGATGACGAAGTTGCTGCAGAAAATCTTGGAATAAACCTTTTCAAGCACAAAGTTCTTGCATTTGTAGTTGGTGCATTCTTTGCAGGAGTCGCAGGTGGATTACTCGGAAGTCTGCTTATGACTATAGATCCAAACTCGTTCAGCATACTCTTCACATATCAAATAATAACAATAATACTCTTGGGCGGGCTTGGTAATATAACAGGTAGCGTTGTCGTTGCAATCGGTTTCGCTTTCCTTATGGAAGCATTAAGATTCGTGGAAATGCCTATGAAAATCTTTGGTATTACAATCCCTGGAATACTTGGTATGCGTATGCTCATATTCTCAATACTGCTTATGATTACAATCCTCTTCTTTAGAAAAGGACTATTTGGAGAGAGAGAATTCACGTGGGAAGGATTTGTTCGTTTGTTTACTAAAAGGAAGGTGAACCAACAATGACAGTAACCCAAACTATCCAACAACCAACGAATGAAAAGAGAACAATTTTAAAAATGGAACACGTAACAAAACGTTTTGGCGGTCTTTTAGCAGTTTCTGACTTTAATTTAGACCTCAAAGAAGGAGAGTTATTAGGTCTCATAGGTCCCAATGGAGCAGGGAAAACTACAATATTCAACCTAATCACACACGTCTTTCCAGTCACTGAAGGTAGAATTGAATTTATGGGACGAGACATCACAAGGTTAAAGACCGACAAAATTATAAGACTAGGTATTGCACGAACATTTCAGAACATAAGATTATTTGGAAGTATGACTGTCAAAGAAAATATAATGACTGCATTTCATGCACACTTGAAGTCTGATTTATTCTCCGCAGTCGCATTTCTACCAAATTACCAAAGAGAGGAAGAATACATCCATAGCATGACCTTGGAACTAATGAAAGAAGTTGGAATTGACCATTTGGCTGACTATAAGGCAACTTCATTACCATATGGTTTACAAAGAAAGCTTGAAATCGCACGTGCACTGGCAACTAGACCGAAACTACTCTTGCTTGACGAACCAGCCGCAGGTATGAACCCTGATGAAACACTTGAATTGAACAAATTGATACTTGACATTCGAGAAAAGTTCAAACTCACAATTATAGTTATTGAGCACGACATGAAAGTTATAATGAACATTTGTGAGAGAATCATTGTGCTCGACCACGGTGTAACCATTGCCGAAGGAACACCTGAAGAGATACAGAAAAATCCAGTTGTTATAAAGGCTTACTTAGGTGCAGGTGATGAAGATGCTTGAGATATTAGACCTCCATGTCCATTACGGTGGAATTCATGCGCTAAAAGGAATCTCGATGAAAGTTGAGGAAGGTCAAATCATATCACTCATCGGGGCTAACGGCGCAGGTAAGTCAACCACACTGCGCACGATATGTGGTCTAAAGGAAGCCACCAGAGGTAGTATTAAGTACAAAGGAATAGAACTTACCAAACTTGATACTAGTGAGATAGTTAAACTTGGGGTAACTATGGTTCCAGAAGGTAGGCGCGTATTTTCCAATCTCACCGTCTACGAAAACTTGCTTGCAGGTGCCTACCTAAGAAAAGATAAGGATGGTATAAAAAAAGACATAGAGTACGTATTTGAACTCTTCCCAAGATTGAAAGAAAGAATCAACCAACGCGCAGGAACACTATCTGGTGGCGAACAACAAATGCTTGCAATAGGTAGAGCATTAATGTCGCGTCCAAAATTACTTCTGTTGGATGAACCGTCCCTAGGTCTAGCACCAGTGCTAGTTAAGGAAGTTTTCCAAATGATCAAAAAGATACACAGCGAGGGAGTTACTATATTACTTGTTGAACAAAATGCTTATGAAGCATTAAAACTATGTGATTATGGCTACGTACTTGAAACAGGTCGAATTGTCTTGCAAGGCACAGGTAAAGAACTACTGGAAGATGAGAGAGTGAGAAAGGCATATCTTGGAGGGTAATAAAAGAAAATTATTAAAGCAATAGCGCAAGTGAAAAGCGGAGGTCACCCTCCGCTTTTTGTTTTTCTCAGGCGAATGTGTTATAATCTTTATTTGGAACCCAGCTTGTAGAATCATCCAGATATAGCAAGGAGAGTTTCCTGTATGAAATTGGAGAATTTGTATGAAGTGCTAAGAGACATACACGGTCCCCAAGGCAAATGGTGGCCCGGAACAGCTAAAGAAATTATAGTTTCAGCGTTACTTACGCAGAATACCAACTGGAAGAATGTCGAAAAGGCACTTGAGAACATTAAAAAACACTGCAAAAACGATATTCTACATTGTCTGGCAAAAATGAGCACCGAGGAGATATCTGTTTTGATAAAACCTGCAGGCTTTTTCAATGTAAAAGCCCAAAGACTGAAAAATCTTTTAAAGTGGCTGAAAAGCTATGACTTTGATTTAGAGAGAATCAAAACAAAAAGCATCGGAGAGATAAGAAATGAACTTCTGTCCGTAAAAGGAATTGGAAAGGAAACTGCTGATTCTATAATACTTTACGCATTAGAGTTGCCCATCTTTGTTGTAGATGCTTACACAAAAAGGTTACTTGAAAGGCTCTTACGTATCAAATTAAAAGAATATGACGAGTATAGATTACTTTTCGAAACAACGTATCCCAAAGATGTGGCACTTTATCAAGAATTCCATGGCCTTATAGTTGAACATGCCAAGACGTTTTGCAGAACAAAACCGCTGTGTGAAACATGTCCTATAGAATCTTGCAGATACAAAAATCCTAAAGATTAAGCAACATGGCTCCGGTTCGCCGGAGCCATGTTGAATTGCGTTGCATGAAGAAAATAGTTTCGTACTTATTGCTGTTTGTAAAGTTCGAAGTAGTCGTTACCGGGTCTCATTGGGTTTGGATACCAACCTTTAACCCAAGCTCTTTGAGCCCTTACACCAACTGGTTGATAAATAGGAATACTGATGTAATTATCTATTGCGAATTTTTGTATCTGCACATACAACCTCGCTCGTTCTTCTGGATCTGATGAATTTCTCGCCATTTCTATAAGCTCATCCAAGCTCTTACCACCAAGTTCTTTTCTCGGTGTGCTGACAAATTTTTTGAAATTATCTCCCTGCCTTGGTGCGTAAGTCCCGGCAGAATGGTAGAACGTGAAAATGAAATTATCTGGGTCTGGGAAGTCTGCAAGCCAGTTGAAGATTGGCATTGGAAGTTCTGCTTTTCTCATAGCATCAAGGTAACTTGGCCAGTTGAGTGCTGCTATATCAACTTTGATTTTTCCAGGAGCTATCATTTCAAGATATGTCTTTATCATTTCCGCTATCCTTTGCCTCATTAAGTTTCCAGTGTTGTAAGCTAGTGTGAACTTGAGACCTATCTTTAAGGCTTTTCCGTTCCATGCTTTTTCAAGCGCCTTTCTTGCTTCGGTCAGATTGAACTTATAGAGTGGCAATGTTGGGTCAAACCCTAAAAGTCCATTGGGCAATGCTGCAGGAATTCTTGTTCCGTACCCTTTTAGAACATCCCTTATCACTGCGTCGTAATTGATGATATAGGATATCGCTTTTCTCGCGTTGACGTCGCTAAAGAAATCTGGAGGCATTCCGTTTCCATCCCATTTTCCGCTACCTATGTATTTGCTATTTGGTGAAACTGACCAGGAGAATCCCACAACGGTGACTGACATAGATGGAATGTTGTCTATAATTTGTATGTCCTTGTTCCCTCTTATCTGGTCAAGATATTCAAGAACAACGGCGATATCATCAGCATCACCTTTTTCGAGCATAAGTTTTCTTGTACCCCACTCACTAACAGTGAGCAGAATAACCTTCTTAAGTCTTGGTTCACCGCGCCAGTAGTCTTTGAAGGCTTCAAGAACGACTTTCCTGTTTGTTCTGTCCCATTCTACAAGTCTGTATGGTCCCGTCCCTATTGCTGTTGCATACAGTGGTGATTTTTCCTTAGCTATGTTTCTATACTTCCACCAAGTATCCGGTTTTCCATCCCATAGTCCCATCTTAATAGATGTTTCTTTGTCAAGCACAGCGGACCATCCAACTGTGTGCGCAATTATCGTCAGGAACGGACCATATGGCCTTGCAAGTTTAAATATAATGTTGTCTCCTTCAACTTCAATAGCTGGGTCTATAACTTCTTTGTACATTTGAACCAACTTGTCCTTGTATTCAGGTAGTGGCTCACCATCTTTAAATACCTCAGAAACAGGTTTTCCAACATACTTTTGTATCATCTCGTTGAGTGAGTTAACACCGAAAATGGCGTTCCAAAGCATCCACATTGGACCACCAGTAGGGTCGTAAAGCAATCCCCTTTCAAAAGAATACTCAACATCTTCTGGTGTCAACGTTGCACCGTTATGGAACTTAACTCCTTTCCTTATAGGAAACACATATGTCTTTCCGCCGTCTCTGATAAGTCCGTTCTTAACACTTGGAACTTGTGTTGCCAACCTTGGTTCAAATTCTGTCAAACTACTGCCTTTATAAGCAATAAGGCTTTCGTAGACGTTGTAAATCACTTCTCCACTAACAGTGTCATAAGCTTGATGAATATCAAGGGTATCCGGTTCACCAACACCTGCTGAAACATAGATAGTGGGGTCAAATGCAAAACTAACAACCGCAAGAATTAACAAACTTACCAGTAGATACTTCATATGTTTCACAGCAATCCCCCCTTTCAAAGTGTGACCTCATTCCTTACTTCTTTTCAACCATTATAGCATACTCTTAAAAAATGCTTCAATCATTTTCAAAATTTCAAAAAGATATTAAAGAAAGCCTATTCTTAAACGGGTATTACAAATAAAGGCTATAATTCCTGACTACGTTTATACGCTTCGTATATTGCCGACATTATTGCACCTTTAACGCCGTTCCTTTCCAGTTCATACAAGCCACGTATTGTGACACCACCGGGCGAAGAGACAAGATATTTCAATCTTGAGGGTTCGATACTCATATGTTCAAGCAGTTTTATGGAACCTTCGAACGTTCGCAAAACTATGTCGCGTGCATAATCTGGATTAACACCTATGTTTATAGCCCCCTCTATAAAACTTTCCAAGATGAAAGCAACAAAAGCCGGACCACTGCTGTTCAACACGGTAAACGCATCAAATTTTTCTTCCTCTAACTCTATGGATTCTCCCAATGGATAGATAAGCTTCTCAAATTCATGGCGCTTTTCCCAAGGAATATCTCTGCTGTAACACACAGCAGTTATACCTATTGAAATTCTTGAAGTTATCGTTGGCATTATCCTGATAACCATCTTCTTGTTAGTTGAGCTCATAATTTCATCAATTCTCTTGCCAGCGGCCGTGCTAACAAGAATGCCGTGTTCATCTTGAATTTTTGCTAATGCATCATAAACTTCTTTGGATTGCTGGGGTTTAACACACAAAAATGTATAGTCCGAATTTAGATATACTTCGCTAACCCCTGAACAAATCTTTATGTTTTCAAAAACTTCATACTTTCTAACTTTCTCAATAGACCTGTTATAAATGTAAAACTCGTGCTCAGCTTTTTCATTGAGAACCTCCAAAATCATGCTTCCAATATTCCCAACACCTACTATACCTAACTTCATTATTAACACCTCTTAAAATAAAAGTTTTCAGTTCTCTTCCAAAATCAAGTTGTCCGCGTGAATTACTTCGTCGTAAGTGTAGATTTCCTCAGGAATTTCGGAACTTTTCATCCCTTTTATTTTATTTAAGTCATCACTTGAGTAATTCGTTATCCCACGACCAACTATTTTGTCGCCAAAAGTTATTAATACCACGTCGCCTTTTTCAAATTTACCTTCAACGCCGGTTATACCAACTGGAAGCAAACTCTTTCTTTCAAGCAGAGCAAGATAGGCACCATCATTGATACGTATAATTCCCTTTGGTTTGCTTATATACTTAACCCACGATTCTTTTTTACTAAGTTTTCTTTGCTTTGAAAGCACAAACTCGGTACCACATCGTTCACCGGAGATAATTTTCTTTACACATTCGAAAGACCTACCATTGACAACGTAGGCTTTGACGCCACTTTCAACAGCGATTTTGCCTGCCATAATCTTCGATGAAATTCCTCCAGAACCAAAAGATGTCTTCCCGAGCTCTGCCAATTTTGGGTTCTCTGTATCAACAGGATATTCTGAAATTACCCTGCCATCTTCTCCAATAACTCCATCAACCGAAGTCATCAAGAACAGAATATCTGCTCCCCAACATACCGAAAACATCGCTGAAAGAACATCATTATCACCAAACTTTATTTCATCAACCGCTACCGAGTCATTCTCATTAACAATAGGTATAATCCCCAATTCACTTAATCCTATCAAAGTGTTTCTCAAATTTAAAAATCTCTGACGATTGATAAAATCATCTTTCGTCAAAAGGATCTGAGCAACATGTCTACCATAAAATTCAAACGCTTGTTGATAGATTTGCATTAACACAGGTTGACCTATAGCACACAACGCTTGTTTGGATATCATGTTTCTCGCTAAATTTTGTGGTGAAATCAAAGCCATCCCTGATGCAGCTGCTCCAGATGAAACTATTGCAACCTGATTCCCAGCTTCAATGAGTTCGTTAGTTAAAGAAACCAGTCTTATTATGAACCCTTTATCGATATCCTTACTTTTAACTAGAAGGTTACTCCCAACTTTCAAAACTATCTTCGGCATCATTCATTCCTCCCAGATGCTTTACTTTCTCACATGGTAATCACCAAAAACAATGAATTTCGTAGTTGTTAATTCCTTGAGTCCCACCGGTCCACGTGCATGAAGTTTTTGGGTACTAATACCAATCTCCGCTCCCATCCCAAACTGACCACCATCGGTAAATCTTGTGGAAGCATTCACATAGACCGTAGATGAATCGATTGAGTTGAGAAATTTCATAGCATTTGTGTAATTTTCTGTTAGTATTGCTTCTGAATGTTTAGTCGAGTACTTGTTGATGTGTTCTATTGCTTCATCTAAAGAAGATACTATTTTTATGGATATTATAAGGTCAAGATATTCCGTGCTCCAATCTTCCTCTGTAGCAAGTTTACAGTCAATAATCTCTCTTGTCTTTTCACATCCTCTAATCTCAACCCCCTTTTCATCGAATACCTTCTTCAGCTCAGGTAACAGCCTTGGAGCAATTTTCTCATGGACCAGCAACGTCTCTACAGCATTACATGTTCCTGGTCTTTGTGTTTTTGCATTATCTATAACTGATATGGATTTTCCTATGTCTGCACTCTCATCAACAAAGATATGACAAACACCCGCACCTGTTTCAAGGACCGGGACTTTTGCATTAGAAGTAACGTAATCTATGAGTTGTTTACCACCACGTGGAACAACAAGGTCAATTAAACCTCGTTGTGATATTATGTAGTCGACTACTTCCCTGTCTGTTGTTTGAACAAGTTCAACAGCATTTGGTGGAAGTCCTGCTTCCAAAAGCGCTTTTTTAATAACGTTTACTAAAGCAATATTTGAATTTAAAGCATCCGAGCCTCCTTTTAACAGTACAACATTTCCCGATTTAAGTGCTAATAGTGTTGTTTCGATTGTTACATTTGGTCTGGACTCATAAATTACTGCGATAACACCTATAGGTTCTCTTACTTTATATATCTTCAGCCCATCCTCCCTCACAAATGAATCAACAACTTCTCCAACAGGATCTTTCAAACCCAAAACTACTTTACAAGCTTCTATCATCTCATCAATTCTTTTATCATTGAGAACCAGTCTATCTATCAATGCATGTCGGATCCCAATTTGCTTTGCCCTTTCAACGTCTTTCTCGTTTTCTCTCAAAATGTAGGTTCTGTTTTTATCGAGTTCTTTGGCAAGGGAATTTATTGCTTTGTTTTTCTGGACGGTGTTAGTCATCCTAAAAACTTCAAACGCCTTTCTTAATTCAAAGATAGATCGTTTAATCTCTTCGAATATCGCCATGATACCCACCTCCTTACAATCATATTTTTGTGTATTATACCACAATTAAGACCCGTTTTGTTAAAGGAACTCAATCTTGATTTTTTGAACACGGTATGGTAGAATAACCTTGCAAACTGATAGTTGAACAGTGTGTCCGGGGTGTAGCGCAGGTGGCTAGCGCGCTTGCATGGGGCGCAAGAGGTCGCTGGTTCAAGTCCAGTCACCCCGACCAAAGTAAAGCGGGACATTATAAATATGTCCCGCTTTTTTGTTTTTGGGATTTAATGTGGTAAAATCTAAGATAAATAGGTTGATAAGGGGAGGTGTGCATATGGAATTATTGTTCTTTTTTGGACCGATTCTTGCTTTCGGACTCATGGTTTTCAACTTTGTTTCGTTTTTAAAAGAACCAGAAGGAAATGAACGCATGAAAGAAATCTCACTGAGAATCCGCCAGGGAGCTGATGCATTTATTAATCACGAGTATCGAACAGTTGCTATCTACGTTGCAATAATAGCCTTCGTTCTTAGTTTTCTAACCGCATGGTATGTTGGAGTAGCTTTTGTCATTGGTGCGTTCATGAGTTCACTTGCAGGGTACCTCGGAATGAAAGCAGCGACACGTGCGAATGTCCGTGTTTCTGAAGCAGCAAGGTCAAAGAAGAGGATAGGTCCTGCATTAAAAGTAGCATTTCAAGGTGGTTCGGTAATGGGACTTTCAGTTGGTGCTCTTGCCTTGCTTGGTTTGAACGTAGTAGCAAACCTTTTCAAAAGTCAGCTATCAAAGGAACAGTTAATAATAGTTACAAACCACATTGGAGTAAACTTTATACCATTTGCCATGACGATTTCAGGTTATTCACTGGGGTGCTCTATTGTTGCAATGTTCGATAGAGTTGGTGGAGGAGTCTACACGAAAGCTGCCGATATGGCAGCTGACTTGGTCGGTAAGACAGAACTGAAATTGCCGGAAGACGACCCAAGAAATCCTGCAACAATTGCTGATAATGTCGGAGATAATGTTGGAGATGTAGCAGGACTTGGTGCAGATTTGCTTGAGAGTTTTGTTGGTGCAATTCTTTCTTCAATTGTTCTTGCTTCGTACAACTACGTACTTTCTGGTAAATATTATGAAACTGCACTCAAATTAATATTCTATCCAATTGGATTTACCACAATCGGTTTGTTAGCTTGTTCTATTGGTATTCTCTTTGTAGTTATACGTAATTTGTCTGACAAACCTCACCAGGAATTAAACATAGCACTTATTATTTCAGCTCTTCTGACTAGTATTGGGAACTTTATATTCACAGGGTACATGTTGAAAGGCGAATCAAATGATGCGCTTGTTAATTTTGGTTTTCGCTACGGTCCTTATTCTGCTTACTTTTCAGCAATCACAGGAATCATCGCCGGGATTATAATTGGATTATTAGCAGAATACTACACTTCAGATAACTTTACTCCCACAAGAAAGTTAAGTTACAAATCTCTCCAAGGAACAGGTATGGTAATAAGCGGTGGATTGGCACTTGGTATGAAGAGTACGTTCTTACCGTCTTTTGTTCTTTTCGTTTCTATTGTTCTTGCTGACCATTTCGCAGGTTTATACGGAGTTGCCATGGGTGCTGTAGGTATGCTCTCTTTCGTAGCTACATCGGTTACAATAGACTCGTACGGACCAATCGCAGACAACGCAGGTGGAATAAGTGAGATGGCAGAGCTCGAACCTGAAGTAAGGCATATAACAGACAGACTTGATATGGTTGGAAACACAACTGCTGCAATTGGTAAAGGATTCGCTATCGGTTCTGCCTCCTTGGCAGCACTTTCACTCTTTGCTTCATACATATATTCTCAGACCTCGCCTGGAGAATATGTAAGAAGTATACAAGAACTTTTGAATTTAAACATAATAAATGCAAGAACTCTGGGAGGGGCTATACTCGGTGCAGCACTGCCTTATCTATTCAGTGGAATATTAATTGAAGCTGTTGTAAAGTCTGCTTCAAAGATGGTTGATGAGATAAGAAGACAAGTTAAGGAAATGCCTGGGATTCTCGATGGTAGTCAAACTCCAGATTACGAAAGGTGTATCAAAATAAGTGCTGATGGAGCACTCAAACAGATGGTTTTACCAGCGATGATAGCAATACTGACACCACTAGTTTCTGGTTTCACTTTTGGTGTTAATTTTGTTGGTGGACTGCTTGTTGGAACCACATTGAGCGGAATTATGCTCGCACTCTTTACAGCTAACGCAGGTGGTGCATGGGACAACGCAAAAAAACATCTTGAACAAGGTAAGATTCCAGGTTTAAGTAAAGGCTCTGTGGAACATTCAGCGTTGGTTGTGGGTGATACAGTTGGAGACCCATTAAAAGACACCGTTGGTCCAAGCCTTGACATACTGATAAAGATAATGGCAGTGGTTTCATTGATATTTGCACCGCTCTTTCAAAAATTTAGTATATTTTAACGCTTAAGGGATGGAAAGCAACCTTGCTGTTTAAGGGAGCCTTTTTCTTTTGCTTCTTTTTTTGCAATCAAAAATAGTAATACGGCAACTCTACCTTATACTTCCCTCTAAACTCTGGTTCCTTCAACATTAGTGGACTATCCAAATCGTGGAAATCAAACGCTCCAGTTCCAAGAGCGAAGTGGACACTTTGGTTTACTCCAAGACTCGATTCTGCCATGCAACCAATCATTAATCTCAAATTCGCAGCTTTCACCATCTCGACAATTGCAAGTGCATCACTGATGCCAGATTTCATAAGTTTAATGTTTATGTAATCCACCGCTTCTTCTTTAATCAATCTCATCACATCATATTTTGTCTTAGCACTCTCGTCTGCTGCAACGGGGAATGGAGAGTTCCATCTTACGTATTTAAGTCCTTCTATATCGTGCATCGCAACTGGTTGTTCGAAAACATGTATATCTATCCCAGCCCTGTATAACTCGGTTACAAATTTCACTGCCTGTTTTGGTGTATAACCTGTGTTAGCATCTACGATATATTTGCATCCCTTTGAAACCTCATAAATTGCCATCATCGCTTGGATATCTTCTTCAAGGTTTTCCCCTACCTTTATCTTTATCACGCTGTGCCCACGTTCTACAATCTTTCTTGCATCTTCAACTCTCTCTTCGATACTCCCTATGCTTATCGTATAATCTGTCTCTATTCTCGTCTTCGCACCACCAAGTATTTGGTAAACTGGGACGCCAATTTCTTCACTGAATGCGTCAAGAACGGCATATTGAACTGCAGCTTTAATGCTTGGTGCACCAAAAAGTTTGTCGGTCACATCGAAAATCTGGCGGTAATTTCTAACATCCATCCCAACAATCATTTCATTTACAATTTGTTCCAGCCCTAATAAAGCAGGAACCTTCTCACCATTCACCCTAAACGATGGTGAAGCCTCTCCGTATCCGACAACTCCATTATCAAGCTCAACAATAACTTCTATGTTTTCCGTGTCGTATGAAACATTGTTTGTGATATGAAATGGCTTCACATATTCAAAGCGGTTCAATTTGAACTTTACCGATTTGATTTTTCCCACCTTAAACACCCCCTATTTTCTTTTTCAATTTTTTAACTCTTCAAATTCAAGAACCTCGATTTCGCTCTTTAAATCAATTACATATCCATCTTCTTCCTTGCTAATTATCTCCATTTCCCCAGTCTGATTGTCGTAAGGATCCAACCTCCATGCTTTCTTTTCAGGATAGAAATCCCCCTGAAATTCTGTATTCGCAAACATTCTAAATCCATCAAGATTCGTAAAGTAGAATATACGCATCGGTTCTTGTTCTCTTCTCCCTCCACCAAACGAAAGGTCAACTGGCACCCATCCGTATCTTTCAAGATAGACAAGTGCCCAATCGTGCGGAGAAGCCCCAAGCGGAGTTATACTCCAGCCAGATTGCCATTTAGCAGGTATACCAGCCATGCGACACAGAGTAATAAATAAGAGCGCTTGGAACCCGCAATCACCTTTGAAGGTTGTTGCTACGTATTCTGGGATATTATCATACAGGGCATAAGGCAAAACGTATGAATAGTTCACATTTAGTGTGACAAAGTCGTATATTCTTCTCGCACGTGCTAAATCATCAAGCTTGGTCCAATCTTCGTTGTGGAATATCGTATGGAGGAGTTCTTTTAGAAAAGGAGAAAAGACAATATGGGGTGGTAATTCACTGATGTCTTCTTTTGAGGGCTTTTGTGTATAGAGTGATTGTTGTCCAATCCACTCATGAACTGTGTACTCAAACTCTACGTAGAATTTTTCATTATCCTTTCCTTCCATATACACTGTTCTTTGACCAACTGAATTGTCCGCAATTTCGTACTCGTGACTTGCACTTATCAATTTGACGTCGCTCTGCTGAAATTCTTCTTTTGGAAAAGGCAACCATACACGAACTTTTTCTTCCCTCGGGTTCTCTTTCTCAACAGTTATTCTTGCTCGCACACGATAGCTCTTTGGTTTCCCACTTTTCAGTAACCGCTCAACTGCTTTATTTATTAGCTCACGTCTTTTAAGCGTTTGTTTATCTACCCTTTGCCTTGCTTTGTATTCCTTTTCATTGAAAGCCAGGTTCTTATCAAACCTGCTTTCAAAAAATCTTTGTGTCTCGATGTATATCCAATCTAGTCTCCCTTCCCTCCAAAGCTGCTCAAACTCCGACTTTGTAGCACCTTTAAACGTCTTTTTAAAAATCTTAAGCGCTTCGTCTTGAGGGTATTTGTAAGCTCTTTTGAGCAGTTCCATTCTAAACAATTCAAATTTAAGCCTTTCTCTCATCTGCGGTGGTAATCTGTGTTCTAATATATTATCAATTTGCTCACGGGCTTTTTTGAAGAAACCTTGGTAAATGTATTTTTTCAAAACATCCGGAAGTGGGTAACTAAGAAAATCCATTCTTGACATGTTAACTCCCCCTTGATATGTATCCTACCTTATAACTTCATCCTACAATTTATTGTACAACATTTTCAACAGATAACAAAACATCAAAATTAAGAAAACCCCTGCACATAGAGACGTGCAGGGGAAGAAAAGCTTGCAGAAGGCTAAAGTAACGCGCTGAATAATAATTTTCATCCCTATTTTAATACCCACTACCTGTCGTTTTAATCGCAGGGAATGAGATTGTCGAAAGTTTCGTTAGCTGCATAATAATTTTAGGAATGTCCGTGTTGTCCATAAAACCTGTGAAGTAATGTGCACCAGGTCCAAAAGCGTAGACTGGAACAGGTGCGGCTGTGTGGTCAAATGTTGTCCAGCCAAAACCTACTTTCTCACTGACAAATCTTGCAAGTTCTCTTCTCAAATTGTTTGAAGGAATCTTTCTCAAGTTTTCGTATTCAGCATCTGTGATAGATATACCATACCATTCTTTAAGACCCGCAATAAATTTTTCTTTGTCCGCGATATTGTATTGGCTTAAGAACATCTGTGTAGTTCCCTTTGCACTTCTTGCAAGTTCTACGTTAATTGTGTAACCACCTTTTGAAAGTGACAATCCACCTGTTTCGTGATCACCGGTAACAATCACAAGTGTGTTACCATCTTTAGCTGCAAATTCGAGTGCAACTTTGACAGCATTGTCGAATTCCACAACCTCTTTCCAAACTCCGTAGAAATCATTTGAATGAGCTTCCCAGTCTATTTGTGAACCTTCGACCATGAGCATGAATGGTTTTCCGTCTTTTGAGAGAAGTTCGATTGCTTTCTTGGTCATAACATCGAGGGTTGGTTGAGCTGACGACCTGTTAGAAACCGGGTCTAGATGTCCTTTAGCAAATAAGCCTAGAACCTTTGAAGATTGAGTCGTGTTGAGCTCTTCAACTTTTGTTATGTATTCATAACCTTTGCTTTTCATCACTTCTATGAGATTAAGCCCATCTGTTCTTCTACCACCTTGCGCAGTTGGGACAAACATATCCCATCCGCCACCAAAGATAACATCAACGATTCCAGATTCAGCAAGCTGTTTAGCAAGGGTTACTTCATCGTCTCTGTTTTTCACATGACCATATACAGAAGCTGGAGTAGCGTGAGTTACTCTACACGTAACTGCCAAACCAATGTTATAACCAGCACTCTTTGCAATTTCAAATATCGAAGGCATTGGTGTACCATTTGGTAATACGCCTATCGCTTTGTTCAACGTTTTGTATCCGGCAAAGAGAGCAGTTCCTGCTGGAGCAGAATCAGTTACCCACGAGTCAGAGGAGTATGTTGTTGTAATACCTGTGTAAGGAAGAGTCATAGTTGTAAGAACGCGTCCTTCAAGCATACTTGCAAGAAGAAGCTGGTTAAAACTCATACCATCTCCTACAAGGTATATAATGTTCAGCGCAAACGAGATAATGGTCACAAATACTAAAAATAACAAAACCAGACCCCTAAGTTTCATACTCAACACCTCCATCGTTTTGATTTCCCCCGTTTCCTCCCTGGGAGTTGTCCAGAAGAACCTTAACATATTTCTATTAGCAGACGTTTTAAAACTGTTAAGAAACTAAAAAAACCAGCTGGTTTTCTCCCAGCTGGATTTCTCATGCATCATGCAAATTACACTCATTTTTTTAGAATTTCTTTATATCCTCTGGCATCCTTGGAAGTATTTCATACATATCCTTGTATAGATACATAACACCTGTTACCGAAACCTTGTCTCCGACTTTTAGCGTGTTAACTTTGAATGGCACTTCTTTTCTTATATACACCAAAATTTCAAACTTTTCCGTTTTCACTTTAAACTGATACTTCTCAACAGAGCTCACAGTTCCCGTAACTACAACCAGATTGGACAGATATTTTTCGAAGTCTGCGTCTTTAAGCTCGACAGCTGTTGGAGTTGCTGAGCCAATGACCTCTACTTTGTCTGGTATAATCTCAAGAATTCCATAGTAGACCTTTGTTTTTCCAACAACTTTGACGACATCGCCTATCTTTAAGTCAACAGGTAAGACCTTGCCGTATAACATGATTCCAGCGGTCTCGTCTTGCATATACGTTGTCAAGCTTCCAAGTACACCAACTGGCGCAAGAATGATACCGGTTGCCTCAACCGTTTCTCCAACTTTCAATTTGTAAATATCGGCGATTTTGACCAAGTTCTGGGAAAAGAATACAACACTCACTACCAACAAAAACACTACCAAAAACTTCTTCATACCGTCAGTCCCTCCCTTTTGTTTTTAGTTGACGATTTTAATTTCAAACGGTGCGCGAAGCATAATCATATACTTTCCTTCGTAGCTGTCATACCAGAGCTCACCATAGAACCTTACTTTTCTACCCTTTAGACCATAGAGGTTGTACCCATTGAATAAATTGTTGTACTCACCACTTCTTATCTTAACAAGCGCAAAGTCAGAATATATGTAGTAAGTATCGTTAGAAAATTTTACGTTGTTAACATCCATCTCAAGCCATACAATCTTTCCCTTGTATGAACTCAGCTGGCTTGCCTTGGTTTTGTCGATAACCGGTGCATTATCGTATTTCGAGAATATACCTCTTCTGTTTTCGTATGCTCTTTTGTAAGCATCGACAATTGCCTTGGTATATTCTGGAACCGATGTATTGTCGTAAATCAAAGGTCGAGCGTATCCATTTTCAGTAACCGAGGCTTCATACAAGTACTTCGCACCAGTTTGACTATCTTTTCCAAAAAGGTAAACCAGAATCCTTCCATAGCTATCTTTTCCTTTTTGCTCATACGAAAGTTCAAATTGACTTGCGAACCAGTAAAGGTAATTTTTTGCATCCTGCCCATATTCGCCTACAGGTTTGTCGCCTTCATGAATTTCTGGCGCATCGATGCCAAGAATTCTAAATGATTGTCCTGAAACTCTTAGTGTATCCCCATCGAGTACTTCAACACTACTTATCGCTGTTTCTTGAGTAGAACAAGAACTCAGTGTTAGAGCAAGAACCAGGCTGATGGTAATTACAAGAATATATAGTGCGTTTATTTTGGATTTTCCAAAAATCATTTCCTCACATCCACTCCCTTACAGTGTGTAATTGTTTTTATTTTACTTCAATATCTGCCTGCTTCAATGGCTGGATTTCAAGCTCATCTTTGAACAATGTCAATATACCCGTTACTTTAACAGTTTTTCCTTCTGAAATACCAGCTAAACTAATACCTGTTGCACTCTTAATGTAGACCTTTACTTTAAAAGCACCGGCGTTTACAATGAAATTATCCTTTCCAACGCTCTCAACTGTTCCGGTTACATATACAAGATTTGAAAGGTAAGACTTGTCAAGTGACTTTAATTCAACAGGTTTTACATTTCCTTTACCAACCACAGTTACGTTATCTACGACTATCTCAAGAATGTTGTTGTAAACTTTCGTTGAGCCACTCACAACAACGATATCTCCTACATTCAAACTCGTAGGAATGGACCTTCCATATAGCATTATCGCTCCCGTTTCATCCTGGATATATGTTACCGAATTGCTCAGCAATCCAACTGGTGCAAGGACAGTTCCAGTGACGGTAACCTTTGAGCCTTCTGGCATACTGTAAAGGTCTGCAATTTTGATTGTTGTCGGTTGCTTGCTTTCCTGAACTACTGGTCTTGGGGTAAGACTTGTGACAAGCGATTGCAACGCACCGAGTAGGTCTATGCTTGTTTGGTATGTATACGTGAGCTTAAGCAGGGCAAACTGAGTTGTTGGAAGTGCAGAAGAAGCATATAAATCACCGTTGGCAAATGAGAGTGAGAAATCCGCAACATTCAGCTTTACACCATACAGTGGTAACCAACCACTACTTGCCCAGTTGCTGTTGTATTTGGCAAAAACTCCAACATAAAATCCTGGGAAGTTGTATCCAAGTTCGCCCATAACGTTCCAAGAGCGTGGCATGTTCGGGTTTGAAGGTTCTCCTGTTGCAAAGCTCACATCGTATTTATTCGCACCAATCCAAGCAAACTGACCGGCTGCAAACCAAGGACCAGATGTGAGTTTGGCACCAACCAAAAAGCTTGGCTCATTGATAGTGTTCGTTGCTGCACCAATACCTGCCCAGTAATCAACGGTTCCAAATGAGAACTTCCGTGAATTGGAGTAATTCAAAGAAACTTGATAGTAGCGAGTTTCGTAGTATGCACCAAAACGACCAAAACTGGTTGTAATGGTCCCATAAAGTGCAAATTTATTCAGTTCTGTGCTGTAAGCACCACCCACTTCGTATGAATAACTACCAAATTTACCGTAGACATAACCGACAAATCCACCAAGCCCCGGTGTTGTATTTGATGTGTTGTATGTATCAAACTTTAATCCCCCGAGCGAAACACCCTCATATTGAGAAGTCAGACCTCTTGAAAGCCTCATCCTACCTGCCGCAAGATAGATAGTCTGAACGTATGGGATATTAACCGAAAGCTTCGTATCGACAAAATAATACCTAGGAACGATGAAGTCGTAGTCAAAGAGTTTAAAGGTACCATGTGAATATGTTAGATAATCGGTGAATTTGATTGCTACAGAATCAAAAGGTGCTGGTGGTGTGATTGTCCAGTATGCTATTGGGAAATTATCGAGATTTCCCAAGTTCATGTCGTAGGTTAAATACCCTGTTAGCTTAAAGTCGATTCTAAACGCAAACGAGAGTAAGACCAAGAAAACCGAAAAAAACAAGACAGTATGTCTAATTAATTTGCCTCTCAACTTAGCTCCCTCCCCACAAAAACTAATTTTCCCATTTCAATCTTGGATAGTCATTACCTTCATCGATTGTCCAAACGTTCGTAAAGTCCCAGCCAGAGAATGTAGCTTGTTGCTTCATTTCTGCTGTCGTTTTACCCGTTGCATATGAATCACTGACACCAGAGCCTACAACCTCCGTGTCATAGTAGGAACTTGTCACAACTGGTGTTTGACTACCTGATTCTAAATACGCTATAAACGCTTTTCCGTTAGTTACCTGAGTTGCTAGATAATTGTTTTCAATAACTGCATTCGTTTCGGAAGCCCTGTAGTAATTACATATGAAACCTGCTGCAGCTGTTGAACTTGAATAATCACTACTGACCTGCCCACCTTCTACATAGCAGTTCCTAACCACAACCGCAGGCTTTCCAGAGTTAACTCTAAGTCTACCAAGCAATCCTCCGATTGCGTATTTAACTCCAGAAACTGTCGTATTTCTAACCGCACATTCTTCGATTTCTGTTCCATCTATCGCTTCTCCAATGAGCCCGCCACCATAGCCAGAACCGTTGTATGTTACCCTGACCGAACTATTGACGACTTTAACCCTGTAAACTTTCGAAAGTTGAGAAGCGCCAGCTAATGCTCCTGCACGACTACTTGCAGTGATGTTTGCATTCTCAATTATTAAGTTCGTCACCGTTGCGTTGTACAAGTAACCAAACAAACCTGCATTACTCTTTGTTGTATCGTTGAAAGATATGTTCATTATTTTGTGCCCATTCCCATCAAACGTTCCTACAAATGCACTCGCTGAAAGATTTGAGCTATATGTTCCTATTGGAGTCCAATCAACTCCTGCAAGGTCTATGTCCGCTCCAAGTTTGAAATACTTATTAGCACTTGCAAATGCCCTTACACTAACCAAGTGCTCAGGTTTCGTGATTATGTATGGGTCATCTGGCGTTCCAGAACCTGATTCGAACGAGAACATTTCCCATTCTGCATACAACGGCATCTCAAGTATTCCTTCGTTTCTTTTGGCTTTACCGTAGAAGTTAATAACTTTACCTTCGAGCGACTGTTTAAATTGTTCAAACGTAGAACTGAACAGATATTTGAAATTACCCGCCGAAATTGTTACTTTGAGCCAGTTACTTACGTTAATAACAATGTTTCCTGTTTCGTCTTTAGTTACATCTGATACTGCTCCAGAAAAGATTGCATAATTGCCTTCAACATATGTGTTTGAACTTTCAACTGTAATGACTGCTGCTCCAGAGAATGTCGAATAAACGCCTTTTTTAGAAGAATACGCAGATTTGTAGGCATTCTTCAGCATTTCATATATCGTTGCATCTTCCCATTCTTCAGCAAGGTTTGGAACAACCACCCCATCTTTTAGCGCCTGTTCTTGATACAAAGTCTTACCATCCTTGCTGAACAAGAAAGCATATTTCTTTCCATTCTTTTCACCCTTCACAAGAACTTGGACAATTCCTTCGGATTGGGAATTTATAAACTCCTCCAACTTTGTCTTTGCCGCTGAAGGATCTACACTATCGTCTATTCCTATAAGTTCGTAAGTTTGTCCGTCCACTTTAAACGTTTTCCCATCAATAACTTCATCAACCATGGCACCGACTCCAGGATAACTATCCCCAATTTCTGCACTTAGAATTTTCAAACTCCAAGCACCATTTGAAAATTGCAGGTATCCTGTCAACGTGGCTTCCGTGTCGTAGGTGTAAGGAAGAGAGAGACTCGAATTCAATGAAACAACATCGATAGTTGCTTTTCTATTGTTTACCTTATCATACTCGTATGTAAATGTCATCTTTCCACCGTTGAGTATACCGTATACCTTAACGTATTGGAAATCCCAAAGAGCACGAGTAGGAACACTGACATTATTTGCAATATCGATTGTCAAATCGGTAGGTTCAACTGTAAACGTTTCTGTTGCAAAGCTTTTAGACCCACCTTTACTGAAATCTATTTGCACAGAATCCCTATACGTTGTCCCTATGACATTAGTCAACGTGACCTTCTTTCCAACATCTGAAGAGTAAAACCCTGCTTTGTAAACGTAAATACCGGTTTGCCCGTCGTGAATAATCGCATCGCTTCCCGAAACGTAGATAATCGTTCCTTCAACTTTATCGAGCGATACTGGACCTGCTGAGTTCAAAATCTTTAGCTTTGCATCGTAGATGTTCTTAACCGACAAAAGTGATGGATGCTGTGGAACACAGCTTGTTATGACAAAAACCAAAACCACGCTTAAAAGAGCCAGAAGTGCAATGTAACCCCTTTTCACCTATACCACCTCCGAAATATGAGGAATAAATTATCTTCGTCATCTGGTCAAAAACCCGGGGCAGAGCCCCGAGTTTTTGGGATTATCATACTATAGGTATTTATCAATATTCCCACTGAAGTGTTGGATATTGTCCAGTGACAAATTTCCAGATAGTTGTAGACCATGTTTCATCATATGGTGTGCCGCTCTTCATTTCTGCCGTCGTCTTTCCTGTCTGCAGGTTATTATTCAATGAACCAGTTTCTTCCTTAGCAACTTCTTTATCAAAATAGTTATTACCACTATCGGATGTTGTTGCTGGACTGTAGTCGCCACCAATAAAACCTTTCCACTTACTAGCACCGTCAGTTCCAGGAGCTACGGCTGCGTAACAATTAACTACCTTTGCCTTTCCACCTGAAGAAGTATTCGTCGATAACAATCCGATCAAACCACCTATGTTTGAGCTATTTGTCGACTTAAAGTTAACAGTTCCAATGGCATAACAATTCTCAATAACTCCCGTCTCAACTGTATTTGCATAAAACCTTCCTATCAATCCACCAGCACGTGCGTTGTCGTAATTTGGAGCTGATACCGTCACATTGTTCGCAAAGCATTGTCGGATAATCATTGCATTTGATGAGGAATTATCAGCATTAACATCGCCTATTAAACCTCCAACGTAAGCATTACCACTGCTATTTTCAGCTCTCAATGTGGAGTTTCTTACACCTACCTTCTCAACCGTGGAGTTCTTAGCACCACCAGAAAGAGCTCCAACGTATTGTTTCGCCGTAATGTTTGCACTCTCAATTATCAAATTCGTCACAGTCGCGTTGTATATGTATCCAAACACACCAACGTTTTGTTTAGATGAGTCATTGTATGTTAGGTTCCTTATCTTCTTTCCATTTCCATCAAACACTCCAACAAATGCAGTTGTTGAAAGATTTGAGCTATATGTTCCAATCGGTGTCCAAGTTACACCTGTAAGGTCAATATCATCAATCAGTTTGAAATACTTACCTGTATTCAAATATTCAGGCTTGCCTATATTCTGCAGCTGCCTTGCATTTCCTATGAGGTATGGATCCTCTTCCGTTCCATTTCCACCCGCAAAGTCAAGGAGTGTAATGCTTGATTGTGGGAGTTCTGTCTTTGGACTTTCTCCGTTTTCGTTGTACGCACTAACTGCGACTTTTTCAAGGTTGTCCCATTCAGACAATGGAAGGTCTAAAGTAACGGTTGTTGCAGTAATGTTTTCCTGAACGAGTGTGAAATCACTCTCTGTTTTTAGCTTTTTATAGACTTTGTATTTTATACCTTCCCCTTGGACTTCACTCCAGCTTAAGGAAAGTTTTTGTGAATAATCTTCGTAGGTTCCTGTTACACTTTCAGGAGCATTCGGTGCTTCTTGCTCAACGGTTATTGATTCTTTATCAAGTTCTGCTTTAGCACTTTCTCCTGCGTCATTGTATGCACTCACAGCTACCTTTTCGAGGTTATCCCATTCCCCTTCTTCTAAGATAATCGTTGTTGCTGTCTCGGTAAGTTCTTCCACAACTAGCGTATAATCATTTCCTGAAAGTTTCTTGTAAACTTTGTATTTTACTCCTTCGCCCGCTACTGTACTCCAGCTCAGTTTTAATTCTCTGGTACTTGCTTTGTAGCTTCCAGAGACATTTTCAGGAGCATTCGGTGGTGTTGGTTTGTTCTTCTCTGAGATTTGCGATTTGGAAAGTTCAGTTTTGGTACTTTCTCCCGCATCATTATATGCACTCACAGCTACCTTTTCGAGGTTATCCCACTCATCTTCGGACAAGTCAAATGTGAACTCGGTGGTATTAATGTTTTGCTCAACAAGGACATAATCTGAGTCTGAAAGTTTCTTGTAGACCCTATACTTTACACCCGTTCCCGAAGAAGACCATGTCAACGTCAACTTGTGTGTTTGATAGTCATACTCACCACTTAAGTTTGTAGGAGCGTTGGGCTTCTGCAGTGGAGTAGGTGTTGTACATGAGTAAAGGAATACAAAAACCGCTAAGAACATCAAAAGAACTAAACTCTTTTTCTTCATAGTTTCCCCTCCTCCTTTTATAGGGTAGATATAAGTATATTCATTTTTTCTTCTCAATTCTAATTGTTCAAAGAAAGGAATGTAGCACCGTAGCTTATAATTATATCACAATTTTTAAGGTATTATTAAAAAAAAGACCGTTGGTTTCCAACCTTGAAATTCTAATTCAATCAGTAATCTGAGATTACTTAAAGTTTTTCTCAGAGTTTCTTTGTTTTTTACGTCATTTCAAAGATACGCCTTCAAAAGAAGTCTCGATTTTCCTTTTGTGCTACTCAGGGTTTCTATCTATTCACACATGCAAAAATTGCAACTCATCTTCAGTTTATATCACACAACATCCCATGTCCTAAGGAAGAATAAGAGAAGTCAGATATACACAGGGCTATCCAACAATCAGAAGGCAAAAAAATTAATCACACAAAAGCTGGGGAATTAGGTGATTTACACAGTTTTTTCTCACACTACCGCATCCATCGAACGGTATCGGCGGTTAGTTATTATCCGCTACTACACTCTGACTTTTGCTTGAAATTGTTCTGATTCCCACTACCAAGCCCTTAGCAGACTTCCAACACCATGCTGTCGCTCATTCCGGACACATGTAAAAAACTTGGCTGGTTTGCTAAAACCAGCCAAGTTTAAAAATGTTATCAATTTTCCGCTTTGTTTATATCTTCTCACTCATCGCCTTTGCTTGCAAGAACAAACCAAGGTAGTCTCTTCCTCCTGCTTTGCTGTCGGTTCCGGACATGTTGAATCCACCAAATGGATGGACTCCAACAAGCGCACCAGTGCATTTTCGGTTGAAATACAAATTACCAACGTGGAATTCTTCTTTTGCCCTTTCGATGCGTTTTCTATCTCTTGAATAGAGTGAACCTGTAAGCCCGTATTCTGTTGCGTTTGCTATTCTCAAGGCATCATCGAAATCTTCCGCTTTGATTATCGCGAGCACGGGACCAAAGATTTCTTCTTGAGCTATCCTTGCATCCCAGGCAACATCCTTGAATATCGTTGGCTCGATGAAGTAACCACCAAGGTCGTCTCTTGCGTTTCCACCATAAATTAGCTGTCCTTCTTTCTTGCCAATCTCGATGTAGGCCATTATCTTTTCCATCGAACTCTTGTTTATTACCGGACCAAGCCAATTTTCTTTGTATCTAACATCTCCTATCGTTATCTTCGATGTTTTTTCTAAGACCTTTTCAATTACTTTGTCGTATACATCTTTAACAATTATCGCCCTACTACCTGCACTACATTTTTGACCTTGGAATCCAAATGCACTGACAACGATTCCTTCTGCTGCTGCATCTAAGTCTGCTGTTTCGTCAACAACCACGGCATCTTTTCCACCCATTTCAAGGACCGTTCGTTTGATCCAAATCTGTCCTGGTTGTGGTTTTGCGGCAAGTTCATGTATACGAAGTCCAACATCTTTTGAACCAGTGAAACTTATGAATCTCGTTTTTGGATGTTTGACCAAGTATTCTCCCGCCAACGCACCACTTCCGGGTAAGAAATTGACCACACCGTCTGGCAATCCAATTTCTTGAAGCACTTCAAAGAACTTTGCAGCAATTACCGGACTGTCGCTTGCTGGTTTTAAGACAACAGTGTTACCTGTGACTATCGCTGCGCTTGTCATACCAACGAGTATCGCAAGTGGGAAGTTCCATGGTGGAATGATGATACCAACACCCAGTGGTATATACCTTAATTCGTTGTATTCGCCCGGAATTCTGACAAGTGGTTGTTCCGACGCATAACGCAACATCTCGCGTGCGTAGAATTCTAAAAAGTCGATTGCTTCAGACGTATCTGCATCTGCTTCTACCCAGTTCTTTCCAACTTCGTATACCATAACTGCATCGAACTCTAATTTGCGTTCTCTAATTCTTTTTGCAGCTTTGAGTAAATACTCTGCCCTTACATGCGCAGGTGTTCTGCTCCATGTTTTGTAAGCTTCCCATGCTGCTTCCAATGCTTTTTCTGCCAGTTCTTCATTGGCACTGCTTACTACACCAACAACTTCGTCTGGTTTGCTTGGGTTAATTGATTTAATCTTTTTCTCAGTCTTGTATGGCTTACCTCCGATGACTATGTCGTATTCTTTACCAAACTCTTTGTAGACTTTTTCAAGTGCTTCTTTCATCCTTTGCTCGTTCTCAGGAATGGAAAAATCAACATATGGTTCGTTTTTAAAAGGTGGTATAATCGTCCAATCTGTTGCCTCGTACATCCCAATCCCCCCTGGAATAGATTTGAGTTCCCAGTATTTTTTAATTTCCTTCCCTCTCTCTGAGCTTCTTCACGATAAACGAAGCGACATGGATACCTTTTGTGCCTCTTCCGAATCCAGCATCGACACCGTTTTCTACAGCCATGTCGTTGTTTATCTGCGTTCCGCCAACAATGATTAGCACTTTATCCCTGATTCCTTTTTCTATTGCAAGTTCGTTGAGCCTTCGCATGTTCTTTATGTGAACGTCGTTATGTGTGATTATCATGGACGCAAGGATTGCGTCTGCACCAGTTTCGATTGCAGCATCGATAAGTTTTTCAGGTGGAACACTCGTACCAAGGTATACGTATTTGATTCCGTATTTTTCAATGCCACCATGCTTAATATCAAGGATTTCCCTCAATCCAACTGAATGTTCGTCTTCACCAACCGTTGCGGCAACCACTTTAATTGGACGTTTGGCAACATATTCGAATATCTCTTCTTCTGGTAGGGTTTCTGGTTTTTTCGGCAGTTTGAGTTCATCTATCTTGATTTCAAAAGGAACTTTCGCTTTGACTTCAACATACGTGCCTTCAGCAGGATGTAGCACGGTTTTTGCAATAATGGTTGGGTCCTCAAGTCCGAGCTTTTCACAAACTGCAAGTGCTGCTGCTTCTGCATATTCTTCCGGTAGTGCGAATGTCATATCGATTTGAATCCATCCATCGGAGTACCATTCGACTTCCGGTTTAATGACGTTCCTTGCTTTCATGTCTTTTATGCGCTGTAATCTGAGGTTTACGTTGTCTGTCTCGTCGAGTTCATCGATGAACTGTATCTTTTCTGGCTTGTGGAATGTGCAACCACCAATGAGGTCACATGGTTTTTCTATGCCTTCAGGCAGATTATTGTATCCAAAGTGCTCACAAACTGGAGCCATGTAATCTGGGTCTCTTGGAACAACTGTTCCAGCAGCAATTTCCCCGTCTTTCTTTCGCGCAATTCCATCACCAAGACGTTCTGGGTAATAACCGTTGTCAACGAACATACCAGCTTCGAGCGCTTCAAAATAACCGCCCATCTCAAGAATCTCTTCAAGCATGAGAATAGCTCTCATTTTCAGCTCTCTGACCTTTTCTCTGATTGCTTCTTGGTCAATCTTTACGTATTTCTTTATACCATCCATTGCAAGAAGAGTGTGCTTTGCTGTTTCAATTCCTCTGATAGAGTTTATATGCCATGGCACATTTCTTCCTTCGTCCGGGGTAATTGTTGATTGTAAGTCTGCACTTGTCAACCTTGAAAGTACGGCATTCAGAACGTGTACCCTCGTTGCGTCAAACAAGTCTGATTCGATGTATCTTGTGTTCATCTGTGCTCTGAATTTGAAACCTTTAAAGAGTTCTCTAAGTGCTACAGCGTATGGTAAATCTATTCTCATCTCCGGTAGCGGTGCAATCACTGGAGGAACAGTTGATAGCGCGATGTTTTCTTTAGGCATGCCAACCTTTACTGAGAACATACAGTTTATACCATGTTGGACAAGCAGTTCAGGCATAACGGTCCACGCCAACTTCGCTGATGCGTTTGCGTTGTGGGCACCGTCGATTTGTAGCATGTTTGCCCATGCCATTATCTTCTTAGCAACCGCTGCGTCGACAAAAGACCTAACAGGGTTAACACCTCTGTAGAGAATATTGTATTGTGGGTCTTGGTGTGCACCGTTAACTCCCTCTTCAGCAAACAATACTGCAATCTCAGGTCCTGCAACACCAGAGACGTAGCTATGGAAGTTAATTGGTCTTCCAACTTCGTCTTCTATCAAATCTAAAGCTTTTCTTGTTGCTCTAACCTGCTTTCTTGTGATGGGTATCCCACCAACACCTTCCGGTGTTCCCTCGATAAGCCCATCAAAGTGTGACTGACCAAGGGTTCTAATAACCATTATATGGTCAGCACCATGCCAAGCTGCCATACGCATTCTTCTGATGTCATCTTCGAACCTTCCAGAGGCGATTTCACTCGTGATGACAACGTCCGGTTGTGGGTCGATGTTGTTGAAATAATGTGCAGCTGGCAACGGAATGCTGTTTTTCAAAGGTTCGCTTATTTGGTAATATTCGTATCTATCGACCTTTGTTCCTTCAGGAAGTTTCTTTCTCCATGTCCATCCTCTTCTTCTTGGACGGTATTTATCGAGGTCTTTTAATATTTCTTCAACATCGATTGGAATTTTTGGGTCGAGTTTATCCATTCTTCTTCACCCCTTTGAATATCCTGTCGACATCGTCCCAGAATTCTCCATTTATCATCCTTCTCCCTGCTTCTATGTAATCGATGTTGTGTTCTTTTGCTATTCTCCAGACGATGTGACCGGCACCTTTACCAAGGAGTCCCCTTTCGAAAATCATGTCTACAAGCTTTTTAGCTTCCAGACTGTTGAAGCCCATTCTCAACAAAACCGATCTCTCAATCGATGGACTTGTGTGCGTTTTGGCAAGTTCGACAAGTGGGTCTACAACTTTTTCAACAAGATGCCAAAAGTAAGCGTTGAGTTCTTCGTCGGTCATATTTTGAAGATGTTTAGACCTTTCTGCGAAATCATCCGGTCTTGGTTTCATCCGTTTCCCTCCCCATCAAGCTCTTTGCTCTTATTCACAAGCTCTTTTTGACTTCTTCTATCCACCTGATTATTTCTTCTCTTGTTGCTCTTAAATCTTCTTCAAGGAATTTCATTTCGGTTTCAGTAAATTCACTTCTATTTTCTCGTTTGATAAGTTCTTTCAAATAGCTCTTTTTCATTTCTTCAACAGGATATTCAATAACACCAATTTGCGAAGGATGTTCTGGAATTGCGATGACTTTTCCGGGAATATCTTCTTTTATGGGGTCTCCACGTTTTACAATCATTCCCATTTTTTTAGCAAATGTGAGTTGAGCTGACGGCAATTTACCAGCACCTGTGTATTCCGTTTCGTTAACTACTATCGTTTGGTCTTCATCCATCTCAAGGGCAAGTGCTATCGCTGCTGTGAGCGATGTGTTGCCTGCAGGTCCTCTTTGCAATCCCTCAAGGTGAGCAAGCATTTCTGTAACGTAGAAGACCTCTCCTTGGGTCACAAGTACGTATCTGTCCATGTATCTTAGAGGTCTTGCTGCGTTCTTTGGCACATCGGACCTGTCTGGAAATACTGCAAACGGTATGCCGAATCCTGTGTGCCCTGTTGTAAAGTATTTCCTATTAAAATCTGTGTCACTTGCCATATGTAGTCCTCTCAAATCAACACTTGCGCCGATGACCTTTGTTTGCGTTGCTCCGGCTTTTCTTAGCCCCCGTGCGGTCCCTGTTATTAGCCCTCCACCGGCATGTGTCACAACAACAGCATCAGGAAATCTTCCGGTTAATTCTTTCATTTGCTCGGCAATTTCATACCCAAGTGTCTCAATGCCTGCTATCGCATACGGAGAATAGAGCGATGCATTAAAGTAACCTGTTTCTTCAAGTAAGACCAATGTATAATAGAATAGTTCTGGTCCTACTGTTAGTTGCACAACCTCTGCACCATATGCTTCGCACGCACGTCCTTTTTCAAGAATCTCAGGTTGACCTCTCCATTGGCTGTCGTAGCACTCCTGGACTATTATGCACTTTAGGCCTCTTTTCGCAGCTTGAGAAGCAACGGCAGCACCGTAATTACCACTTGTGGCTGCTATAACTCCTTTATAGCCGAGTTTCTGGGCGTGGTATACACTTACCGCCGCTCTTCTATCTTTGAAACTTCCCGATGGATTTGTTGCTTCATCTTTCAAAAATATCCTTGCACCTTTGCCTTTCGGAGCTATCTTTTTGATTAGTTTATTTATGTTTTTAAGCTCCACCAAAGGTGTGTTTCCAACGCATGTCTCAGCTTGGATTTTTCTAACTTCTTCAATTGAATACCCAACTTCTTCCATCATCTTTTCGTAGTCAAATGCGATACCTTCTATGATAAATTTTTCGTAATCTATACCTACAGCCTTTCGCATTATCTCGGCACGTCTTGCCATTACTGCAGCATAAGACCTATCTTTGCTCATTTGTCATCACCATCCGATGACTCCAAGATTTCCCTTAACTCCAAACCTATCGTTATGAGCTCAGGGACAGGTTCACCGAAATCGTGCTCGTATTTTGGGTTGACAGCCACAAGTTTTCCTGTAACCAATCTTCCTGTCATTGTTTTTATGGTAACAGTCGCTCCTATTTGCGCCTCTTCATCCTGCAAAAAGCCTTTAACTCTCATCTCGAGTGGAACTTTTTTTGTATCCTCAGGCACTTGTGGTGCACGTTCATGGGGCTGCAGTATAGTAACCTGAATTTGCACCCAATCACCTTTTTTGGCAAGGTTAGCGAGCACTGAGCTCACCTCCGTATTTATCTTGTGAATGAAAGGATAGACCTTGGAACTGGCAAGTCAGCCATACATTTCAAACCAGGTTGTGCACCTATTACTATTGGAATCATGTTGGTTGCAATCGCTATCGTTGCTTTTCCTCCAGGAATTTCTGGTTTTATAGAAAGGTTTATATTTATGTCTCCGTATATTTCTATGTAGTCTCCTGTTTCGACACCTTCAAGGTGTGGGTGTATTTGTTGCGGATGGTAAAGCTCAATGACACATTTGTCTCCAACGTATGCTTTCGCCGAGTGGTTACAACCCGCTACCATGCCAGGTTCGACTTTAACGACAGGGGTTTCTCTGTGGACGTTAGAAATTATAGGTTTTCTTTCCTCTTCTATCTTTGTGATGTTCCAACCTAATGCTCTTGCTATCATAGCAATACTCTGTGGGAATCCAATGTGACCAACTATCGTGCCTTTCTTTAATCCTTCTTCAAATTGTTGTGGTGTTGTGCCAACTCCTTGTGTTTCCATGACCGTTTTTCCAAACGGTGATAAGTCGTTTATTCTTTTTGCAACAATTTTGTCAACTCTTGTGCAAACTCCCGTGAGGGCAATGATTAACGTATCAAGAACAAATCCAGGATTGACACCGGTTCCAAGTATCGTAACTCCGTATCTTTTTGCTAAGCTGTCCATGTAGAGTGATTCTTCCGGATGGGAATCAAATGGGAATGCCATTTCTTCAGCTATTGTAATAACATTTGCATGGTTCTTAACCGCATACTCAATCTGTGGAAGAACGTCTTTAACAAATGAACTTGTTGCGATAACAACAAGGTCTGGGTTTGTTTCCTCGATGACATCAATAGAATCTCTCACACGAACACCGTAGTTTCCAAGCCCGAGCAATTCACCAACGTCTTTACCTATGAATTCTGGATTTTTATCGATAACTCCCACCAGTTTCATGAACTTGCTTTCGATAATATTCTTTGCAATACCGCGCCCCATGGCACCAAAGCCCCAAGTTACTATTCTCACTTCAATCCCCTCCCATTTTAAAATTGTCTTTTTGCTAAATCAAAAGCACTCTGTTATTAATTTTACACAATTTCACTATTGAAGTTCAAATGTTTCTAAGTGTATGATAGTTGCTATAACCAAAGAGATACAATTATAGCCCTTTTATCCTCACTTTCTCTTTGTTATGCTCGTTTATACTTCAGTATGCAAAGTGAATTCCAAGGCTTCTGAAAATTCTGATTTAGAACTCTTTTCAAAAAGATGTAAAACAACACAACTATAATATCGGTGCGATGTTGAGACTTGCTTAATGTGGATTTAACATACTTTTTTCACTAATTACTCATTGAAAGTTACATTGCGAATGATATAATAGGCATGAAAACTAAAGATATAGTGCTTAATTTTTTCATAACTTATTAAAAGGAGGTTGGAGCTATGGCATCCAAAAAAGGTTTAACGGTAACACTTATTGTCATCGCTATCATTGTAGTAGCTATCATCTGGGCAGTAGCAGCAAACAAGAGCAAGGCAGCTGCAACAGAAGAAGCAACGGTTGAAGAAACAACAGTTACGGAAGAAGCACCAGCAACAGAAGAATACACAACAGAAGAGTACACAACAGAAGAATACACAACTGAAGAGTACACAACAGAAGAACCCACAACAGAAGAATACACAACAGAAGAATACACAACTGAGGATTACACAACAGAAGAAGAAGAGAATCAATAATCAAAAAGTTGTTAACAAAAAAGAGCGGGTTTTAAACCCGCTCTTTTTATATTATCGTTATCGTTATTTACTAAATCTTTCGTATATGCTATTAACATTTCTAAGGTAGTAATCCGGCTTAAATAACTCTTCTATTCTCTCCCTACCAAGTAGTTCTAATACACCACTTTCAGAAAGAAGTTTATCCTTGAGCGATTCACCACTTTCCCAACATTCCAGCGCTAATTTTTGAACAAGCAGATAGGCTTCTTCTCTACTCATACCTGCCTCAACCAACGCAAGGAGCACCCGCTGAGAATACACGAGGCCATTTGTTAGCTCAATGTTTCTCAGAATGTTTTTCTCAAACACCCTCATGTTTTCAATGATATACCTTACTTTTTCCAACATGTAATAAATTGTCATTGTTGAATCTGGAAGTATATAACGCTCTGCTGAAGAATGCGATATATCACGTTCATGCCATAACGCCATGTTCTCGAACGCAACCTGCGCGTAGCTTCTTATCAACCTCGCCATACCAGTCAGTCGTTCACAAAGGATTGGATTTTTCTTATGAGGCATGGCTGAAGAACCTCGCTGTCCTTCCTTGAATGGTTCCATGGCTTCAAGTACTTCCGTGCGTTGTAAATGCCTTATTTCAATTGCTATGCGTTCAATTAAGCCTGCAATTAGAGCAAACGTTGCAAGCAGATGAGCTATGTAATCACGCGAAATGACTTGTGTGGCTACAGGTGTCGGTTTTAATCCAAGCTTTTCAAGAGCAATTTTCTCCACTTCCGGAGAGATATTTGCGTAATTCCCAACAGCCCCACTTAATTTTCCAACAGCTATCTCTTCACGAACACTTTTCAGTCTTTCAATATCTCTGAGAAGTTCCGCATACCATGAGAGAAACTTCAACCCAAAAGATGTGGGTTCTGCATGGACACCATGCGTTCTACCAATCGTAGGAAGAGTCTTGTATTGGAGAGCTTTTTCATAAAGAGCTTTGCCCAGTCTTTCCATCGATTCCAAAATGATATCCGTTGCTCGGACAAGTGCAAGTGAATTTGCTGTGTCAACAACGTCAGACGAAGTTAGCCCATAATGAAAGTATCTGGCTTCATCTCCCATATTCTTTGTTACGGACTTTATAAACGCAATAACATCATGGTCAACCACTTGCTCTGTATTTAGTATATCATCTACATCGATAACCGCTTTCTTTCTAATTTCTTCAGCCGTTCCTTTTGGTGCAATCCCTATTTGCTCGTATGCCTCAACCACTGCAAGCTCAACTTCGAACCATCTTTCATACTGAGCTTTCAAAGTCCATAAACTCTTCAATGGTTCAAGTGCGTATCGCTCTACCATCTTACTACACCCCCCACTGTGGTGGGTCAATTACCAAATGTTGCCCACCGTTTTTCTTTCCTCTAACAACTACCAATTTTGCTTCTTTTTCAGGTGTCCCATGTAAAAAACACATTCTTTGAACAGTGAGATTTACCTCACTTAGATAACTCAAGACTGTGGTTAAGATATTCGGTGAAAAGACAAATACAAACGTTCCACGGTTCCTAATCAAATACGAAGCGCTCTGTATAAAAACCTTTATGGTTTCTAAATCAGTTGTGCGACTCAAACGTCGTATTTTACTTGGGCTTTCCTTACCTTTCCCTGATAAATGAAACGGAAAATTCGACACAACCATATCAAACATCTCGGGTTTATAAAAGTCTTTCACGTCCCTAACGTCCAGATTTCTGAACCTTACTTTATCATCAATCTCGTTTAGTTTTGCACCAAGATTTGCAAGCTCAACAAGCTCACCTTGAATCTCAATTCCCTCAACAGTAAGATTATACAGTTTGGCAAGTGCAAACGCAACTATCCCTGTTCCACTTCCAAGTTCTACAACGGTTCTCACATCGCTTGTTGGCTTAGAATACCAAACTAAAAAAGCCGACGCGTGCGTCGGCTTGTGATGTGGTGTATCGATAGTTTTTATTCCCCGCAAAATCTCTGAAGAAAATCTTCCAAGATTCATCTCAAAATTTTCCCCTTATTTAAAATTATCCAACAATTATCCACCAACGAAATCGACTAGTGATTTTTGTATAGCCATGGCCGCTGATTTTAAAGATGCCTCAAGTACAGCTTGTTGCATATTCAGTTGCGTTAAAACCTTTGTCAAATCAGCATCTTGCTCTTTAGAAAGGTATTCAGTGTTGAAGAGTTTCAAATCTTCTATTCTGGAGGCTACCATCTCTGCCATTCGTGACGTTGCACCAACGGATGCAAAATGCTCCATAACTGAACGCTCCAAAACACCGATTTCTTTCAAAGATATCTCAGAAAGCTTTCTTTCATTTCCTTCGTATAACGCGTTTATTGCATCATCGATAGTAGAAAAAACTGTCTTACCGTTTTCGAGGGTAAAGACATCGTAAACCGTCACTCCATAAGTAATGGTGTAACCTAACGCATTGATTCTCCTTCTTACATTTGCTTCTATCGGCGTTTGTATGTTACCATTTTCATCAACAGGTCTCAACTCAGATCGTGCACCACCGAAGATATATTCGTCCCCTACTCTTGTATTGGCTATCTCGATGAGATGCTCTTTCAACGCCTTAAGCTCAGCTGCTATTGAGTTTCGTTCGTCAACGGTATTTGTGCCATTCGCACCTCGGACCATCAACTCACGAATTCTGTGGTAGACATTCGATAGCTCTTGGAGTGTGGTATCGTAAGATTGGACAAAATTGTTGACATGGTCAACGTTCCTTTTAAACTGTTCAAGTTCTCTCAAACGGCTCGATATATTGGAAGCCCTTGTAGCAATAACAGCATCATCACTGGGATACTGGACTTCCTTTCCAGAAGAGAGTTTATCATGCATTCGTGCGATTCTGTACAAGCTTTGCTGAATATTGAAAAGTGTTCGTTCGTTAATCATGTTATTTGTAATTCTCATACCTATCACCTCTTCAGCTTATCCAGACAAAGAAATATATTATCTACCAACCAAACCTAATTTATCAATAACTCTTGAAATCATATCATCTACAGCGGTCATCACCCTTGCAGCCGCGTTAAACGCTTGTTGGTATTTTATCATATTCGCCATTTCCTCATCTAAAGAAACCCCTTTTACTCTTTCCCTCTCACCATCAATTTCCTTTTTCATCAAATCGGTATTGCTCTTTATCTTCATCGCAGTTTCACTCTCAACACCGAGTTCTGCTACAACACTACCAAGATATTCGTTAAATGATTCCAACCCATCGTTGAGAACTTTTTTGTTTCTCAAAGCCGAAAGAAGTTCTACAATACCTGTGTTTGCACGACCGGAAGGTTTAAAGACCTTTGCATCCCAGTTTGGATTTTCCTCAGTGTATCCAATATCCACAGCCAACGTTTCGGGATTACTTTTTATCGTTGAGTTAACAGCGAATTTTTCGACAAACCTGTATGGGTCTTTTGGCACTTGTTTGTCTATGAATAATGCGTCAGCTTTGATATACCTCATCCTCTGGTCTTTTGGTGGCTCGAAAGGATTAACAAATACAAATCCTTCGTTCCAATCGTTCAAAGGATTTCCGTCCGGGTCTATAAATCCAAGTGCCGTCCAAAGTGCTTCAGGACCTTGGATAACCTTCTTAAGTTCAAAATCTAAAGACCTTGAGCCACGCAAAACAAACTTTCCGTGTGGTGTAACATCCGCTATGATACCTGTATTTGCATCGTTTATCATTTTTGCCAAATCTCGTAGTGTAGTCTTTGTTGGGTCAATTCTTATCTCCGTTGCACCAATTCTGATGGAAAATGCTTGGCTTCTACCAACGATGTTTTCAAGCGTTTCACGAGATGTATCAAGAGCTCTATATGTTTCTATGTGGATGTTCGCTTGTGTGAATAATCCCCCCGAATCTGATAATTTTATGTTCTTTAGATTAAATTCGTTCGCTTTGGTTGGGATTATAAGCAACTTATCATCGTGCACGAATGCCTTTATATCACTCCCAAAATGTGTGTTAAGCTGATTTGCCAGGTCCTCAAGTGTTGTAGATGCTGTGATGTTTAAGATTTCCTCTTTTCCGTTGATAGCTATCTTGTAACTCCCAGAACTGACTTTGAAATCTTTTCTATCAACCACAAAAACATCGACGTTTTTCGTAACAAAACCCATAGTGTTGAACATGTTACCGTTGAAGTCAAGTGCAAGTGTATTTCTCAAGTTCTGATTAGATTCAAAGTAGAGCCTGTATCCACCATCACCGTGTGCACCAACTTTCAAATCAAACCACCTATCTGAAATCGATGAAATAGTACTTTGGAAGTCCTCAACTTTATCGTATGGGTTAACCCGTGCAGCGAAGATTTTTTCTGTTCCATCAAAGAACACTATCGCACCTTTTTCGATAAAAGGTTTGGTTAAAATATCGCTGAAATCCTTCCTATCACTCATACCAGAGATGAACTTGATAGGACCGTTTTCAACACGTTTCGCTCCAGCCAAACGATACAATTTAGAGTCCTCAATCCTCTCAGCGGAAATGTCGTTGAAAAACTTTAAGCCGGTAACACTTCCATCGCCGTTAAAACCATCTTGGTGGATTAGATTGAATTCATCGGTGAGAGAAAGCACAAACTCATCGAGCCTATTCATGTATTTGACAAGAATTTCATCGCGAAGGTCAAACAAACTTTTCAACTTTCCATCGTTGAATACCACTTTTGAATTCCCTGCAAAGATTTCTTTGAATCCCTTGCCAAACGGTCTTTCCAAAGCCCTCAATTCAACAACATCTTGACCTGTTAAAACAATCTGGTTGCCTATCCTCAGTGTTATTTGACCAGCGTTATCTTCGTAGTAGTATATGTCAGTAAGGTTTGACAACTCATCCAATATTCTGTCTCGCTCGTCAAGTAAGTCGTTCGGCGTGTATCTCAAACTCACCGCTGTTCTTACTTTCGCATTTATATCAGCAAGCCTTTTGACCATCGCGTTTATTTGCTGTGTGCGTTGAGCAATTTCGTTATCTAAATCAACACGTAACTGTTCCAAACGCATATACAAATCCTGGATATGCTGGACCAACTCTTCAGCCCTGCTTACAAGTCCACGTTTCGCAGCAGTGTTTGTTGGGTCTGTTATAACCTCCTCAATTCCCGACCAGAGGGAATCAAACAAATACCTAATTCCCGCTTCGGAAGGTTCAGCAACGAGTTGTTCAACGAAGTGTAAATTTGCAGTGATTGTGTCCCAGTAATTGTATTTGTTGTTCGTTTGTCTGAACTGGATATCGAGGAACGCATCCCTCACCCTTTTGATGTCACGAACGTATACACCCGTTCCTATCTGCAAAGGAATTGAGGGTTGGGTGAGCGAACTTATAGGAATTGGGGGCATGGTAAGTAGTTCCGGTCGTTGCCTTGAAAAACCAGGTGTATTTGCATTTGCTATATTATGTGCAACAACGTTCATTGCCAACTTACTTGCGTAAATTCCAAGGAGTCCGGTGTTTAGTGTTCCAAATAAGCTGATGTCTGGCAAATTGTATCACTCCCTTTATTGGCTTGGGAACAAAACTACTGGTCATTTACTTTAAACTGTCGTATCTGGAAGTGTTGTAGTTTGCAGTATATGCAGATACACCTTGTTTGTTTTGGTTAAAAGAATAATTTGGGGATGGGTTAACACCTCTGACAAGATTGTTGAGAAACTCGAAATAGTGGTTTTCAAATTCAAAAATCTGTCTTATACTCTCCATAACAATCGTCAATTCATTGAGTTTCTCAACAATCTCAGCAGCAAGGTAAGCTACCTGTGGAACATCAGATGCAGTTGATTTATCGATATAATCCTTGACGCTTTGGTAACCCATTTCCTTTAAAATAACATCCCTTTCATCTTCCAACCTCGAAATTTCCAAAGATAGCTCTTCTATCGTGACTGCGTACCTCGAAAGCATATCCGTTTGTCTATTAAGAACAGCACTTTCAAGCCCCCTGAAGGCTTGAATCATACTGTCAAACACCCGAATTTCATTTTTCAAGTTGTCAATTAACACTATCTCATCCCTCCAATATCTTCTTTGCTATCTTCTCCACATCGACTTTGAAAGTTCCATTCTCAATCGCTTGTTTAATTTGGTTAACAAGTTCAACTCTGATTTCAGGATAGCTCTTAGCCATCTCAATGTATTCGGCAACTTTCTTTCCTTCCTCGAGAATAATAGAATCGGCTACGTTCTTTACTTCGCCCTTCACTTTAGATTTTTCTACGTTCTTTTCTGTTTTTCCTTTAACTTCCTGTACGTTCTGAGCACCCTGTAATCCTGCTTTGTTGATTTTGTCAATCATGCACCTCACCATCCTTTCAAAGATTTATAACCATTCCCAAGTTAATTATCGGCAATAATTCATCTTTTCTTGAGTGCCGACATCAGTAATGGTACTTTTCGTTTTTTAGAATTTTAAACCCTCTGAAAATTTGCTCAAGCAAAAGAATCAGGCACATCTCATGAGTAAATGTCATCTTAGAAAAAGAAATCCTCTCGGTTGCGTTTTTTCGCAGAGTTTCATCGATACCGAGAGGACCACCTATGACGAAGACCAGTTCAGAATCTTTCATGAAAGCTTTATCCATATATTGTGCAAATTCTTCACTGGTCATCTGTTTCCCCCAAAGGTCAATAAGTGTGTATTTACGTTCCTTTAGCCTTTTCAATATGTGCTCTGATTCTTTTGAGATTATTACCTTTGGATCAAGTGTGTTGATATCTCCTCCGAGCGGGACAAAGTTTACCTCAACTTTTGCAAAACGCGAGATTTTTTCTTCGTAGAATTCCTGAGCTGGCACAAGATGTTTGGAAATTTTCCCTGGGATGATGATTTCTATTCTCATACTGGTGAGTAGAAATACACACCTCCTATTTCTATAACCTCTCCTGTTTGTTGTAAAAAGTCCAGTGTTTTCTCAAACAATGCCTCATTGTTCGAAAATACCAACTCTTTTATGTAAGGCATTTCTTCTTTGAAAACGAATGTTTGAGACAGTATGCGCTTTACAAAATAGGCAAATGTAGAGACCTTGAGCATTTCCAGGTCACACACTATTTTTGCAGGTGTTGAATATGATATGTAGTCACTTTCATCCAAACCTTTCAAACATCCGCTTCTTTTCACAGCCTCGACGTAAGTTTTGAATTCGCTTGATGAGATTTTAAACTCGCTTTGCAAAAGTTGGTTCAAGGCTTTGACTCTTCCATTGACAAACGCTTTGTAAGTCTTTTCAACAAATTCCAAAAGATGTTCCGCAACTACTGGATATTTTTCAAGTAGTGTTGCAAAGAAGGCTTTATTTCTATTTATCTCGTAACCACTTTCTGAAAGTAATAAAACTTTGTCATTAACCAGGATATCAATTGCCGCTTTAAGGTCACCTATGGGAATTTTGTTATCTTCCGCAAATTGCGGAAGTCTCTTTTCACTTAATGACTCATACAACACAGCTCTCAAAATCATTAGCTTTATATTCTTTAATCTCTCAGGTTTCTGGACTTTTCTCTCGTAAACTTCGTCAACAAGCTCGTGCATAGTCTGGAAACCGTATTTGGAAGGGTTGATGTTAAAAGAAATTAAAAAGCGTGAGAGGTTGTCACGAGTAAATTCCTTTCCGGAACGTTTTAAGAATATCTCCATCTCTTCAGCCAACCTGTCCACAGGGTCCGTGAGATTCTCGTTTTTCACAATGTCCTCGTAGGGTATGAACTTATCAACGGCAGAAACGAGCTCATAACTTGTTGATTTCGTCCTTGCAAGTGCAATTACGCGCTTTCCATACGATTTGAGTTTATACACCAGTGCGGTGAAATCTGCATCACCGGTTACAAGGAAAAATGTGTCAACGATGTTATTCTTGAGCGCCTGTTCTATACAATCCACCGCTAACCTTATATCGTTCCCTTTCTTGTTTGGTAAAAACTCTGCTTCTGGCACTTCGACAAGTTCTATACCGTAGTTGTACAAAGCAAATGCTGCTATTTTATTTTTCGACCAAGAACCGTACGCCTTTCCACCAACGATTCTCCCGTATTTCTGTGCTTCTTTGTACACAAGCTGGACATCAACCGGTTGATTCTGAAAATCAAAAAGTAGGAAGATATTGGAAAAAGTGGAAAGACCCGCCCCTTCCATTTTGCTCACCTCTTCCCCCCAAATGTTTTTCGCGATTTTAAAAGCCAGAACTAAAGCTTAAAAATCTTTACAGTAGCAGTTATCACATTCTTTTTGTTCAATAAGATTATACACCAACTCACCTATTGGATTATCAATTCCTGCGAGATAATCTGCAAGATGGAGATGAAGACATTTTATCGTTTTCCAATCCCTTATTCCACCTGTCCCAACAGAAGACAGAACGGAAGACCATGTAGAATCCTCAGGTTTCAATAAAGCCAGTCTTTTTGATATAACTTTCTCATGTGCAATCCGAAGTTTCTCGAAAAGTTCTGGGTCACTTTTAACTAGTTCTTCGTACTTGGTGATATAACCTTTTTCTTCTAACTTGGAAACTTCTTTTCTCAAATGAGGGCATGTGAGGTAATGAATTGTGGGAAAAGGTTTGCCATCTCTGATGGGATAGCTAAGGACAACCTGTGGAAAACCACAAGAGCAGTGTTTTTCAACTCCCAGAACATTATCAACACTTCTACCGAGTTGCGAGTGGATAACTTTTAGATCCTTATCACTAACGCGTTCCACTCGTCCATCACCATTTTTTCAACGATATTGTACCCTTCAAAAAGATTAGCCTTTTGAACGATGATTCCAGATAATATTAATAAACCATCTTCTTTCAGATAGTTCTTAGCACTCTTTAACATCTCAACAAGTATTTCCGCAATGATGTTTGAGACGATTATATCGTACTTTCCATCAACGTTTGAAAAAAGGTCAGACCATTTCACTTCAATGTCCACGTTGTTCCTCAGAGCATTTTCCTGCGCAACCTCAACTGCAAGAGGGTCGTTATCAACCGCCAAAACCCTTCCTGCTCCCAGTTTCTTTGCAAGTATTGCCAATATTCCGCTTCCACAACCAAGGTCGAGAACATCCATTCCTGGTTTTAGATACTTTTTAAGATACATCGCAGACATTTTAGTTGTCTGATGTAATCCTGTCCCAAAAGCCAAGCCTTGTGGTATTTTCAAAACGACGATTCCATCCTTTTCTTCCAAATGATGTTCTTCCGGGTCTACCCAGACACCTTCTATCATCTCAAAAGGCTCAGTTATTATGTTCTTAAACCAATCTTCAGGCTTTGTTTCCCTATATCCAACAAAAACCAATCCAGCATTTGTGAGCGTATTCTTGACCTCTTCCAATTTCTCCTCATATGGCGAAACAACAGCGAGGAACTTTCCCTCGCTGCTTTCTATCTCGTAATAATCGTATTCACCATATAATATTTCATCTACAATGTCTTGCTTTGACTCATCGAAAGTAAAGACTATCTCTTTGAAAACTTTGTTGTTCTTTAAATTACTCAGAAATTACCCTCCTCATAACGTAAGTATTGTTTCTTGGCAAATAAGCTACGGGATCTTTCGGCGATGAAGCGACTCTAACTTCAAAATGTAGATGCGGACCTGTTGATGTACCCGTGCTTCCAATTCTTCCGATAAAATCACCTTTTTCAACCCTCAAACCAACAAAGACATTGATTTTCGAAAGATGTGCATAATAAGTCTCGATACCACCACCATGGTCGATGATTATTAAATTTCCATAGCCCGATTTCCATCCAGCAAACTTAACGACCCCCGACCTGGCGGCAAATACAGGATTACCTGTATCTGCTCTTATATCTAACCCGTTGTGGAACATAGTTTTGTTGTATATCGGATGGATTCTCCAACCAAACTCCGAGGTGATACTACCATAAACTGGCCATACGTAATCTACAAGTTGAGTAAACGAAGTATTTACTCTACCAAGTGGCACAAAAACTTCTTTACCAGCTGGTACACTATTTCCAATCGCAGGATTTATTTCCAAAATCTCCTCTGGGTCAATAAAAAACACTTTAGCCAAAGTTGAGAGTGACAAAGTTCTAACCGGTTTGTACATTATGCCAGGAACAAATGGTATTTTCAGCTTCTGCCCAACTTTTAAACTCGAGGGTGATATATCTGGATTCCAATCAAGAATAACAGGAATAGGTATCCCAAAACCCTTTGAGATACCATATAAAGTGTCCCCTGATTGCACTTGATAGTTTATGTAAAAAGCTAATGCCATTCCAACCATTGCTAGCATCAGAAATACTAGTATTTTTCGCACTCCTACCACCCCTTATTCTAATTGTTACAAAAAAATCCTGTTATATTTTACCATAAAATTTCATTATGTCAAAATCTGAGTACCAGTGACCATTTTCACCCATCAAGTTCTAAAAATTCTTATTTTTTCCTAATATAGGTCAACAATGCCATAATATCAGCTGGTGTTACACCAGGAATTCGCATTGCTTGTCCAATTGAGAACGGTCTAATTTTTTCTAACTTCTCACGTGCTTCGGTCGATAAGTTAGGCACCTCTGTAAAATTTAAGTTTCCAATATGTAAATTTTCGTATTCTTCAAATACTTTTACTTGGTCCAACATAGCCTTTATATATCCTTCGTATTTAAGCTGTATTTCAACTTGTGTAAGAACTTCTCTGTCCGTAATAGGTTCCGGGTCCAAGATTCTTATATCTTCGTATTTAATCTCAGGTCTTCTCAGTAGCTTTGCTAATCTTGTCCCTTCACTCAAAGGAGATGAACCAAGCCTTACCAAAAGTTCATTCACCTGCCCTGAAAGTGGGACTTTGACGTTCTCAAGTCTCTCTAATTGTCTTTTTACTTCGCGCTCTATCTCCAAAACTCTTTCGTAAAACCATTTTGGAATTAAACCAACTCTGTAACCGTATTTTGCCAACCTGAGGTGTGCATTATCGTGTCTAAGAAGCAATCTGTACTCCGCTCTCGAGGAGAGTAATCTGTAAGGTTCGTCTGTTCCCTTTGTTACAAGGTCATCAATCATGACACCAATGTAACTCTCAGACCTTTTTAAAATTAGTTGTTCTTCTCCTCGTAATTTCAACGCTGCGTTGATTCCGGCTATAATTCCCTGACCAGCCGCTTCTTCGTATCCACTGGTTCCGTTAATTTGACCTGCAAAGTAGAGGTTTTCCACAAGCTTCGATTCCAAGGTTGGGTACAGTTGCGTTGGGTCGATGTAGTCGTACTCAACAGCGTAAGCAGGTCTAACAATGACAACATTTTCAAGTCCTGGGATTGTTCTGAGCATCTTAATCTGAGCGGCGTAAGGTAGGCTCGTAGACAAACCGTTCAGATAGTATTCTTCCGTGTCCTTCCCTTCTGGTTCAACAAAAACTTGATGACTTTCACGTTCGAATTTCACAACTTTGTCTTCTATTGATGGACAATACCTAGGTCCTTTTGCTTGGATAAGTTTTACTTCACCATACAGTGGTGAGAATATCAGGTAATCACGTATGATTTTGTGCGTCTCAGGAAGGGTATGAGTTAACCAACATGGATAGTCTTTCGGAAGAACCTTAGGTTCGTTGAAATGTGAAAATGCCCAAGGTATATCATCTGTATCTTGTCTTACCATTTTTGAAAAGTCGATACTTCTTTTCAGTACACGCGCTGGGGTTCCTGTCTTAAACCTCCCAACTTTAAAGCCAAGATTTATCAGTGATTCTGTTAATCCATGTGCAGAAAAATCGCCCATTCTTCCAGCTTCCATCGTTTCTCTGCCGATGAATATCCGCCCTCTAAGGAACGTTCCTGTGGTTACTATGACTGCTCTTGCATGGTAGTCTATCCCAAACGAATCGACAACACCTGCAACCTTTCCATTCTCAACGAGAAGTTCTTTTACAATCCCATAACGTAAAAGCAGGTTTTCTTGATTTTCCAATTTTCTTTTCATCGTTCGAGAATAAGAGTATTTATCTATTTGTGCCCTCAATGCTTGAACCGCTGGACCTTTACTTGTGTTGAGCATCCTCACATTTATCATGGTTTCATCTGTAGTTTTTGCCATCTCTCCGCCAAGTGCGTCTATCTCTCGGACTACAATGCCTTTGGCTGAACCACCAATTGCAGGATTACATGAAGCCCAGCCTACGTTGTCAGGGTTTCCTGTTATTAGCATTGTTTTTAATCCAAGCCTTGCACACGCAAGCGCTGCCTCAATTCCAGCATGCCCACCACCAATTACAATGACATCAAAAGAGTAATCATCTTCTGGTCTTTCAAAATATTTGCCATAGTCTATTTTCATCTTCTTATTACCTCCTCACCATTCACAAATACGGCAACAGGGTCTTCTTCAAAAGGGTCACCATCGTATAAAGCAAAGTCTGCGCAGTACCCTATATCTATTCTTCCACATTGATATCCAGCAATCTTAGAACCTGCTTCGGTATAGTAATAAATCCCTTCTTCCATTGTAAACCCCATCTTAAACGCATACTCAAGCACATACTTTGGGTCAGCTGGTGAAACAGGAGAGTCTGTAGAAAATGCCATCATATATCCTGATTTGTGCATTTGGATAAATGGATAAGCAAGTTCAAAAGAAACGTTATCCAATAGCGGAATGTCTTCAAAGTAAAAGTGTGGTTGGACTGAGAGATAAAAACTTTTCAACTTTGGAAAATCTTTTTTCAAAATAAATTGCAAATGAATTAACCTGTGTCTTGTCTTGACTTTAGCTTTTTCAAGTCTGTTTAAAACTTCCGTAAGTGCCCTGTCACCAATCACGTGTATGTTTAATTGTATATTTCTTTTCTCTGCAAATTCCACTATCTCATCAAAATTGTCCGGCAACGTATTCATACCAAAACTGCCTGTGTCTTTGTATGGATAAAACATCCATGCAGTCCTTCCACCAAGCGAACCATCGGCAAACAGCTTTATACCACCAATTTTCGAAATGCCAAATTCTCCGAACTCGTAATTCCACGGCTCATAGGTGTAGAGCTTTTCAAAAATTCTAATTTTGCTGTTTCTTAAGAGCTTTTTCAGCGTCTCAAAACTAACACCATGAAAGTCATCTGAGTGCACTTGGGTAACACCGTATTTCAGAAATTCTTCCTGCCCTTTTTCAAATGCCTTTGAGAAAAACTCATCTCCGAGGAAATTCCAAACCTTTTCTATCTCTTTTTCAAAGAGTAAATTATTCTCATCTCTGTTCTTTCCTATTTTCTCTTTCAAATAATTATTTATCCAGGCAACATGTCCACATTTTCGCACTAACAAAACGGGAATCTTCAGTTCATTCGCTTTATCGAGGAGTTGTTTTTCTGGAAGATTTTCCCAACCACGCGCAATAACAAAGCTCTCTGAAGACTCTCTTGTTTTTGTAAGGACGTCGAAAAGATTTTCTCTCGTCAAGTCGTGTGTCAAAAATTTCATTCCAGTCCCTATGACGTGCGCATGCGAATCTACCCATCCAGGCATTACAAATAGACCTGTGGCGTCCACCACAGGTCCGGTATCTGAATAAGGCACAAACCTACCATTTTCGATGTAAAGGTTTTTCTTTTCGAAAATCGTCCCGTTCCAAACGTAACCGCCTTTAACTATCAAACTCACACCTTCTATCTGTCATTTTTATGAAAGTATCCCAGCGAGCTTTACCAATTCCATATCGAGTCGTTTCTTCTCTTTTAACACCTCATCAAGTTTCACCGTTACTATCTTTCCACCTTGGAGTGCCGTCATGACACCGCTTTCTCCACGCAGCAAAGCATCAACGGCTGCCACTCCCATCCTCGAAGCAAGGAGCCTATCGAACGCTGTTGGAGAACCTCCTCGCTGGATATGACCAAGTATAGTGATTCTTGTTTCGTATCCTATTCTGTGTTCTAAGTGCCTTGCAACGGTGTATGCACTCGCCGCACCTTCAGCAACAACAACGATACAATTAATCTTTCCTCTTTCCCTTTCCTCCAGTAATTTATTTGCCAATTCTTCGTAATTCACTGGAACCTCTGGGATAATTACCGCTTCTGCTCCGGTTACTAATCCACTTACCGTTGCAATATAACCCGAAGACCTACCCATAACCTCGACTATAAATGCCCTTTCGTGTGAACTGGCAGTGTCTTTTAGTTTTTGTATTGCATCAACAACTGTGTTGAGACAGGTATCTACACCTATACTCATATCGGTCATGGCAATATCGTTATCTATAGTTCCGGGGATTCCAACAACAGGTATCTTCTGTTCTTCCTCCAAGAACATCGCACCATGTAAACTACCCTCACCACCAATGACAACCAAACCTTCAATACCATGTTTTTTTAGAATTTTTGCCGCTTCCGCCCTTGTCTCTTTCCTAACAAACTCTGGACATCTACTCGTCCTCAAAATAGTTCCACCTTTTTCCATGATGCCACCAACGGATGCAAACGTCATCGGTTCGATATCCTCATCAAGAAGACCAGCGTATCCACGTTTAATTCCATAAACTTCCAAACCGGACTTGATACCATATCTTACAACAGCCCTGATAGCGGCATTCATTCCTGGAGAGTCTCCTCCACTTGTCATCACTGCTATCCTTTTCAATTCGACCGCCTCCTCCTAAAAAAGGATTTTACATTTTACTTCAAGACAAGGAAAATTATACCACAAGTTTTAGAATAGTCTACTTAATCCCATATTATCAGTCTTTTCAAAACATATTACATTCTTTCTCGTTTTTTCTTTGTCTTTTTCTCTTTACCTTTTCCCTCAGCTATGTCGTGAGAACGTTTAAGTGCTTGGACAACGTAATAATTCACCGTCCCCCTTGGATATTCGTAGTTTTTGTTCATAATTCCTGCTTTCATATCGGTCATTAACTCAATTGCTTCGTCCACATCATCAACGGTCCAGATGTGGAACAACCCGTTTCTTATCGCATCAAGCACCTCATCAGACAAAACTAAGTTCCTTACGTTCGCTTTTGGTATGATAACCCCCTGATTACCTGTGAGACCTTTTATTTTACAAATACGGTAAAAACCTTCCACTTTCTCGGTAACCCCACCGACTGGTTGAACGTGTCCGTGTTGGTTTATCGATCCTGTAACCGCTATGTTTTGCTTTAGCGGTATTTTGGAAATCGCAGAGATAATCGCTAACACTTCGGCAAGTGATGCACTGTCACCTTCAACATATCCGTAAACCTGTTCAAAAGAAATTGAAACGCCTATCGAGAACGGCACTTTCTTGGCATATTTACTACCTAAATATCCTGTTAAAATCATCACAGCCTTGCTGTGTATCTGACCACTCAAGTCAGCCTCTCTCTGGATATCCAAAATACCAGAACTACCAAGATACGTCTTTGCTGTTATCCTCACTGGCAAACCGAATTCAAAATCACCGAAGTTCATAACAGTTAACCCGTTCACCTGTCCTACAACTTTACCAGATACATCTATCATGAGTTCCTCTTTTCGAAACATCTCATCATATTTTTCTACAACAAGCTTCAAACGTTCCTCTCGTTCCTTTAAAGCACGTGCAACATCTTCGTATTCAATATACCTAGAATTCCTCTTTGTGGCAAAAAAGTTTGCCTCTTCCAAAAGGTCAATCAATGCCCCAAGTCTCATCGAAAGTTTTGTTCTATCGCCAGATAGTCTTGCCGAATACCAGATTACTTTTTCTATCGCACCTCTTCTCACAGGTAAAAGCTCTCTTTCTCGAGTGTAATCTGTAATGAAAGCAACCAAATCCGAGATGTTTTCAACGGTAGCATCAAGTTCCCAGTCCATTTCCACTTTGACCTTGAATAACTTTTCAAAATCAGGGTCGTATTCATATAATAGTTCATATATCTCAGGTGTTCCTATGAGTATCACTTTAACTTTCAACGGTATAGGTTCCGTTCTTAAAGTTGCTATCGTCGAATAACCATACGCTGTATCGATGTTCTCAACCTCGAGTTGTTTTGAAAAAAGGATTTTCTTTAGCCTGTCCCATACAAACGGATGCACGAGTAGTTCCCTTGCATCAACAATCAAAAAACCTCCGTTTGCCTTGTGCAAAGAACCAGGGCGAATCATATTGAAGTCCGTATAAAGCATTCCTTCACGCTCGATATATTCGATTTTTCCGAACAAGTTATGATACGTCGGTGTGTCTTCGAAAACCACTGGAGCACAATTCAAATCCGAGTTATCAACCACAAGATTGACGTTGTAAGCCCTTCTAAAATAATACTCAAGGTCCGAAAGCTTTTTCGTTGAACTAACTTTTTCTATTATGTCCTCTTTGATTTTGTGTATAAACTCCCTCACATCACTAAATGGGTACTTTGCTTCAATTACGGAGAAAAACTCTTCCGTAGCAAACAACAACGCGTACCGATTTAAATCTCTCACACGCTCTTTGTATAAACTCTCAAGTTTACGTACATTTTCCACAGCAGCTTCAATTAATAATTGAACTTTCTTTTCATTTTCTTCTATCTTTCTTTTTTCATCTTCGCTCAGAGCTGTAAAATCTTCCTCTTTCAAGACCTTGCCATTCATAACGGGATAGTAATTCACACCGGTTTGTGTGAACTTAATCAAAAAGCCCAAGGCTTGCGCTTTTTCAACCAAATCTTTCGTTATACGTTCTTGTTCACTTTCGAACTCTTCATCTATCTCTCTTCTTCGTGCTTTGTAATCTTCTCCCTCAAAGACCTTTGAAATCTTTTCCGTTAAGTTTTCCACAAGTTTTTCCATATCTTTTTTGAAATCAACACCCTTTCCTGCAGGCAAGAAGAGTGTGTTTGCTTTTTGTGGGTCATCAAAATCCATTACGTAGGCAACATCCGACGGCACGGGTTTTCTCTGAGCGTATTCGGTAACGAAATGTTTGACAAAGGTCTTCCTACCGGTGCCAGGTAGTCCGACGACAAAGACATTGTATCCATCCTTGTCCATATCCAATCCAAAACGCAAAGCCTTTACAGCTCTTTCACGCCCAATGAAGGATTGAGTTTTCTTAACTTCTTCGGTAGATTCTATCGGCGGAACGATACGTTTATCTACGACCAATTCTTCCCATCTAATCTTCCTCAAAGGCATCAATCTCCACTCCTTTCTTAGTGAAGTGGTACTTGCCTTGTGGTGTCAGAACAAAGTAGGCACTTCCTGAACCAGTGAGTGCTGCAGGGTTTTCACTTCTTAACACTTCTATCCTATCTAACAATTCCTCAGGGATAACTTTCTCAAAGATGTTGTAGGTCCCCGACTTTATCTTTTCCAAATCTTTGGAACGATAAGCTTCGTATAGTTCAGTTGCTTTCATCGGTGCTTTCCCAAACCACTCCGCTCTCAGCTTCCCGTATGCCTCTTTTGTTGATATCGAAAAACCAGGGAAATACACATCTACATTGAAACCTTCAAGTGGTTCGACCTTTTCAATTACTTCCCCTCTGCCTGAAACAATTGCAGTACCACCGTATAAAAAGAAAGGCACATCACTACCTACAGATTTTGCCAATTCAAATGCATCTATTTCGCTTATAAACCTGAAAACCTTTAAAGCTATTAAAAATCCCGCGGCGTTGCTACTACCCCCACCAAGTCCTGCACCGATGGGTATATTCTTTTCAAGCAAAACATGTGCATCGTAGTCGGTGATGTTAACCAATCTCCAAATTCTTTCGATTATGTTGTTTTCAATTTCCACGTTTGATTCTAATTTCAAACATCCATCTCCACGTGTTATTTTGACAGTCATCCTATCAAAAAGCGAAATCGTTTGAAACAACGAATCTATTTCGTGATAACCATCTTCCCTTTTTCTCAAAACATCCAGGCAAAGGTTCAACTTTGCGAATGTTCTAAGTATAATGCTACCACCTTTGCCCATCCTTCCATCTCCTCGATGTAATCTTTTAATCTTTTTGACCTGATTTCTACAAAATTTTCCTTCTCGACTATCCCGTTGTATTTAACATCTGCAATATAGAGCACGCCAATGTGAACGCGACTTACGGGATTCTCAACCTCGTTTATCAAACCTACATAGTTCAGTGATTTCACTTCAACATCGACTTCTTCTGATAATTCTCTTCTTAAACCATTTTCGAAACACTCAACTGGGTCCTGTGAATCTTCTATATTTAAATGTCCACCAACTCCAAGTGTAATCAGGTTATGAAGCCTTTTCTCAGTCTGGTTTGCAGTTCGCCTAAAGAATATATATTCGTCTCCTTCTTTCAGAACGATGTATGGAATCACTTGCCTTATCGTTTCGTCGTATTCTGCTATTCCCCGCTCAACAAAAAATCCGTTCTTTAGTACATTGAAGAATTCTTCTTGAGGAACCTCAACGACTCCTGTTCTACTTTTACACAATCTCTCCACTTCTTCTGCCTTTATAACGAGTACTTTTTCTTTCATTGCGTTGTTCTCAACAGCGCTCATGATTGTTCTCTCCTCCTACTCTTAATATGCTTCAACATCCATCTCAAGAAGTTGCTTCGCTATATCTTTATCTATTTTACTCGCAATAAGTCCTATTGCGGCAAATATGTAGTGTTTATCTCTGTACAACCTTACCTCTTCCGAGGGTAACAACTCCATTGGGTGCAGTTTTGAAAGATGTTTCAAACTTTCTAAAACCTCTTTTGCATGCTTAGACCTTGATAGAAATCCACCTGTGCCAAAGATTACACGAACAGCGGTCAAATCTTTTCCTTCAGCTATCGTCTTTCTACCTGTTGGAGTGTAAAGGTGCTTTTTACTTCCCGCGTGTCTTCTCAATCCTTGTTGTGCACAGAACGTTGCCAGCTTGCTTATAAAATATTCATCACGCTCACTTGCAGGATACGGACTTATTCTCTTGACAAGCTCATCGTAATCTTCAAATTGCTTTCTTAAATTCTCCTCGCCAATCATCTCGATAACGTTGTGTGCGTTTACGTATAGTCCCAAATCGCCCTCAACTGTCCTTTTTGCAAAAGGTTCAGGAGAAATGAGCATTTCCTGGATTTCGGGAGAGCCATCGGTAACAGAATCTACATCTGTTGTTGCACCACCGATATCTATCGTCAAACAATCACCAAAATGTTCATAGGCAAGCTCTGTCGTTATCATAACTGAGGCGGGTGTGGGAATAATTTCGTAGTTCACCATATCTTTTATCTTATCCATTCCGGGTGCCCTTACAATATGCTCGGCAAATACTTCCTTTATCACATTTCTTGTTGGTTCTACATTGAGATAATCAATTCTTGGATAGACATTCTCAGTAACATAGACCTTTTTCCCTGCGTTGGTGAGTATGAATTCTACTTGCTCAGCCGCTGCAACATTTCCTGCGTAAACAATAGGCACATCAAGTGGCAACTTAGCCAACATTTTCGCATTATGGATAACCGTTTCACTTTCTCCGTAGTCAACACCACCTGCTAGAAGAATCAATTTGGGTTGTATGGACTCTACCTTTTTCAAATGGAACTCATCCATTTTTCCAGCCGTCACATATTTGATAACTGCTCCCGCACCGAGGGCTGCCTCCTTTGCCGCGCGAACGGTCATATCGTAAACAAGCCCGTGAACAGTCATCTTCAAACCGCCCGCAGCGCTGCTCGTTGCTGCAAACTTCTCCCAACTGATATCTTCACCAAGTTGCTCTTTAATCTTTCTAAGAGCGCGTTCTATACCTATTGTCACATCACCTTCATTAACCGTGGTCCAATGTTCCGCCTGGGCTATTACTTTCGGTTTAAAACCAAAATGAAAAGCTGTTAGAACCGTTGTTGTCGAACCTATTTCTGCAAATAGTAAATCGATTTTCATAACCTATCCCTCCAGATAGTGTTCTAACAAGTTATCCACACTAATAGTATTATACTATCCATTTGACAAATTAAAACTTATATATCACAAGAATTGCACTCATCGTTGTTCTAAAAGAGTTATCAAATAATGTCAGGTGAATTTTGATGAAAATAAACGAAAAAATAAGCAATCAAAAGGATTCTTCTTATGAACTATTTTTTTCTTTCTGAAAGAAATATTTTAAGAAAACTTGTGAATTATGTTTTCATAGGCTGTGTATGTTATACTTTGCGTCGAGGGTGGTCACACCCAAAAAACGCATTACTTTTAGGGAGGGAGACGTATGAAAAAGTGGTTACTCTTAGCTGTGTTCTCAGCACTTATGATTGTCACAGTCTTGCATTTTGCAGTTGATGTTGGGGTTGTGCTCCCAACAAACGTAGAACCAAGATGGGTTCAGGATGAAACCAGGTTTAGAGAAGCTTTAAAGAACACGAAGTACTCTGTTGAAATTCTATTCAGCCAAGGCTCGCCTGCAAAGGAAAGAGAAAACGTTGAAGCACTTATCGCAAAAGGAATGAAAGTTTTAATCATTTGTCCACATGATGCAGTTGCGGCTGCAGCATCAGCAGAGCTCGCTAAAAAAGCAGGAGTATATGTCATTTCTTACGATAGGCTTATCATGAACACCGAAGCAGTTGATTACTATGTAACATTTGACAGTGTAGAAGTTGGTAGAGCCATGGGTAGGTTCCTTGTGGAAAAAGTTAAGCCCGGGACAAAGAATAACCCACTTTACCTTTACGCAGGTGCTCTTTCAGATAATAACTCTTTCTTGTTCTTCCAAGGCGCATGGGAAATTCTACAACCAAAGATTGCTGATGGCACATTTAGGATAATCAACTCTTCGGAAGCTCGAAAAGTTCAGGACAAGAAAAATCTTACAAGAGACGAGATGGCAAAAATAATTGGTCAGATTACCACAAATTGGGATTTTAACGTCGCTAAGAGAAAAGCAGAAGACGACCTTACGAGAGCAAAAGCATCTGATAAGGGAACAGTCTACATCCTTGCTCCAAACGATGGAACTGCCAGAGCAATTGCCGATGCTTTTAGAGCTGATAAAGCTGTCAAGGAATACTACATCACTGGTCAAGATGCTGAGAAAGCATCCGTACAATACATAATTGATGGAAAGCAATCAATGACCGTCTTTAAAGACGTCAGGCTCCTTGTCAAAGATGCTATAAATGCCGCACAACTGCTATTGGAAGGGAAGAAACCAACAACGACAGCTGTCTATGACAACGGAAAGAAAAAAGTACCTGCAATACAATCTGAAATTCAGGTTGTTACGAAAGACAATGTAAAACAGATTCTTATTGATTCTGGTTACTACTCTGAAAAGGACTTTATCTGGCCAAAGAAGTAAGATAATTTGCTGCTTTAACTAAATCAAAACTGGGTGGTGTGAAATATCACCACCCAGTTTCTAGAAAAATACTTTAGATTGTCGTAAAAGTTTTTGGAGGTGATTTAATGGCAGAAGATTTTATTCTGGAAATGAAAGGTATAACAAAAGAATTTCCCGGTGTTCGAGCTCTCGATAACGTAGATTTTAAAGTTCGACGGGGAGAAATTCACTGTTTAGTAGGTGAGAATGGTTCTGGGAAATCAACTCTTATGAAAATTTTAAGCGGCTTCTATCCGTATGGGGAATATGAAGGCACGATAATTTTTGATGGACAAGAAAGACATTTCAGAAACATACATGACAGTGAAAATGCAGGTATTGTAACAATATTCCAAGAATTAGCCTTAATACCTGAACTTACCGTCTATGAAAACATATTCTTGGGTCACGAGATAAAGAAAGGTAGATTCATCGACTGGAACGAGACTATTGCTAAATCTAAAGAAATCCTCCACGCTCTCCGTCCCGATTTAGATCCATCAAGAAAAGTTAAAGACTTAGGTGTTGGATTGCAACAAATTGTTGAGATAGCGAAAGCCCTTAGCAAGAATGTGAAACTGCTAATATTGGACGAGCCAACATCTGCCCTAAATGAGGATGATAGCGAAAACTTGCTAAGGATTATAAAAGAATTGAAGAAAAAAGGTATTACCTCGATTCTTATTTCACACAAACTTAAAGAAGTCATAGAAGTGGCGGATATGATTACTGTCTTGCGCGATGGAAAAATGGTCGCAAGACTGGAAGACAAGTCACAGTTCACCGAAAGCAATATAGTGAGGTATATGGTTGGTAGGGAAATAGAAGATATTTATCCAAAAAGAAAAAAGAGAGAATTTGGTGAGAAGATATTTGAAGTGAGGAATTGGAAAGCTTACGACCCAAGGTTAAACAGGTACATAGTTAAGGAAGCTAATTTCTACGTAAGAAAAGGTGAGATTGTTGGAATTGCTGGCTTGATGGGAGCCGGAAGGACAGAGCTCGCACTGAGCCTATTTGGAAACCCTTTGGGATATATAGTAGAAGGAGAAATCTACTTCGATGGGAAATCGGTAAAATTCAAATCACCATCTGAGGCTATTAAATCAGGTTTTGCATATCTATCGGAAGATAGAAAAGCTTTAGGATTGATCTTAAATTTTGATGTAAAGACAAACATCACCTTAACTGGATTAAAACAACTCAAAAACGGTCTTTTCGTAAATGAAAACGAGGAAATCATAGTAGCCGAAAGGTTTAAGGAGTCATTACGCATAAAAACACCTACGGTTGAACAAAAAGTTATGAACCTCAGCGGTGGTAATCAGCAGAAGGTTGCAATTGCAAAATGGTTATTTGTAAAGCCAAAACTTCTTATCCTGGATGAACCAACACGTGGTATAGATGTTGGCGCTAAGTATGAAATATACACACTTATGAATAGGTTGGTGGAAGATGAAGGGATGAGCATAATAATGATTTCCTCCGAATTACCTGAAATCATAGGAATGAGCGATAGAATTTATGTAATGGCTGGTGGAAGAATAGTAGGCGAACTTGACAGGGAAGAAGCAACGCAAGAGAAGATAATGCACATGGCAGTTGATTACTAATAATTGACAAAGGAGGGAACCAGAACATGGGTTTTTTTGCTGAACTTGGTAAAGTTATAAAAAAGAACATTAGAGACTACGGGATGTATATCGCTCTTGGTGTTATAATGCTGATATTTACTATTCTAACGGATGGACTTTTCCTTTCCTCAAGAAACATAAGTAACCTGTTTAATCAAATGGGATATATAGCTGTCCTCGCAGTTGGTATGACACTGGTCATTGTTATTAGACATATAGATCTTTCGGTTGGTTTCATGGCTGGTTTTCTTGGTGCCATCGCTGCTAGGCTTTTGAGAGAAGGCATGCCTGTGTTACCAACTATTTTGATAGTGCTTGCACTTGGTACGGTTTTTGGACTCGTTAATGGATTCTGGGTTGCAAAAGTAGGATTGCCTTCTTTCGTTGCCACGCTTGCAGGTATGTTGATATTCAGAGGCGCTTTACTCCTCTTCACTCAATCCACGGGAACAATTATTGTCACAAACGATACCTTTAACCAAATAGGCAATGGATTTATACCAGACGTTTTAGGAAAGGGCGATGTCCATCTCTTAACACTAACGATAGGAATCGCAATTATCGGATTCTACATTTATAGTGAAATAAGAACGCGAAACAACAAAATAAAATACAACTTTGAGGTACTATCAACTCCTATTTTCATACTTAAGCTTCTGTTTGTAAGTGCTATCGTATTCTATATCTTCTGGATTCTTGCTAATTATAATGGTCTTTCTTGGACATTTGTCATAACCATCACTATAACCTTTATATACCACGTACTTACAACAAAAACTGTCCTTGGACGACATATATACGCTGTTGGCGGTAACCCCGAGGCTGCACGTTTAAGCGGTATTGATGTTCAAAAAATCACTCTTTTCGTTTTTGGTTCTATGGGATTTTTGACAGCGATATCAGGTATACTTTATACCTCAAGGCTTCAGTCTGCTGCGCCTGACGCTGGAACATTGTTTGAGCTTGACGCTATTGCAGCTGCATACGTTGGTGGTGTCTCTGCTGCAGGTGGTGTTGGTAGAGTTACTAACTCACTAATAGGTGCCCTTGTCATGGCTTCACTGATTAACGGTATGAACCTCCTTGGTGTGGGAATATCACTGCAGTACATAATCCGAGGTGGAGTACTTATAGCTGCAGTTGTGTTTGATATCAAGACAAGAAGTAAAATTAGCTGATATTACTGCTAAAACAAAAAATCATTAGTTGGGGGTATCCAAACTGGCAAAAATTCTTCATGAGACAATGAAAGAGAACAATTATTCTTTTATCTTAAGAACTTTATATCATCTCCAACCAATCGAACGAGTATGTCTGGTACAGCAAACTGGTCTATCACCAAGTACAGTTACACGTTGTATTGCAGAACTAATAGATGCCGGTTTTATTTCAGAAGTAGGAACCTCTGAAAGGACAAAACTTGGTCGTAAGCCTGTAAAACTTAAAATCAATCCAGAAGCTTTTAATGTGTTAATAGTTGACATCGGAGCTTTTAAAACCAACTACGCTCTCGGCTTTTCAGATGGAACGTTAGAAAAACTTCAATCTTTGGATACACCAAACTCTTTTGAAGAGATATTGAACGAAGTAAATAAACTTTTGAATTCGTACAAAAGAGTAGAAGTCGTCGCATTTTCAATTCCTGGAATGGTTGATGTAAATAGCAGCACAATTTTGTTTGTTCCAAGTAAGGGCTGGCGCAATATAAAGATAGAGGTTGAAGGAAAGATAGTATACGCAGATAACGAAGCAAATCTTGCCATGATATCAGAAGCTTTCGAAAGAGAGGAGATTCGCAGTTCAAAATGTTCCGTTTTTGTGACTGTCAGAGAAGGATTTGGAACAGGTTTGTGGATTAACGGCTCTATCTTTCGTGGACCTTCTTTTACAGCTGGCGAATTTGGGCATACAACGTTTGATTTATTTAGTAAGAATATATGCCATTGTGGAAATACAGGATGTGTGGAAACTTATGTATCACTGTCCTCCTTCTTTGGAGAAAATTATGGGTTTTTTAAGTCTTATTTTTCCGAAAAAGATTGGAAACAAAATCCTAAGATTTTTGAGTACATCAATTTGCTTTCCCGAGCCCTGTCAAATATAGTTAATGCGTTGAACCCGGAGTACATAATAATTGGCGGAGACCTTTCCGGAATCGATGGTGAATTTTACGAAATACTAGAAGAATTTACAAAGCGTTATTCACTTGAACATGCTGCAAAGATTTTAAAAGTCTTGCCTTCAACTTTTATAACTGACACGTATTTGTATGGTGCGCTTTATGCCGTAATTGAAGAATACTTAATACCAAACATGATTCGTAAAATTACAAAAAAATAATCAAGTGGAAGCTAGATAGTTAATTTACCCATCGTTTTTTCACGCGACCGTATGTACTGACCGGTATATGATGGTTCGTTAGTCAAAATATGCTTTCTCATATTGTTTTACCGATGTGTATTGACGGGGTTCGCCAAACAAACTCATAGCCGACTTTCACTATCAAGCTTTCGCTCATGTCGGACGTTATAAAAAAGATGGCCTGGAGACCAGGCCATTTTCTTGTTATTTATTTTTCTCAAAACTTCACACTTGGCACTTCTTCTGCTCCAGGTTTTGCCTCAAAGTATTGTTTTTCCTTGAAACCAAACGCATTTGCAATTAACACGTTTGGAAATCTTTTTATAAACGCATTGTATTCCCTAACAGCTTCGTTGTAGTCCTTTCTTGCCACGGCTATTCTGTTCTCCGTTCCTGCAAGTTCGTCCATTAGCTGTCTGAAATTCGCATCGGCTTTAAGTGTTGGATAATTCTCAGCAATTGCAAGCAATCTTGATAAAGCAGTGTTTAATTGTGCATCAGCTGTCGCTTGTTCTTCTGGAGTCCTTGCTCCTATTAACTTAGACCTTGCATCAGCAATCGCTTCAAAGATTTCCTTTTCATGTGCAGCGTAACCTTTTACAGTCTCAACAAGGTTTGGTATCAAATCCGCCCTTCTTTGCAGTTGGTTTTGAATTTGGCTGTAGCTCTCTTGAACTTTCTGTTCTAAAGCAACCATTTTGTTGTACGTACCTATCACCCAAAAAATTGATATAAGAACGATGATAAGTACCACAATCAGTGCTATCGCCCATGGTTTCAACTTCAATTTCTCCACCTCCAATTTTATACGTTCGCTTTGTCACTATTGTATCACAATTTTCGTATTTTTACTAACGACACCTATAATCTCTCCATCCACTAATTCCAAAACCTTGTCTAAGTTCTCCCTTGAGGCAATCAAAATCATCCCATACCCCATATTAAATGTGCGCACTGCTTCTTCAATTTCCACATATTTCAACACCCATCGCATGTAATCTGGTAATCTTACGGTAATTTCCCATCCTTTTTCTTTTAAAACCCTTCTTAATGCTCTTAAAATACCCCCACCTGTAACATGGGCGATACCTTTAACAAGTTCAAAAACTTTAGTAACCTCACTGTATATCTTTGTCCCCTTCAAAAGGTCAAAGTTCAACTCTTTGATACTTACCTTTTCTTCTTTTAAAATTTTTCTTATCAGTGACCATCCGTTGGAATGAAACCCACTGGCTGGTAGCCCTATGATTACGTCTTCATAATTTATCGTCTCAACAGGCATCCTTCTTTGGAGTGTGCCTATACAAAAACCTGCAACATCCCAATCTTTTTCGCCGTAAATAGATGGTATCTCTGCCGTTTCACCAGCAACAAGTGCCATGTCATACTCTGAAAGTTTTTTAGTGAGTGCGTTAATAAATTCGTAGTGGTCTTTGTCTATATGGTTCACACCTAAATAATCAACAAATGCCTTCGGAAGTCCGCCCACGCAGACGATATCGTTGTAGTTCATTGCTATCAAATCTTGAGCTGCATCCTCCCATCTGTTGTGTTCAATATGTAACAACAACTTTGAACCAACACCGTCTGCCGTCAATACTATCGGAGGATTTGTGAAATTCAAAATTGTGGCGTATCCTGTAGGTTCTTTAACCACCCATTCTGGGACTTTGACGATGCTTTTGATATAATCGGTAAATTCATCGTTTCTAAGAACATCCACACCCGAGCCTGAGTATGTGTATTTTTTTCCTTCTCCATTCATATTTTCACCTCGCAAACTGCTTGAAGTAACAAACTACAAAGCAATGTCATCTCTGTAGAACATACCTTCGAAGTGCATATTTTGGATGTTTTTGTATGCTTTTTCTCTTGCCTTTTCCAATTTTTTATCGATTCCAACTGAATGTAGAACCCTTCCCCCGGAGACGACTAATTCGCCATTTTGTTCTTTCACACCAGCGAAGAAGAGTATGTTTCCCTCATTCTCAATATTTTCTATATTCTCAATCACAATCTTTTGCCCTTTCCTTGGGTTTTCTGGGTACCCTTCCGATGCGACGACCACATCAACCGCGAATTTTGATGCTTTATATTCCTCAAAATCATCATTGTTGAAAGCCTTCAGAACATTTTCCACAAACTTTTCAGGTTCCATAGCAACTATCACTTCCGTTTCTGGGTCTCCAAGTCGGACGTTGTATTCCAAAACGTAAGGTTCGTCCTCTACAATCATAAGACCTACATAGAGAAAACCTTTGTAGTAAATCCCTTCTTTTTCCAATCCGAACAACGTTTTATCAAATATAGTTCGTATTTTTTCAACCAGTTTCTGATTTATTTCAACAGGTCCATAGGCTCCCATTCCACCAGTGTTTGGTCCTTTGTTACCTGTAAAAGCACGTTTGTAATCACGTGTAAACGGTAGCAGGGCGAATTTTCGTCCACTTACGATGGCGATAGCAGATAACTCCCAACCCTTTAAAAATTCATCCACGACTACGGGACCACTAACCCCTGGAATCAGAGTGCCGTCCATAAGTTTGCTACCCTTTTCAATTGCATTTGAAATGTTATCCTCTATTACTACACCTTTACCTTGCGCAAGCCCATCCGCTTTAATGACGTAAGGAGGTGTAAATGATTTGAGTGCATCAACAAGCTGGACCTTATTTCGTGCAATTTGGAATTTTGCAGTAGGTATATTGTATTTTTCCATAAAGAGCTTTGCAAAGCATTTCGAGCCTTCAAGTTTCGCACCAGCCGAATCTGGTCCAAAGACATTTATTCTTCCATCTGCAACACCTTTCACCAGGAAATCCTCAGAACCTGGAATTACCAAATCAAAATCACTTAAGATGTTGCCATTAAAAAGTTCTGATTCATTAATGCTTAAATTTTTACCTATCCACTTTGTCCCAGCGTTACCTGGGTAAAAAGAAACTTCACAACCAGCTTTTTTGAACGCCCATCCAATAGCGTGTTCCCTTCCACCGCTCCCAAGGACCAACACTCTTTTAACCTTCCCAACTCCACTCATACATCTTCACTCCCAAAAATACGTTTTCAGTGTCTGAAGAGTCTTATTGGGGATTTGTAGAACGTTGTGCCCTTCTCCCGTGCAAAATTCAGCACTTCCTCATCTCGTATAGAACCGAGTGGTGCAACGACGCATTTAACACCTGCATCGATAAGTATTTCCAAACCATCTGTGAATGGGAAAAATGCGTCAGATGCTGCTATCGCACCTTTTGCATTATCCTTAGCCAGAGTTGTGGCTATCCACGCTGACCTTTTTCTTGATGGCTGCCCTCCGCCTATACCAACAGTAACACCATCTTTGACAATCACTATCGCGTTAGATTTCACCGCTTCTACAACAATGAGCGCAAATTTTACGTCTTTAACATCACACGGCTCACCGAAAAGTAATTCTGGTTCGCCTTCGAATTTTCTTTCAGATAAAACCAAACTACCAAACGCAACTTTTCCTGCGTATGGTGTGTATTCCTTAGGTTGTATTAGTCTGACTTTCTTTTTCGATAAGTATTGCACTGCCTGTGGTTCAAACTCCGGTGCAACGATAACTTCAAGGTAGGTGTTTATAGCTTTAGCCATATCCAAAGTAAATGGAAAACTTGTTGCGAGTATACCCCCGTAGCTTGATTCACTATCCGCTTCAATTGCCCTTGTGATAGCATTTATCTTTTCTTCATCGCTATCGGTTCTTAGATACGATACTCCACAAGGTGTTTGATGCTTTATAACCGCCACACCACCGCCAATGGTCTGCAAGTTTTTGGCAAGGACCCATGCTGCCTCAGCATCCAATATGTTGTTGTATGAAAGTTGTTTCCCTTCATGCAGCAATTCAAACTGAGGCTTTCCGAAGATAAAAGCCCTCTCATGTGCGTTTTCACCATACCTCAACTCGATATCGTATCTCTCAAGCTCAAGTTTCTCAACACTTTCCACTTTCAAAAATTCCATAAACTTACACCCCCCACGTGACTTTTCTTCCTTCTATCTTGCATGGTTTTTGAAGCAGATTGTTGATTACCCTCCAATAGTTCTCATGCTCAAGCTCATGAATCTTTGACTCCAGCGTTTCCAAATCCCAACTCTCTTCAATCTCTATAGCTTTTTGAAAGATTATCGGACCGGTATCAACACCAGCATCGACGAAATGTATAGTAATTCCTGTTACCTTGACCCCATAGTCATACGCTTGTTTTATCGCATCCTTTCCTGGAAAGGCTGGAAGCAAAGATGGATGGATATTCACAATCTTAGGAAAATACTTAGCCACGATATGTTCGGGGATAATCCTCATAAACCCTGCTAAAACTATCAAGTCTGGATTTAAGTTACCGATAACCTTTTCGAAGTCCTCATACCAAGGTTTCGAAAGAATTATTACTTCTACACCTAATTTCTTTGCCCTATCAATTGCTCCACATGCTCTGTCGACGATAAGTGCCCTCACATCTGCTATTAGTTCTCCGGAAAGCGATTTTTCTGCCAGCACTTGGAAGTTACTACCATTACCAGAAGCAAGAACAACTATGCTTGGTTTGTTAGATTGTTCAGCATTTATACTGGATAGTTCAGATCGAAACATCCCATGCATATTCCATGCACCCCACAGCTTTCAAAGACTTCTCGATACCCTTTAACAGACAAGTAAACCAGCTTATCGGCTCCAACATACTCTTGGAGTTTTTCAATGTCATTTTGAGAGGCTATCAGTTCACTTCTTCTTGATGTATCTATTCCATAGTTACAAGGTCCAACCACAGGCGGTGAATGGATACCAACATAAACCTTTTTAGCAGCGGCTTCCCTCACCATCTCGACTATCAACTTTATCGTCGTTCCGCGAACAATTGAGTCGTCAATTAACAAAACTTCCTTACCTTCGAGCACAGCACTTAAAGCCGCCAGTTTTCTTCGAACAATGTCTTGCCTATTTTTCGGCATGATAAAACTTCGTCCAATGTAATGGTTCCTTATCAATCCATACTCTATCGGTATCCCAGATGCTTGACTGTAACCAAGCGCACCGGAAAATCCACTATCTAAAACAGGAACAACGATATCTGCAACTAGCTTGTGTTCCTCGTATAATTTTCTTCCCAATGCTTTTCTAACTTCGTGTACGTTCACGCCATAAAAATTACTATCAGGACGAGCAAAGTAAACGAACTCGAATGAACAAAACCTATCATCTCGCTTAGCAAATCTAACAATTTCAGGAGGGTTGTTATCGGTAAAAAACACAACAGTTCCAGGCTCGACTTCCTTTATTTCTTCACAACCTAAAACCCTTAATGCTACATCTTCGGACGCTACGATATAGCCTTCTTGAAACTTACCGTAAAAGAGTGGACGAATACCAAACGAATCCCTTGCCGCTGCAAGGAAAGAGTCGTGAAGAACCACTATAGAATACGCTGCTTTTATCCTGGAAAGTGCCCACTGGAGTGATTCACGCGGATTTGAGTAGGGAGCGATTGAAAAATAATGGATGATAATCTCTGTATCAAGTGTGGTTGCGAATATACCTCCACTTTCCATTATGAACCTTCTTTTTTCGTCTGCATCAACTATATTTCCGTTATGTGCAACAGAAATTCTCCCTTTCAGAGTGTGGGCTGTTATCGGCTGGATTTCGTCAAGCGAGCCATAGGTGGAATACCGCACATGCCCAATTCCTTTGGTACCAGGAATGTAACGTTCTGAAGTTAAAACATTTTCAACCAACCCTTCACCTTTTACTGATTTGAACCCGTTCACAACTACACCAGCAGATTGCTGACCTCTGTGCTGGAGCGCAAGTAAAACATCATGAATAACGTTATACGCCTCGTCAACGTTCCATACACCGGCTATACCACACATCTTTTTCCCCCCACGTGAATCTAAGATTTTATTTTTTCTACGTATTTTTTTCTCTGCTTACGGTATTAAAAACACGCAGAGGAACCAACCGGTTCCTCTGCGCACACTTATCCCTTATTTCACATCAGGTAGTAGTATTCTCAAGATGTCTTCATTCTTGATTCTGATGTAGCCTTCTTGGAGTTCTTTGAAAGCGATGCTAACAGAGTAGTTATCAGGTGTTGTGACAAAAGGTTTGGCAAAATCGTTTATCGCTTCTGCCCTCTTTGCAATAACTATTGGTATTGCGTACTTGTAGGGTATCTTTTCCAAAAGCTTGTCGTATTGTATAACTAGTCTGCTCACTTATTGCACCTCCTCCATTAAACGTTTCACTTTTGAAGTATTTTTGATTCTTTCAAACTTTAGTCTCTCTGCGTAAATTATGGACATCAAGTTTCTTATCGATTCTTCTAAGTCTTCGTTAATTATTAAGTATTCAAATTCTGGGATGAACTTAAGTTCCTTCTTGGCAGTTTCTAATCTTTTTTGTATTTTATCTTCTGTTTCAGTTCCTCTTTTCTTAAGCCTCTCTCTAAGAACTTCGTAACTTGGTGGTGCGATAAAAATAAACTTGGCACCCGAGAAATTCTTCTTAACAGTTAAAGCACCTTGGACATCTATATCAAGTATCACATCCAAACCTTTTCTTATGTTGTCGTAGACCATCTCTGCAGGTGTTCCGTAGTAATTGTCATGGACCTTTGCCCATTCAATAAATTTGTTCTCTTCTATCATTCTTTCAAATTCTTCGTGCGTCACAAAGAAATAGTCTACTCCGTGTATCTCGCCAGGTCTTTGCTTTCGAGTTGTGCACGAGACGGAAAAGACAACTCGTTCAACTCTTTCAAGAACGGATCTAATAATACTTGTTTTACCAACGCCACTTGGACCGCTTATAACAAACAGTATTCCTTCAGCATGGACTTCATTTTGCACATCAAAGTCCTTTTCCTTACCATCCATTCCCGTCTTAGCCCTTTCTTATCTTTTCGAGTTGTTTTTCAATTTCAACCATAGATTCGATGAATCTTTGGGCAATTGTTTCAGGTTGGATAGCACTTAGTATGATGTGGTTTGAGTCCGTAATGAGTATGGACCTTGTCTTTCTTCCGTATGTTGCGTCTATGAGTTTTCCTTCGTTCTTTGCATCTTCTTTCAATCTCTTAAGTGGGGCACTCTCAGGGTTGACTATAGCAATAACCCTGTCACCAGCGATGACATTACCAAAACCGATGTTGATTAATCCAAACATAATCTACACCTCCCAAATTGGTAGAACCTACTTTCAAAATCACGGTTAAATTGTTACTCGATGTTCATTATCTGCTCTTTGAATTGGGAAACCAAATATTTCCCTTCGAGTGCGAGATTCGTGATATCGGTGAATCTGCTCTTTGATAATATCGTATTGAACTCTCTTAGAATTTCTTGTGATATGAAATTCAGCATGTCACCTACAGGTTCGTCCTTTGAGAGCAACTCGCGCGTTCTTTTGAGATGGCTATCCAACCTGACGAGTTCTTCGCGTATGTCAGCCCTATCGGCAATGAGCGCAACTGCACTTTCAAAAAGTTCTCTATTAAGTTCAACATCATCAGGTAGCAAATCACGTGTGTTTGTTTTAATCCTTTGCGCAACTACTTTTGGAATCTCCGATGCTTTCTCGTTTATCTTCTCCACGATTGACTCCATCTTTTCTACCATTTCTACCAAATCTTTTGTTAGTTTTTCACCTTCGATTTTTCTCTCCTTGACTACCTCAATCAGTGTTTCCTCTAAAACTGCCTTTGCGTGTTGCCACGCATTTTCAATCTCTTCGTTACTTATCTCAAATTGAAATGCATCCCTGAAAGTAAGTAGGTGTTCTAAGCTAACAGGCATTGGGATGTTCAGATTCTCTCTGATGTCGGAAAGAGCATCGTAATACGTTTTAAGCAAAGAGTAATCAACAGAAACTTGGATTGGCTTGATGAATTTAACCCAAATCCTTGCACTAACTTTCCCTCTGGAAATGTATTCTTTTATCTTTGTTATGGCATCAAGCTCTTTTGAGTTAAGAAAGTAATTCATGGAGACGTCGATTGTAAGTCCCTTTGAGTTCAACGTCTTCACTTCGCACGTAATTTTGTAATCTTCAAGTATTTTTTGAACCTTTGCATATCCTGTCATACTTCTGGGCATTTAGACCACTCCTACACTTTGCTGATACTATTATACATTAAATTTCCAAAAATTCCAAGTATTTCACTAAAAATTAAAAATAAATGCGGGAGTATCCCTCCCGCACTTTTTTTTACAATCTTACAACACAGTTCACTGAAGTTTTGAAAGAATAGTTTCAGCAATTCTTTCTCCACTTAGTCCATAGATTTCAAAGAGCAATTTTGCCTCACCAGAGACAGGGAAATCATTTAAGCCAAGTTTGATGAACTGACCTGGTAGTATGCGCATTTCAAAAAGTTTTTGGGCTATGAGACTACCCAAACCGTTCAGCACGTTGTGGTCTTCAACAGTGACAACAAAGTTCGAGTATTTTCTGAGCACTTCTTCATCCAAGTCATACGGGCAACTCACGTTGATAACCGCAAAATTGACCCCTTTGCTCTTCAGAATTTCATGCGCTTTAAGTGCGTATGGAACAGCAGAACCTATCGCGTATATCACACCATCAGTTCCATCCCTCAGGATATCCATTTTTCCATACATGAACTCGTAATTTTCATCAAAGAATAAGCTTCCATCCTCTTTCCTTACAGGTTCAACTTTACTTCTTCCAACCGCGACAACGAAGTTTCCATATTCTTTGGCTATGTATCTAACTACCCTATCTGTCTGATTCGGGTCAGCCGGGACTATGACTTTGAAGCCATACCAAGCAAGCGGTGCACCGATGTAGTTAAGTGCATGGTGTGTTTTACCATCTTCGCCTACATCAATACCACAGTGCGTCACAACGACTTTAAGATTTGTGTTGTTGATAGCATTCAATCTGTGTTGGTTGAACGTCTCGTCAATCCCAAAAACCCCAAAATCGGCAAAGAATGTAACGATACCATCCGCAGACATCGCACCAGCCAAAGCGGCTGCGTTATGCTCTTGCACCCCTATTTCGACTATTCTGTCAGGTCTTTCCTTGTCCAAAAAATCCAATTTCACAGAACCCTTCAAGTCACAATCTACAGCAACCACGTTGTCATTAATCACGGCAAGGTCCGCGATTGCCCTACCAAGCGCACTTCTGTTGTCCGTTGACTTATCGTATACCCTGGCTTTGCCCGTATCCAAACGCACCTGGTAATAAAGCTTTACTTTTTTGTGAGCCTCAACTGGTAATTTTTTGCGCATCTCTAAATATTTCTCAACGTCGTTCTCAACCCCAAGTTGAGCTAACGCTTTTTCCAATTCTTCTTTGTTTAAAGGCTTCCCGTGGTAATCAGGTTTATCTTCCATAAAATCTACGCCTTTACCGATTACGGTATGAGCAATTATTGCCGTTGGGTAACCATCATCTCTTGCAATTTTCAGGGCTGCAAGTATTTGTTCAAAATCATGACCATCTATCTCAATCGTCTTCCAACCCGCCGCTTCAAACTCTGCCTTAATATCCACATACATAATCTCATGTGCGTGTCCGCTAATTTGAATGTCATTGTAATCAACCAACACAGTTAAATTATCGAGTTTATACTTTCTTGCAGTCCTTCTTGCCTCTTGAACTTGCCCTTTAGCACTTTCTCCATCGCTCATTACTACGTAAACATGGTAATTCTTATTTTTATACTTCGCAGCAAGAGCAAAACCAACACCAGCAGACAAACCTTGTCCAAGATTTCCCGTGGTCCACTCCACACCAGGAATCCCGCGAGTGATATGTCCTTCAAATATAGATGCTGGATGTCTGAAACCTGCTATCACTTCGTCTCTATCAACAAATCCAAAAGCCGCTAAAGTTGAATAAACAGCTGGTGAGATGTGACCATGGCTTATGACTATTCTATCTCTATCTTCATTCCAAGGGTCTTGTGGATGCACATTGGCAAATGAATAAAGGGCTAATAGCATATCAATAGAAGACATCGACCCACCGGGATGTCCAGAGTTCGCTACGTAGGTCATCTTCAGAATATCACCACGACACTGAACGCTTAGTTTCTTTAGTTCATCAAGTGTTTTTCGCACTCCTAATACCTCCCGTCTTTGCATTTTTTAGTATGTCTTTGATTATTCATAGGCTATTTCGTATATCTTTCTGATATCTTCCATCTTCAGTTCCTTAACTGTTCCAAAAGGAGCGTGTTTGTTGGCAAGTTCAGTAAGCTTTTCAATATCTTCCTTGCTAATACCAACCTCTTTTAACGTCACGGGAGCACCAATTTTCTTGTACCAAGCCTTAAGTTGATTGATAACATCATCTGGTGAGAACTCACCACTCATATTGAAAATATTCTTACCAAACTTGATAAGCTTTTCAGATATTCGGTCTTTCACGTAAGTCATCCAGGCAGGGAACACAATTGCAAGACCTGCACCGTGAGCGATATCCGGGTTGAACGCACTTATAGCATGCTCAAGTTCGTGAGAAGACCAATCTCCACCTGTTGTACCCATACCTGTCAAACCATTAAGTGCCAGTGTGGTAGCAAGGCAGAAGTTTGCCCTCGCTTCGTAGTTTTCAGGCTCTTTGAGTAGGACTTCTGTAGTTTCCATCAGCGTTTTGATTATACCCTCGTCTATTCTATCGATTAAATCACTACCAGCAACATCGAAGTAGTATTCCATAACATGACTTATTGCGTCTATCGCACCATATACAACTTGATTTGCTGGCAAGCTGTATTGTGTAGTTGGATCAACTATCGAAAGAACTGGATAAACATGTTTTGAGCTGAAATAAAATTTCTCCTGAGTTTTTTCGTTTGTCACGACCGCATTTCCGTTCATTTCAGTGCCTGTGGCTGACATTGTAAGGATAACATACAAAGGAAGTGCTTTTTTTACGTTGTATTTACCTGTGAACGCATCCCAGATATCACCTTCGTAATAAAAACCTGCTGCTATTGCCTTTGCACTGTCGACAACACTTCCTCCACCTACTGCAAGAATCGCCTCAACGTTGTTCTCACGCGCAACCTGTATAGCTTCGTGAACTTTTGAAAGAACAGGATTAGGCCTTACACCTGAAACTTCTACCTTCTCTATCCCATTATCACGAAGCGACCTAACGACCTTTTCATAAACGCCGTTCTTCTTAATTGAGCCTCCACCGTAAAGCATCAAAACCTTTCTTATACCATCCTTTTTCAAGTATTCACCTATCTTTTCAACGGTTCCTTTTCCAAAAACCAGTTTCGTTGGGTTGTGAAAAACAAAATTTTCCATATCTGTTCACCTCCTAATCGCAAGTTTTTTAACCAAGAGTTTGATACTTTCCTCTGTTTGATATTATATCACATGGTATATAATATTGGTAGAAATATTCAGCTTGCCCAAACCCTGTGAAAGATTACAAAACGAGAAAATCCACGGAGGCGATAGAGTGTCAAAGATTTTTCAATATAAAAAAACAGTCCTAATAATAACCATCATGATCTCAAGTATTCTTTCTATCGGAATAGTAATACTCATAGCAAATCTGTTAGCCAACTCAGTTGCAATCCATCTGATATCCAGAATCCAAACAACTGTTGTTGAAAAAATATCGTCAGATATAGAGCATTATTTAGAACAACTAGCAAGTCCTCTTAGAAAATACACTTCTGACAACGACCTTTCAATTTACATAAAGGATCCTATGGATGAATTATCGACCGGGCTATTGCAATGGGAAGTTGCAAACGTTAACAATGTTATGCGCTTGGAAGGTTACCTGGAAACATTTATTATGCTGAAAGATAACCGTGTTGTCTCCGAAGATGGATTAGTCCAAATTTCTATACCTGCCGAGGTAACTGAGAAGATTTTCTCCGGTGAAAAAGAACATGATATTTACATGATACATGAATACAAAGGAAAGAAAAACATCGTTGTTTTAGTAGGAATCAAAGGTCCAGATAGGAAAACAAAAGCGATTTTGATGGGACTTTACCCGGCAGATGGACTGCAAAAATTGATAGCTCAGACAAAATTTGGAAAATCTGGTTACGTAGGGCTAGTCTACGGCACATTAACGGTAGCACACCCTGTCGAGGAATATGTGGAGACTTTCGATTTGATGAATAATCCTTGGACTAAATCTTTTGCTGAAATGATAACAAAATCTGTTCAAGGCCATGGAATTTACACTTATCACACCAAAAAGTTCGCAACATTTCGCAGAGTTGGGAAATACAATCTCACGGTAGTTGCAGTTATTCCATATTCTGAGATAGTTGAGGAAGCTAACAATGTAGTTAGGTTAAGAGCTTCTTCCCACGCAATAATAACGCTCAGTACAGCTTTGGCAATTTTGTTTTCGTTCGTATTCATTCTTTTTACCATCAACGTTGAAAAAAACGAAAGATTGAAGAAAATGGTTGAAGAACTAAACGAAATGAATAACGAACTTGAAGTTGCTTTTAATGAACTGGAGGAAGCACAGAGCAAAATAATCAACGCAGAAAAGATGGCGGCATTGGGCAAGATGATTGTAAATATAGCACACGATGTTAACACACCAGCCGGAGTGATTTATTCATCACTAACAGAAGTTGAACACACATTAAATGATATGAAGAATAAATTCTTCTCAGAAGAACTAACCGAAAGTGATTTCCTGGACAAGGTCGATGTCCTAACACAGTTGACAGAAATAATGACCAGAAATATTAGGAGAATCATTGACCTCGTTCAAAGCCTTAAACGCGTTGCAATGAGCGAAATGGTAGAAAGTTATTCTTCCGTAAATCTGAAAGCTTTGGTTGAAGATGTCGTAAGAGCAATATATCCAAAGCTTAGAGAATCAAGTGTACAAATACACACGGAAATCCCAGATGACTTAGTTGTCCACACTATCCCGGGTGCACTAGCACAAGTTTTAATCAATCTCATAGACAATGCGTTGACACACGCATTTGAAGAAGATGCAGAAGGAACGATACTTATAAAGGCGGAAAAAATAATCACAGATGGAAACAAAAAAGTGCTAAAGATAATATTTGCTGACAATGGAAAAGGGATGGACGAAAAGACAAAAAAGCACGCATTTGAACCTTTCTTCACCACAAATCCAGATATTGGCACAGGGCTTGGTCTGAGTATAGTCTACACATTAGTTGTTGAAAAGCTCGGAGGAGAAATAGAATTGGAAAGCTCACTTGGAACAGGCACAAGGATAATCATTAAAATACCCGAAAATAAGGAAGTGGAACCTAATGAAGAAGGCAACAAAAGCTCAGAAAAGTAAAGTATCAAGAAGTAAGACTAGGATAATCGTAATTCTCATTTTTCTCTACTTGATTTTTCCCGCCAAACACTTGGCTGTTTCTCTGGAAAAGTATCTTAAAAATTCAGGTATCCCGACTTATACTGTAATTTCTTCTTCAAATTCTCTTTTCGGCGGGAAGTTCTTTCTTCTGAACGTGAAGAGTCAAACCTGGAGAGGTATCGAATGGAACCATAAAGTAGGTATCTACATCCCACGAAATTTAGCTTACAAAAACCACGGAATCCTTATGGTGACAGGTTCAGCACCTAAAGATCCCATGTCTAAACTCAACCAATACGCTCTTGTTATTGAAAGTATCGGTGCTCCATTTGTGATACTGTGGGATATACCCAACCAACCACTATTTGGTTTGAAAGAAGACGCTCTGATTGCTTACACTTTAGCAAAATACCTAGAAACAGGCGAGGAAGATTGGCCCCTGCTCTTTCCCATGGTAAAAGGCGTTACCGCAACCATGGACTGTGTTCAAGACTTTCTCAAAAAAGAATTAAACCTTGACCTTGAAAAGTTTTTAGTAACTGGTGCATCCAAAAGAGGTTGGACCACATATCTAACAGGAGCTGTCGACCAAAGAATTTTTGTGATTGTTCCTATTGTATACGATAATTTAAACATGCCTGAACAGATGCGAAAACAACTCGAATACTACGGAACGTTCAGTGAACAAATAAGAGATTACACAAGGTATGGTCTCACGAAAATGATAGCGGACGCTTCCCCAAACGAAGTTCCAGAAATTGTTAAGGCAATTGACCCTTTCTATTACAAAGATAAACTCACCATACCAAAACTTATCGTTATAGGGACAAACGACCCGTATTGGGTTGTTGATTCTTCCCAGCTATATTTCTACGACCTACCTACCCCAAGGTATGCATACGTTATGCCAAATGAAGCACACAATGTAAGTAATCAGATTGAATTTTTCAACACTCTCAAAGCGTTTTTTTCACTGTCCACATTGAACAAACTTCCAGAGATATCGTGGAAAGAGACCGAAAACGGGATAGTTCTTAGAACAGCCGAGGAGTTAGAATACGCAAAAGGGTGGGTTGCTATTTCAGAGACGCTGGACTTCAGAAAGGCACGATGGGAAAGTATAGATTTGCAAATAGAAGTTAGTGAAAACGGAGACAAAATAGTTGAGTTCATACTCAAAGAAAGCAACATAAAAAAGAACGTAGCAATTTTTATTGAGGTCAGAATTGTAAAAGATGGATATTCATTCAGTTTGACAACGATTCCAAAAGTTTTCAAGAAAAACGATAACTGAAAAGCCCGCCATCGGCGGGCTTTGTTTATTTAATTTCTAACCACAGATCATCCATTATTAATGGATCCGTTGGATTTCCTCCACCCATGATGTAGGCTTTTGGTTCTTGCTGGAGTGGTCTGAATTTGTTTTCGATACCATCGTAGTCCCAACTTGTTACATATATCGTCCATCCTTCGAAAGATGATGGATTGCCAAGCCAGTCACCCTTTATTATTATCTTCACCCAGCCATCTTCAACAAAAACTTCAGGAGAACCTATCTGCGTCCCAAACCTATCTTTTGATGCTCCTTGCGAAGTGTAAATCGCACTAGACCAACCTGTTGCAAAGACTTCCCAATCCCAGTCCCAATTGTCGAACTCGTAGTTCTGTAACGGCAAAACTCCCGTGCCTTTCTTTGTTGGGTCATCGATGAATATTTGATATGTAACATGGTCGAAACCGTTTGGTGGTCCCCAGGTTTTTGTTAAGTCCCTCGGTTTAACAGAAATTACTAACGTGCTACCGATACTTTCAACTTTCGCTTCAACAATATCCATCTGTCGTTTGAATGTTGCATCTGTTGGGTAAAGATATGTCCCCGTGAAGCCTATATCATCATCAAGTGGGTCCTTTGTTTCCGCTAATAATTTCTTTTCCAGCTCAACTATAAATCTTATTTCATCTGTGTACACTGTATCTTTAACGTTTTTTCCAACCGCTCTGACAAGTAGTGTATGTTCACCTGGGTCAAGTTTGAAAGGGTCTATTGTAATTGCGAATTTTCCATCCTTTGGTTCTATCTTAATTTCGTTCTCAACCTTTCTGTCTATGTAAACATAAACTGCTTTCGCATTTGTTGTCCCAGTTATTTCTCTCAGCGCGGTTATCTTTTCAGCGTTTGTCAGGTTTAAATTGATAGTCGTGGTTGGTTTGTAAACTTCTGATTTCTCGCTCGATATACCGAAAACAGTTAGCGTTCGCGCTGGAATTCGCAAAGTCACATAGCCCCCATCTTTCACAACAATTGGAGTACTTACGCCTCCACTGAAATTGTAAATAGGTTCTAAGGTGGTTCCAGGTTCATAACCTGTTTTGAAGTTCGCAATTCTTGGATCGTTTGCTGTATTTAAAACAACAAGCAGTTCTTCTTCATCACATTTCAAAGTATAAACCAACAACCCCGCACCTCGTTTTTCGGACAAAAGCACGTTAACTTCTCCGTACCTTGTTGCAGGGTGTGATTTTCTAAATTCGATAGCGTTCTTGATAAACTTGTACATATCGCTCTCGGTGTTGAAGTGATCCTGACCGAACGAACCCCAACCACCTTTGAACATGCTTGCACGTGTTTCTTCAAAATACTGTTCTGTACCATAATATACGACTGGCATACCGGGTAGTGTTAACAACAATCCAAGAGCTTGCATAGTGATATTAGGTGTTACCCCTTTTCCAAACCTTTCCATATCATGGTTATCAATAAATGTTACAAGTAGACCTTTTTTTAATATCTCGTTTCGCACTTTGAGTCTGTAAGCAAGAAAATCGGTTGGTTGCCCACCTTTTATTACGCGCCTGATTTCCTCCATCAAGGTAAAATCAAGCATAGAATTGAAACCATGGTCAAAGTAGGAAGCTATCTCCAGGTCAGATTTATTCTCGTATGGTTTTGAAGAAAGCCAGGTTTCCCCGAAGGCAATGAAGTCTTCTTTCAAAGAGAACATTCCACCGTCACCTTTGAAAAACTCGTCGAAAAACGTTTTGGGAACGTACATTGCTGTATCCACACGAAAACCATCAACTCCAACTTCTTTAATCCAGTAAGCGTAAGAATCTTTTAACGCTTGAACAACTTCTGGATTTTCAGTGTTAAGGTCGTCTAACCCACTCATTTGGTAGTTGAGCTTTTGCTCTGGGTCTGAGTAGTTGTTGATATCTGGCGTCCAGTGGTATATCGCCCTTTGCCTTTGTTCAGGATCGTTGTAGTTGTTCAAATTGAATGGATATTGAGTAGGTGCTGACGTTGGTACACTTCCAACGTTTAATTCGAATTTCCCATTTCTAAACCTGAAATAGTTCCCAACATGGTTAACAACTATATCCTGGATTAATTTCATTCCATTCTTGTGCAGTGCTTCAGCAAGAGCTTTATAATCTTCAAGTGTTCCAAAGTGTTCGTCAACCTTTTTAAAATCCCTTGCCCAGTAACCATGGTATCCACCGTAATTTACCCAAGGGTCCCACCATTGATTCGCCACGGGTGGTGTTATCCAAATTCCATCGACACCAAGACCTTTTATGTAGTCAATCTTGTCAATAATACCCTTCAAATCTCCTCCGCTGTATTTCGCTCCATCACGAGGGTCGTATTCACCTTTTCCTTGGTTGTTGTTGGAAGGTTCCCCATCGTTAAAACGATCAATCATTATCATGTACAAAACCTTATCAGCCCACCCGCCTTTGTACTGAGTTAGCACGTCGGCAAAGCCTACAGAACCTAAAATGTAACTGAACATCAGTCCAGCAAGTAACAAAATCACCACAGAACTTAGGAAACTTGTAAAAGTCCTCTTTCTTTTCATACTTTCTACCTCCTATGGATTGTCCTACCGAAGCTTTTCTTATTCTACCATGGAAAGTGCATAAAAAACGAAGGTGTGGTATAATTTCCAAAGAAGGAGGCGATTGAAGATGATAGATGTCCTGGTAGTTGATGATGAAAAGCATGTGAGGAATTTGTTGGTTCGAATGATTTCCACAGCTTACGAATGCAATCCTGTTGAAGCAGCGAACGCAGAGGAAGCTCTGAAAATTTGTGACAAATATAAATTCGACTTGATCACAACGGATATCAGGTTTGAGAATGAAACAAATCTTGATGGAATTGAATTCATAAAACGATTAAGATTAAGAGGAATATTTACGCCTGTATTGATTATTTCGGCTTTTGCGACGCCGGAGAATATTGCAGAAGTTTGCAAATATCATCCTATAGATTACTTAGCTAAACCATTTACCCAAGATGAATTACGAAGAAAAATAAAAGGATTGCTTGATTATAAGAAAGATTCGTTTGAAAGATACTTAAGAGAGGCTGAAGGGTTAATACATTCTAACTTCCCTGGTGACTTGGATAAAGCAGAACAACTTGTCAGAACTATGTTTTCTCTCATGCCATCGTCACCGATACCGCATTATTTACTGGCAGAAATACTTGAAAAGCGTGGAAATTCTGAATTAGCTGAACGTCACAGAAACGCTGCAAAAGCGTTAGATGTAAACATGAAAGGATATCGAAAGGGTGATGAGCTTGACTCCGATTAACATAAACATACCTGTCGGGCTTAAGTTTTATGTTATCGTGGTTGGATGTGGGAAGGTTGGTCTCGAAGTAGCAACTAGGCTCTCAAGAATAGGGTTTAACGTCACTATGGTCGATAAAAACCCCAATACGTTAAACCTACTGCCCGAAGATTACGGTGGTTTTGTAGTTATAGGTGATGCTACCGAGCGTGAAACAATGGAAAGGGCAAAAGCTATAAAGGCGGACTTACTAGTGACAACGACAGGCGATGATTCAACTAATTACTTTGTATCGTTGGTTGGAGCAAAGATATTTGGGATACCCAGGGTTATCTCGCTTGTAAACAACAGGGAGAATGTGCCACTTTTCATAAAGAGCGGTATTGATGTAATATCACCAATCGATTTAACAGTAGATACCTTTGAACACAACATCCTCGAACACGTTGAACCAAAGGTTGGTGAAAAACGATGAAGATAATAATCATTGGTGGTGCACGAGTTCCTTACTTTCTTGCTAAGAGATTGATAGCACAAGGTTACGACGTCTATTTTGTTAACAAAGACCAAGATCTATGTGAAGAATACTCGAAGACGCTGAACGCTACAATCGTCAACGGGGATGGCACATCAAAGAAAGTCCTCGACCAGCTTGGAATTGAGCCTAATGATATTGTAGTCTTACTTATGGAAAGAGACAGAAAAAATTTCTTTATCGCTCGTTTGGTACAAGAGTATTATGGGGTAAAGAACGTGGTTACTCTATTGAACAACTCTGAAAACCTCGACTTATTTGAACGCTTTGGCATCAGAACACTTGGCGTGACAGACTTAATTATGAGAAATCTGGAACCGTTGCTTTTTGGAAGTCAGTTGACACGCGACCTTGAAGAGAAGACATTCTCCAAAGGTGTAGTTGTATTGGAAATCACTTTAACCTGGGACTCGAGTATCATCCGCAAAAAAATCAAGGAACTTAGTGTACCAGAGGATGTGGTTATAGTTGGGTTAAAAAGAGGCGATAGCTTCTTGATACCTCGCGGAGAAACTACACTTGAACCCGGTGACGAGATTATCCTTGTTTGTCGAGAAGAAAAGCGAATGGAAGTTCTATCATTTTTTAGCTCATGAACAGCTTGTTTTCCTCCTGAGGTAGTTAATGAAACACATATCTACAAGCGACCGAATTTTCTGGAGGTTGTTCTAAATGATGAAAAGCTATCTAAGGATATATAAGGCATTCACACTCGTTATATTTCAGTATGCATTCATCGTTTTAGTTCCTACAGTATTTTGCATCTTCTATCCAGAAGAAATCAAGAATACTTATCCGTTTTTAATTACAGCTGTGCTTTCTTTTATCATATACTTCACAGGTTTCGCGGTTAAAGTTGAAGACATAGAAACCATAAGATATAGAGAAGGCGCTGTACTTACGGTCTTCACGTGGATTATGATTTCGCTACTTTCCGCCATCCCACATATTTTATTAGGAAATCTTTCGTTTTCTCAAGCTGTCTTTGAATCAGTAAGTGGACTAACTGGTACAGGATTGACGATGTTCACAGACGTAACCAAATTGTCTAAACTTCTTCTATTTTGGAGGTCATTTACACAATACGTAGGTAGTGCGGGTTTCGCGGTCTTGATGCTGGGCATGGTCTTGGGTCCTAGGGCTTTGGGATTTTATAAATCAGAAGGAAGGTCCGACAACCTTGTGCCGAATATAAGAAGGTCCGCCCAGCTCATACTAGAGATTTACCTTGCCTACACGGTTGTTGGCACAATAGCCTTGAGATTAGCTGGGATGAATTGGTTTGAGGCACTTAACCATACGATGACCGCATTAGGAACTGGTGGATTTTCTACTCGCAACGGTAGTATAGGAGAGTTCAATAACCTAGCGATAGAAATTGTAACAATAGTCCTCATGATTATCGGGGCAACTGGATTCGGAATACACTACGCTCTCTGGAAAGGAAATATTAAGGCTGTTTTGAAGAATGGTGAGCCTTGGTTATTGATAGGTTCTTCATTTGTTCCAGCAATTATCTTATCTACTTACGCTGTAGGAAAGTATTACAAAAACTTTGGAGATGCTTTAAGGTATATACTTTTCCAAACGGTCTCGGCTGTAAGTGGAACAGGTTTCCAAACCTTGCCGTTAAATGAAGAGAAATGGATAGCTTTTTCGCCATTTATGTTTATTCTAATAGTACTTATGCTATCTGGCGGTATGATGGACTCAACATCTAGTGGCATCAAACAGTTCCGTATCTGGGTCATACTGAACACACTGCATGATAGCGTAAAAGGGTTCCTTATGCCAAGAGGCACGGTGAGGAAAAAGATAATATTTAAAGGAGAGCAACAAATTATCCTTAGTGACGACAATATCCGTGAAGCTTTGCTTGTCGTATCACTCTTCCTGATGACATTTGTTATTGGCTCATTTATACTCATGCTACACGGATACGGTGCTTTGAACTCGATGTTTGAGTTTGCTTCAGCAATGGATGGTGTCGGACTTAGCTGTGGTATTACATCTCCAAATATGCCATTAACAGCCATGTGGACACTGATAATAGGAATGTTCGCCGGAAGATTCGAATTTTTGATAGTGATATATGCTATAATGAAAGTAATAAACGACTTAAACGAAAAAATTGACGAAAAAAGGCTATCAAAAAGAATAAGCTCAGGTTCTTCAATTGAATGATACCAGTAGGGAAAGGATGTTTGATATGGGAAATAAAACGGTGATCTATTTACTTATACTCATAGTCCTATTCTTTTTAATTACCGATGTGATTACACTGATATTCAGAAGTCCTAATTTTACTGTTGAATACTACAACTCAGACGTTTTAGTTGGTTACAGCGAGTTTGCTACAATAACAACCGTGAGCGGGTTAAAGTTCAAAAGTGAGAAAAAGAAAGAGGAATATATCACTACGTATAACCAAACTTCTCTTGATACGTTCAGAAAATATTTCAGCGAAGTCTCAAAGGATATAGGCAAGAATATCGAAGTATTGGATTTCAAGTCAAATATAAAGAACAACGGAAACATCTTAGAAATCACTGAAACGGTTGTTCTAAAAGGTATTGTGCAATCAGAAAACGATACTTACATCCTTGACATGGGACAAATTCGCATGAATTCTGTTGCGAATTCCACGTTCAAGGTGCATTTGCCAGAAGATGCTCGCGTTGAAAGTATTGAACCAACACCAACGAAAAATCTTGGAACCTTGATTATTTGGAGCGGAGAAGATATAAAGACATTTCCGAGAATTGGATACAAAAGATTGTCCCTCCAAGACTATCAAAAGGAGGGTGAATAAAAGATGTCCGCCTTCCATTGGTTTGTAGTTTTGGCATCAGTAAGTTCCCTTGTGTTTGCGTGGGCTACCTATATATTGGAAAGCTTCAAGAAAAAGACAGAAAAGAGCGAAATAGACGAGGAAGAAGAAAAACCTGTGGAACTTATTGGAAAGGTAAGAATCTTCGTTGACTCAAAACTTGAACAACTCGATAGGAAAATGGAAGAAGCGAAAGCTTTGATTAAAGACCTTAACGAGCAGTATGTATCATTATCCGCCTTAGCAGTCCAGTTGCAAAACCAATTGCAAAAAACAGAAATCTCAAGTGAAACATTATCTAACCAAGAACTCAAAAACGAAAGCTTCAAAGAAAATAGCAAAAATGAGGCCACTAAAAAGATCTCCGACATCGATACAGAGCTTTCCGCTGCCGAAAAGGCATTAATACAAGGATATGTTCTCAAAAACAAATCAACCTCCTCAACGCGTGTTCTTGAAACAATGAAAAAAACTGTTGACGAATATGCAAACTATGAAAAGAACGAATATGACGATGACGTTGCAAAAAACAAGAAAGAAGTATTAATATTCGACATGTATCTAAGTGGTTTGGAACCAATTGAAATCGCCAAGAAAATGAAGATGGGTGTTGGAGAAGTTCAGTTGATAATCGACCTTATGAAAAGGCAAAAGCCATGATTAACATCAAAAGGCGAGATTAGTGTGGTAAGGGGGGACCAATATGATAGGCGAGCACCCTTACGTAAAATGGGCTATAGAAGTGATAGAAAATTACGTTAAGCACAGAAGGATTATAGAACCACACGAAGGATTACCTAAAGAACTATTCGAGAGAAGGGCTGGATGTTTTGTAACCTTACACAATACAGATGGCTCGTTAAGAGGATGTATTGGAACGTTCATGCCCGTTCGTGAAAATCTTGCATACGAGATTCGTGACAACGCAATAGCAGCTTCAACTCGTGACCCCAGGTTTCCACCAGTCCAACCTTACGAGCTTGATAACATCATCGTTAATGTTGACATTCTTAGCCCATATGAACCGGTGAGAAGTATCGCTGAACTTGACCCAAAAAAGTATGGAATAATCGTTCAAAAAGGATGGAGAAGAGGATTACTTTTGCCAGATATAGAAGGCGTAGATACAGTTGAAGAACAAATACGCATAGCTAAACTCAAAGCAGGGATATTTGACGATGATTTTGAAATATACAAATTCACAGTCGAAAGATACAAATGATGTTTTCAGAAGCCAAAAATGTAGTTACACGGCAGTGCCGTGAACTAAACGGCACGGAGGTGAGTAATTGATGGCAACAAAAGGTAGTGAAAGGTACAACCTAAGAAAATTGAGGACGGAAGATATTAAAGACATGGTCGTCCTATCGTTTGGCTTTTTTGGGATTGGTTTTTTCATACCAACATACATTTACATAATGCTCAACTTCTTGCTGAGGTCTTCTATTCCCAAGTCGATTTTGCTTGGAAGCTTTTATTCGGAGCTGATACTAATCGCTTTCCTAAAAGATAAAATACTCTTCCTTTTTGAAATAACAAGAACAGCTATAGGTCGAAGAACACCATACATACTTGTGTTTGGAACAATGTCTGCCTTTTTGCTTTCCACAATTTCTAACTTGCTAACAGTTGGACAGAATTTGCTAGGTCTCATTTTGATTGTGATAACTTTCAACTTTTCGTTGTTTATTTATGCACTATCCTTACTTGGAATGCTGGAAGATAAGAAAAACTTTTTTAACCAAAGGTTACTAAGCATTCAACCCATGCTCTGGAGTATCCTTGGCGCTCTTTGGTCATACGGTAACTCATTCAGACTTTTCACAACGGATTCAAATAGCGAAATAGTCTCGCACGTCAGTCTTTTATTCTTCATTTCCGTCTTTGCTGTAGCGTTTTTGATAGTTGAAGATAAGAAATACAAAGTAAAGCTTACTATCAGTGAAAAAACAGAAATATACGATAAATTCCAAGCAAAGAAAACTTCTTGGAAACAACTGAACTTTAGTCCCCAGCAAATTGTAACAGAGGGACTTGCAAAGGTGTTTCTTTACCAGATAGAATTCCTATTACCTTTGCATGCGTGGTATCAACTAAATATCCGTAAAGGTATACCTGCCGAATTTGCGTCTGCTAAAGCCTTATATTTCTTTGTTTTAGGCTATGTTTTAAATACAATTTTAGTTACTTTTTTCAAAAATTATTCTAAGAAGCTCGACCTATTGGGTCCTGTGACTATTGCGCTTGCATTCTTTATTTATGCAACAACTTTCATATTTCCAACAACAGGTTGGTTATTTACGTCTGTTTTCTTGGTTGGTTTCTTCATCTGTCACCAAATACAAAAACGCCTTGGTTTTACCCTTCCGGGAATAGTGAGATTTCTATCAGAATACAATTCGAATAATGAAACGAACAGATTTAAAATCCACCCAGTAAATCTTCTTGTGGTATACATATCTATCATCTTAACAGGGATTTTCATAGATGTCATTGGTATACAATCATCAAGTTACATTCTTGGTCTATTAATCGCTGGATTAGTAGTTATTGAACTTTTGAACTCCCATGCTAAAATTAAAAATAACCAACAGTGATTGAAAAAAGAAGGCAGGTGTGAATAAATTGATAAAGGATGGAGACAGAGTCTTGCTATATGGTGAAGATGGAACGAAGTTCCTTGTCAGAGTTGAAGCGGGAAAAAAGAAAGGAACCCACCTTGGCGTTGTCGAATTTGATACAATTATTGGAAAAAACTACGGGGATGTAATTACTATAGGAAAAACAAACAAATCCTACTACCTCTTACAACCCACTTACATCGATGACATATTCTCAATGAAAAGAAAAACACAAATTGTCTATCCCAAGGATTCGAGCTATATTGTAATGAAACTAGACATTAAACCAGGCAGCAGGGTTATAGACACCGGCGTTGGTAGTGGTGCTATGTGCGCAGCGATTGCAAGGCTTGTGGGAAACGAAGGAAAAGTCTACGCTTACGAAAGAAGGGAAGATTTTTACAAACTCGCAACTCAAAATCTCACTGAATGGGGACTTATAGATAGAGTCGAGTTAAAACTGCGTGATATTGCTTTCGGATTTGACGAAACAAACGTAGATGCATTGCTTTTGGACGTACCTGATCCGGAGAACTACATACAAGTCTGCTGGGAAGCGTTAGGTGGAGGCGGACGGATAGGTGTAATCTGTCCAACAGTTAATCAAGTCTCTATGGTGCTTGAAAAAATGTACGAACTGCCTTTCATAGATGTCGAAGTTTGGGAATCTTTAATGCGACAGTTCAAACCTTACCCGAATAGACTGAGACCTGTTGACAGAATGGTTGCACACACAACCTATATGATTTTCGCAAGAAAGGTGAATGCTTTCGTCAAAATTAAAGAAGAGTCAAGCAAAGAGCAAACGAAAGAAACAGAACCAATAATTCAAAGTGAAAACACAAACGAGAATGCAAATATTTAAAATTCTGTAATTTAGAAGGAAGGTGTGAGGTATGAGAAGCATTTTTAAGGGAGTTCTTTCATACGTCTTTTTGGCTATTGTAGTTATTGCATCAAGTATGATTCTATCCGGTGCCTCTGACAAAGAGCTACTGAATTACATTTCACCGCTTTATGAAACACTTTATAGAATTAATTACAACTACTACGACATCAAAAACGTTAATTTCAACAAACTCATAGATTCTGCCATAGATGGTATGATTAAAGGGCTCGGAGATGATTTCAGTTACTATTACCCACCATCACAAATGACTGAACAACAAATAGAAATGGAAGGTCAATACGGCGGGCTTGGTATCGAGGTAACCTACGACAGTGAGAACAAAGCCGTTAAAGTTGTAAGTCCAATGTATGGTACACCAGCATGGCGTGCAGGATTGCAAGCAGGAGACCTTATCATCGGTATCGATGACCAACCAGTCAGCGAAATGGAATACATGGAAGCGGTTAACAAAATGAGAGGAAAACCTGGAACTTCCGTAAAATTGACAATAAAGCGAGGAAATGAGATTATCGAAGTTACTATAGTTCGAGAAATCATTCAGATAATTCCTGTTAAGTCAGGAATAACGGAGTATGAAAACAAAAAGATAGGTTATGTTCTTTTAACTAAGTTTAACGAACCTGTCCCAAATGAATTACAAAAAGCTCTCAGAAAACTCTATGATAAGAAAATAGACGCATTGATTCTTGATTTGCGCAATAATCCTGGTGGGTTGCTTGACGTTGCAATTCACGTGGCAAATCAATTTTTAGACGCGGGCAAGGTTATCGTCTCAGTGAAAGACAGAGATGGAAAAATTACCGAGCGATATATTAGTCAGGGTAACAATTATCCAAAGGTTCCTATGGTAGTGCTCATAAACAATGGTTCTGCATCCGCTTCGGAAATCGTTGCTGCTGCACTCAAAGAAAACAAAAGAGCAGTACTCATAGGTCAGAAGACTTTCGGAAAAGGTTCTGTTCAGAGAGGTTTCCCACTTAGCAACGGCGGAACTGTCTTTTTGACAATCGCACATTACTTAACACCATCTGGAAAAGATATACACAAAGTAGGAATTGAGCCGAATATTAGCGTGGAGGAATCCCAAGGAACAACGAGTTTTTCTAAAAAGCTTGATGCTAAAACATACACGTTAACCGAGATAGAAGTTGACCAAAATGACCCGGTTATAAAAGTTGCACTCGACTACCTTGTAAATCAAGCAAAGTAATAGGCTTAATCACCTTTGAAAATGTCTTCTTACTAAATTGGGAAAGGACTGTATTACAAGAAGAAAGCGAAGTTTGAGAGATGAGGTTAGAATTTTATGCATTTGTCTTTTTTCTCTTCTCAGCTGTTACCTTAAGTATTTTGATTTCAGAGAGAAAACCCGTAACGATGGAGGAGGTTTTACCTTCTCCGTCTCTTTTTTTGAGAAATCCTTATAAGTATCTCATTTTAAGAAAAACAAACGAGATAAATCAGCAACTATTCTTTCTCGAGTACAGAAAAAGAATAAAAGTATATGACGACTCAAAAGCACTTGAGCAAACGATACTTTCGATTCAAGATAGACGCGCTGCCAAGTATATCACAAAAAAGGTTTGGCACTATTGGTGGGGATATGGAGTAGAATGGATAAAATATAAAATCAAGCATATTGACCTTTTATGGTATCCAAGAATATACATGAGTGAAGGTTCTTATTTTCCAGGCAAAACCTTTGGTGATGCTCTGTGGAAAGCGCTCAATGGGACAAATACATCTTTTCAACTTGGCAAATCAGATGAAGAGATAGCAAGACTAATTGCGGAAAAATATAACGTGGAATTTGTGGTGGAGACCAAATTTCCAGCTCATTAGATCAAAATTTGCAGATGCTTGAAAAACAAGGGGAGAGCCGGTTAATGGCAAAAATAAAATCAAAGGCAACTAAAGAAATGCTAAAATCGCTTATAGCACTCTTATTCTTAATCGTTCTTTACCCATGGTGTGCTAAATACTTGAACCTTGGAGTATTTCTTTTAGACATTGAAGTCTTTAATTTTTTCATACTTTACCTTCCAACCCTCGTTTTTTTCTCAAGTTTGTTCCTAAACGTAGAAGAAGTTTTCCAGGAAGTGCAAAGGCTTATCGTATATTCAATGGTTCCAATTTTTGCTTTTAGGCTTGGATGGTATGGATTTTCTTTCCAGTATGGTTATGTAGTATGTTATGTGCTTGGTAATTTCATAAAACCTCATTTCCAAAAGCGCTTCCCCGTAATTATATTCAATGGAATAGCGTTGTTACTACTTTTAGTATGGAGGGCGAGCTGAATTGGAAAGGTTTGCGAAATGGTATGTGGAAACTATTCTTAGCAAACAAAAATTAGTTACTCTGACATTAATTGTAATTTCCGTACTTTTGGGTCTTTACGCTGTTTTGGGCTTGAGAATCAACGCAGATATAACTGGATTGGCACCAAAGGACGATCCCAGATTCCAGGACCTTGTAAAATATACTTCAGAGAAGGTAACTTCTAATACATTAATAGTTGCCATTGATGGTGTGAAAACAAGTAACCCAGATAGCATTGCCAAAATGATTAAAGAACTTTTTGAGAACACCCCGTATGTAAACCACGCAGAGCCATTTGACAATCCAGAAACATTGGTTAAATATGGAATGCTTTCTTTTGGTGAGGGGACTATCAACGATACCATTAGATATTACCAGTCACTTACGAGGGTAGAACCAAAAACTCTCGTTGACTTCAGATTCTGGAGAAATGTAGGTTCTGCACTTTACGATTTGCACAGTTATATACAAGGTATAGTAGAAAAAAGTGGTATAAAGAAATACTATTTGCTCTCACCCGACAAAGAACTTTTAGTCATGAATTTCTCCATGAAAAAGCCAATGTCTGATGTAAAATTCGTTACCGAAGCAGTTCGAGAGCTGAAAAAGTTGTCCAAGAAATTCGAAGACCAACATAATGTAAAAATATATTTTACCGGAGGTGTGATGTCTACATACGAAGCAAACCTCCAGGCATCGAAAGACTTTACGCTTACTACTTTCATATCTCTTGTCGCCATCATACTTATAATAATCATCGGTTTTGGTAATATATTCGAGCTCCTTATTCTCTTCACAGGACTTCTAATGGCGATGGGCATAACACTTGGACTTATAGCTTTATTCCTAAAAGAATTGAATATAGTAACCACTTTCGTTAACGCCATGTTATTGGGAATGGGTATAGACTACGCCATGTACATTGTCACCAGAATTCAGGAACGATTTAATATGGAAGGTATCTCGCGTCAAAGCATAGTAGATGCATTTATTGAAAATTTTAGGCCAGCGTTCATATCCATGACTACAACATCGCTTGCATTCCTTGGAATGCTCTTGAGTCCTTCTAATGCAATTAAACAGATGGGTTTTTCCGTAGCTCTAGGTGTTGTTGTTTACTTCTTTGTCTTTAATACGCTTGTTCCAATAGCTCACGATGTGCTCCTTCCAAAATTCAAAGGTCGTCAAAGGGAAACTTATGTAAGAGTGGTTGATATAGTAAGAAAGAGCCGTGTACTAATGACATTGACAATAATAACTACGTTGCTTTTGTCAGCTGTTGGAATTTACTCAATCATAAATTTCTCATATACAACTTCTAGCCTGATTCCAAAGAAATCCGAAACAAATATCACCAGTGAACTAATATCTAAAAAATTTGGTAGTATCGCTTCCAGTGATGTGGTTATAGCTGCAGAAACATCTGAAGAACTACAGAACTTTCTTGAAAAGCTCAAAGAAAATGGATTAATAACTTCAGATTTTTCGATACTTACATTCATCCAAAATCCCGAAAAAATAGCGGAAGAAAAGTCCAATATTTACGTTCAAGTTCTTGAAATAACTAACACCCCATTTTTAGAGATTCTCTTTAGAAAATATGGGCTTTATGAAAGCTTTGTCTCAACAGTTGATGTGATAAGAAATATCTCGTCAACAGAAGACCTCTTTAAACTCATGGAGAAAGATATCCCCAGCTTGTTCTACGAAGACATCCACGGGAAAAAATACCTACTTGCGTTTGTGACACCCGCAATAGAAATTTGGAAGGGCAACAACATAAAAACTTTCTTTGAGTCGATTAAAAAAATAGGAAACATAAGAACTTACGGATACACAACACTCTTTTATGGAATCATAGAAGAGTTGCTAATCTCCACAACTTGGGTTTTTGGTATCGTCTTCCTGATAGAATTTATAATCCTTTACATTGACTTTAGAAATGTTAGAAAATCCTGGAATATAATATTCCTGACAACGCTAAACACTCTTGCAGCTTTTGGTATTTCTTATCTTGTAGGCATCAAAACAACGTTCATAACCTTCATAGTGTTACCAATATTCTTAGGAATAGGTGTCGATAGTTTAGTTGAACTAGACCACAGCATTCGATACGGGAAAGAGAGTATTATAAAAACAGAAAAAGCAGTCATTATGAGCATTATTACAACGGTTGCTTCATTTGGTAGTTTTGTATTCGCCCAGGGACAGTTACTTAGAGAGTTTGGATTTGTCACATCGGCAGGTCTCATAGGTGCCTTGCTTATTTCCTTGTGCTGGTATCTTAACACAGCGGAGAAATCGTATCGTGAATTCAAAAAAGTTGAAGCATCGAACTTTACCATCAATAAGGAGGACAAGTGATGAGGATATTGATGATATCGGATACATACTTACCTCAAATAAATGGTGTGGCTACCTCGATTTATTTATCAAAAAAATATTTGGAGATGCGAGGCCATGAGGTTTTTATAGTTGCTCCTGTAAAACCAGAAGGTGAAGAAAAAATTCTTTTAGTTCCCGGCATACCTTTTCTTCTAGAAAAACAACACAAAGTAGTTTTTGCAAATCATATAAAAATTATAGAGTTTGCACTCGAAAACAAAATAGAGATAATCCACAGCCACGACCCCATGGCTCTTGGTATGAGGGCATTAAAGGTCCAAAAAGATTTAAAATTGCCACATGTTCATACCTATCACACACTTTTAACGGAATACAGACATTACGTTCCGCCACCGTTTACTCCAGATAGAAGAACCGTCGAAGAATTTTCAAAATGGTTTTGCAACAAAGTCAACATAGTCATAGCCCCAACGGAAGAAATAAAGCAGGAACTCATATCTTACGGTGTTCAACGACCCATTGAAGTTGTTCCAACGGGCATCGATACAATAGAATTTTCCCAACTACCAAAAAAGGATATCCGGAAAGAGTACAGCATACCACACAATGCCACACTACTAATGTACGCAGGAAGACTAGCAAAGGAGAAGAACTTAGAGTTCCTTTCAAAAGTGGTTTCTCGTTACATGCATGAAAATAGTAACGTTTGGTTTTTAATCGTAGGTGATGGACCAGAAAGAAAAGCTCTTGAGAGCTTCTTTGAAGATGAAGGTCTTACGAGCCGGACAATCTTTACAGGATACATTCCCCATAAAGAGATTAAGGATTATTACAAAGCTGCAGATTTGTTTGTCTTCGCATCTCTTACAGAAACTCAAGGGTTAGTTGTTCTCGAAGCCTTAGCAAGTGGCACACCTGTTGTTGCAATAGCTTACAAAGGTATAGCAAACGTGCTTGTGAATGGTGAAGGAGCTATAACCACTGGCATCAATGAAGAGGAGTTTTATCACGCAATAAAAGTTGCTTTGGATAGAAGAGAAGAACTTTCTAAGAAGGGCATTGAATATGTAGAAAAATACTGGTCGATGAATACTATGGTTGATAAGTTGGAAAAAATCTATCAAACCGCATTGCAACAAGGATTCATAGACTTTACAATGCCATCCATAATCAACACATCATTACAATTGAAACTGAATGCTATATTCAAAAAGCTCATTGAACTCTTCGATTAAATAGAAAATGAAAGGCGCTCCAAAAATCATGTGGAGCGCTTTTGTTTTTAAACACAACAGCTCTTGCGTTTTTAATCTCGTCCGCTTGTTTCTTCAATCTCGAGCAATTCATTTAAGAATTTCACATAGCTCTCGTATCTTGTAGGACTTATTTTTCCTTTTTCAACTGCCTTTTTTACATAACATTCTGGTTCGTTCAAATGCAAGCAATCTGGAAAGAAACATTTGTCGTTTTCAAATTCAATAAATAATTCGCGAAGTTCCAAAGGCTTTATGTGTGAAATTTCAAGACTTGCAAATCCGGGAGTATCAACCACCCATCCACCAAAAGAGAGTGAGAGCAGTTCAGCTGCAGTTGTTGTGTGCCTACCTCGTTCCAGTTTTTCAGAAATTTCGCCCGTTCTTAGTCTAAGTGTGCTTTCTAAAGCGTTTAGCAAGCTGCTCTTCCCAACACCAGACATCCCCGCAAAGACAGATACCTTTCCTGTAAGATACCTTTTTAAGTCCTCCAAACCTATCTTCTGAGTTGCACTTGTCTTTATTATTGGATAAAGCTTCCCATATATAGATTCGAATTTTGCTATTTGTTCTTTGGATAGCAAATCCACTTTGTTGAGAGCTATAACAATAGGTAAATTCTCATATTCTACCAATACAATAAATCTATCAAGTATATCGTATGGAACTTCCGGCTTTTCAAGAGTGGTAACTATGACTACCTGGTCTACATTAGCAACACTCGGTTTTTTAAGTTCGTTGTTTCTGTTGAGAATATTTTCCACTACACCTTCGTTACCAACCACCCTTACATACTCAACAACATCTCCCACAATGGGTCTGATACCTTGCTTTTTGAATTTACCCCGTAACTTACACAGAAGCTTCTCACCACTTTCAATGTCTTGCACCACTAAAAGGTTAGAATAAAATTTGATAACTCTCCCCAATCTTCTTTCTTGTTTCATATTTTAAAACTGCCCCCCTTGGATGATTGGACTTTCTTCATCTTCACCATCTTCTTCTTCGTTCTCAGGGCGTTCCCAATTATCTTCCGGCATATAAATTGGTCCCGGGGCAGTCTCATCAAAGTTCTGAGATTCAACAGGCACAGATTGAGATTCAACGGGCACAGATGGGGGTATAACTTCCTGTGAATTTTCTAAGACAGAAGATGTGGACTGTGTATCGGTCTCTTCAACTGATTGCTGGTTGTTTTCAGGGACGCTCGTATCTGTCCTACCAGCTCCACTACTTACAAACAATGTAACAACATCTCCCGTGACAACCCTGTTACCTGGAGTTGGTGATGTTTGTATAACTGTGCCATCCAATTCCGCCTCTGGAACCTTTTTAACGGTTGAATGTATTCCCATCAAATCAAATATCTTTTGAACACTCCCATACCATGTCCCTTTAAAATCTGGGAGAATTAGAGATTTTTGGACTGCATTTTCTACAAAAAGTTTTACCTTCCTTCCTTTCTTAACAACCGTGCCCCCTGGAGGGTCCATATTAATTACTCTTCCCACGTCTCCAATTTTCTCAACCTTGAACCCCAAATCTTTCAGCTGTCTTTCTGCAGTTTGAACATCAGTCCCTACAAAATTTGGAAGGAGCACAGTTCCCCTTTTCGTTTCCAGGAACATCACCAGATAAAAAGCGAGTAATCCCGAAATAACCGCCAAAATTATGGTCATTACAACTAAGACTGGGAAAGAAATGACAGTTACGCCAATGTGTTTTTTCTTCTTTGAAGAACCATTTTTTGCTTTCTTGATTCTCTTGTCTATCAACAGCACCACTCCCTTATTTAGCCTGTCTCGTTTTAATGCTTGTGATGTGTCTTCTTCTCAGTTGCCCACAAGCCGCGTCTATATCAGTTCCTTTTTCTTTTCGTATTTCGTTTTCGATGTTATGCTTATCTAAGATTTCTTTGAACCGTTCAATAGCCCAGTGGTGTGGTCTTTCCATTTTTATTCCACTATCGGTCTGAACGGGATTAACAGGAATAAGGTTCACGTAAGCACCTATACCTCTGAGAAGTTCTGCAAGCTTTTCAGCATCGTCCGCAAAATCGTTGAATTCCCTAATAAGAATATACTCAAACGTGACACGGTTTTTGGTAATCTTTTGATATTCTTTGACAGCATGGATTATCTCTTCGACGGAATACTTTCTGTTCAGAGGAATAATCATATCTCTTTTGTAGTTGGTTGGTGCATGCAACGAGATTGCCAGCTTGACCTCGGGCAAGTCGTTCGCAAGTTGCACTATCTTTTCCGGTATACCTACCGTTGATATCGAAATTCTTCTCATACTTATATTCTTACCTTTTTTGTGATTCAATATCCGCACACTTTTCACCACTTCGTTGTAATTCAGAAATGGTTCTCCCATACCCATGTAAACGATATTACCGATGTTCACACGCCTTTCTTTTTCCATCGCAATAACTTGAGCAACTATTTCACCAGCGGAAAGATTTCTGACATAACCGCTCTGACCGGTCGCACAAAATGCACATTTAACAGGACAGCCAACTTGAGATGAAATGCAAGCAGTTACTCTATCTGGATGGAACAGCAAAACAGATTCTATGGTGTTACCATCTTCCAGCTGCCAGAGAAATTTCGTAGTTTTATCGATTTTCGAAACTTGCATATCCAATAACTCAGGTATTCCTACGTAGAATCTTTCCGAAAGCAGAGTCCTATGTTCCTTCGATAAATTCGTCATCTCGTTAAAATCAAATACCTTCTTTTTGAATATCCAATCCCATACCTGGTCAACCCGGAATCTCTCAAGTCCAAGTTTTGAAAATTCTTCGACCAATTCTTCATAGCTAAAATCAAGAATGTTCTTTTTCATATATATCACCTTCACCTCTTCGTATTTTTATCTCCAAAATCATATAAATCAAACATAAAACGAACAACACCCATGGTAATCATAGCTCTTTGTTGTTGGTTTTACAATGAACCCTGCGTACTTTTGTATCCTTTCTTGTAGCATTCTTCTGTATTCACCTTTTGGATGCATACAACCGAGCACAACATTCTTAAACAAATCACTTGCTTTTGCAAATATAATTTCCACATCATCGATTCGTGGTGGTTGACAATTCGCATACTTTGTTAATGGAGTAGGAATAAACACGTTCAAAACAATGCTTTCAAAATATTTCGAAAGTATTTCTACCGCTTTTTCTTCGTGAGATATTTTACCACATAACACACCTATCGTAATATGTGGCACTTTTTTTACCTTCAATGGTAAAACTGCGTTCAGAATTTGCTCAGGTTCCCTCTCTATACCGTATACTTCTCTAAGAACATTCCTATCAGCGTAGAAATCAAAACTCACCACGTCGGCAACTTCTTCAATTTCATAAGGTGGCTGTAAAGGAAACCCAATGTGAAAGTTATACTTCAACCCATACTTTTCCTTGAGTTCTTTTAAATAGCTTATATATCTGCCAAAAGGTATTTCACCATTTGGTAACATCCCACCACTGACGAGGAAAGATTTATACCTATCCACATACTTTTCCAGCTCTTCGACATAAATCATATGTTTCAAATAATGGCCTCCACAGTGTGCACAGTTAAGAGGACATCCTCGAGTAACGCTAACAGATAATGTAGTGGACGGGTCTATCCCTATGAATAAACCTTTGTTCATGTGATGGCTCTCCTTTCAAAAACTGTGAATCTTTATACTGTTACAGCTTACATCTCCAATCAAGCGGTGCTGTTGTAACTCTTTCTTTTTCATCGAGTTGCATCCAACCATCGAGGTCAAGTTCAATTAATTTATCAAGGGCACTTTCATATTCTTGTTTTGTTATCTTCCTGCCTATCAGTGGGTCGTTTTTTGCACCAAAGTGCGGTATGTATTGAGACATTAAGGCAACGGGTATCCTTTTGTCAAGTTTAGCAACGAACTCGAGGGCTTTTTCGTGGCCACTGACGTTGTTTGGCAAAACAAGTATTCGAATTATCAATCCTTTCATTCTTTCTTCATCGAAAGGACCAACTTGTCGATACATCTCAACAATCGCCTGCTGTGCAACATCCCAATAATCCGGCACTTTTGAATACCTTTTACCATATTCGTTATCGGTGTACCTTATATCGGCAAGATATATATCGATATATCCTTCGATTTCTCTGAGTATTTCCACACGTTCGTAGCTTGATGTGTTGTAAACAACAGGTAATGAAAAGCCTCTTTCCTTAGCCATATCCAATGCCTTAATAATCCAAGGTAGATGGGGGGTTGGAGTGACCAAATCGAGCGTTGTTGCACCAGCTTCCTGGACCTTTAAAAATGCACAAGCTAACTCCTCAACTGTAATCTCAAACCCCACGCCTTTCTGTGAAAAGCCCATGTTTTGACAATAAATGCACTTCATCTGGCATCCTGTAAAGAACACGGCAGCGGCACCTTTTTCTCCTGACAAAGGTGGCTCCTCACCTTTATGCAAGACAATATTGGAAAGCTTTGGGAGATAACCTACTGTGCAAACACCTTTGGTGGTTCTTCTATCCACTTTACACATTCTTGGACATAAAGTGCACTCGTTGAGAGCATCTATTCCAATTCCCATATCCGTCAAGCACCTCTCAGATTAAATCGGAAATTTTCGCAATTTTGATTATACCACACAAAAGTGCTCGAAAAATTTAGATTGTGTTTAGATTGTGTTGTTTAAACCTTAATTAATTGTTTGTCCCATCCATAAGTTGTGGTATAATTGCATTTAGTGAAAAAACAAGCACAAAACTAAAAGCAAAACGGGGGTGTTCATTGTGTTGGAGACATTGGTTGAAAAACTAACGATGGCAAAGAGTCCAAGTGGAAGAGAATCGGAAATAACCCAGATAATCCTCAAAGAACTCGAGGGACATATCGATGGTTATAGAATAGACAAGATTGGCAATTTAATCGTATGGAAGAAGGGAAAGAGTGATAAAAAAGTCCTTCTTGATGCTCATATGGATGAAATCGGTGTTGTTGTTACAAATATCGATGATAAAGGCTTTCTCAAAATAGACAGAGTCGGTGGTGTTTCTCCATACACGATATACCAATCGAGGTTGAGATTCGGAGATGTTATTGGTATCGTGGGAATCGAAGGGGAAACTCCTGAAGAACTCCAAAACAACATTCAGAAGATGTCGTTTGAAAAACTCTTTGTCGATATCGGTGCAAAATCCAAAGAAGAAGCTCAAAAACTTTGCCCAATAGGGACATTTGGAACGTTTGATAGCTACTTCCACAAACAAGGCGAATATTTAATAAGCAAATCTATGGATGATAGAATCGGATGTGCAGTTATCATTGAAGTATTCAAACGTATCAAAGAACCTGTTAACAACATATACGGTGTTTTTGCCGTTCAAGAAGAAGTGGGACTTATTGGTGCTCACGTGGCTGGATACGATATTGACCCTGACGTTGCAATAGCCATTGATGTTACAGGTGTTGGAGATACGCCAAAAGGATTGAAGAGAGTACCTATGGAACTTGGAAAAGGTGCTTGCATAAAAATCAAAGACATGGCTTCTATAAGCAATAGATACATTGTTGACAAACTAAAAGAACTTGCTGAAAAACACAACATACCACACCAGATGGAAGTGTTGATATTCGGAGGTACAGATGCGGCAGGTTATCAGGCAACAAAAGCAGGTATACCAAGTGCTACAGTATCGATACCTACAAGGTATATCCACACTCCAAATGAAATGGTATACGAACCAGATGTGGAAGCTGCGATAGAACTTACCATAAAATATTGTGAAGAGGGGCTATAATTCAGGATGAAGCAAAGAATTCCAATAGGCTCAAGAAAATGGAAAGAAATAACAGATTTTGATTTGAAAGTCCTCTCGGTCGTTATCATAGTCCTTTCGTTAGCCACCATATCGCTGGCTTTGTATGCATTTTACTTAAAAATGCAAAAATCGAAAGTGGAGGTTGTGATAAAAGACTTAGGTGCTAACACCAATCCGCCCGTTGAAAAAACTCTGACAACGGCAACCCAAACTATAATAATCGTTGAGCCAGCTCCGGAAAGCACACTTTCTCAACTCACACCATCGGTATCTGATGAATCTGATGAACCTGATGAAATTGATACTACAACTACCACAGCTAAACTCGAACAGTCTTCACAGGTTCCAACTCAAAAAGATGAGCAGACAGACAAATTGATACCTCTCATACAAGCGACAAACACAGCTTCTATTGAAAGCGCAAAAACTTCCGAAAGTAAAACAGTGCAGGAAGCTACATCACCTACTTCGGAAATTCAACAACAAAAGCTTGCACAAGATGAAAACAAATTTCTCAAAGATATCACAAAATTCGATTACAACTTATTAGTTTCAAGAATGGCTGAAAATTTACCGGCAAGTATTTTAACTAACGCTTACGTATATCTTGTTGATGGAGAAACTGCTTTAAAAATCGCCAAATTAACACAAAACTATGTGTTAGATCGTGTTAGTGCTGGTAAATATGTTATCGTGACACCGACCAATGTAATGCCTGAGCTAAATCCATCCAAAGGATTCTGGACGATAAAAACTGACCCGATATCCAGTTCGAAAGAAGCGTTCAAATCAGTAGTTAACTTAAGAACGCTGGGTATAAGTGCATTCAGCATCTCCACAAACGAGGGATATGTCATCTGTCTTGGTGTTTTTACCAACGATAACCAGGCAAAGAGCTTTTATTACTCTCAAGACTGGGCAGAACTATCAAAATATGGTCATATAGCAGGAGCAAAGGTAAGTAGAATAGGAGGGTAAAGAATAAACGAAACGAACGGGGTGTGTCTCAGGGGGATTTAACTCATGTTAACGCTTAGGAATTTTTCTAATGGTTCTGGACCAGAGGAAAATCGCAACCTTTCTGATTCTCATACCTCGGGTTCATTTTTAAACTCCATTGTGGAATTCTTTAAAAGTGCTTATGAGAACCTCTCAAAAGAACAGCGAACGTTCTTTTTGATATTTTCTGCACTGATAGTTTTCTCCGGTGTGTTCTTTCATCCCAGTTACGACAGGCTCAAATCACAAGTTGCCAGTTTAAATGCCCAACCAGGTGCAAACCAAGATAGCTTAACCACACAGACTCAGCGTAAATACGTATCTTCGGTAATAGACTTGAATACTGCATCTATCGAGGAGCTCCAAACACTGCCAGGTATAGGGCCTGCGAAAGCACAAGCGATAATTGAATACAGAAAAGAGCACCCATTTACAAAACCAGAAGACCTGATGAACGTTCCCGGGATAGGTCAAAAAACTTATGAAAAATTGAAAGAACGAATAAAAGTTGAGAATATCAGTGCCCAGATTCAAAACAACGCTATTCAAAATGTAACCACTTTTGAAAAAGAAAATAAAAACGTGACAATTGAGCAAAAGAGCAACGAATTACAACCTACTCGAGTAAGTTTGCAGAACGAAAAGATTAACATTAACACAGCAAGTTTGGAAGAACTTGAAAAGCTCCCTGGTATTGGTCCTTCAAAAGCGCAGGCGATTATCGATTACCGCACTACCAATGGTCTTTTTAAAGATATCGAAGAAATAAAAAACGTTAAAGGGATAGGTGAAAAAACATTTGAAAAACTGAAAGATTTAATAACAGTGCATTAAATTTTCTCACTTCTCTCACTTTTTGAAACCATATATGTTTCTAATTTCTTCGTAATTCTCAAAAAATACTTCACAGACCTTTGGGTCAAATTTCTTACCGCAGTTTTCCTTTATGTATCTAACCGTATCCTCTTCACTCCAGGCAGGTCTATAAATTCTGTCAGAAACCAACGCATCGTAGACGTCAATTATACTAACAATTCTACCTTCAAGTGGTATCTGTTCTCCTTTTAATCTTTTCGGATAACCTGTTCCATCCCAGTTTTCATGATGATAAAGTGCGATATTTGCAGCCAATTCAAAAAGTGGATGGTCGACAGTGGAAAGAATTTCGTAACCAATGACCGTGTGTCTTTTCATGATTTCAAATTCCTCATCCGATAACTTCGCAGGTTTATTCAAAATAGCATCCGGTATACCTATCTTTCCAACATCATGGAGCATTGCGGCAATTTCGAAGAACTCAAGGTATTCTCCCTCATACCCAAATCTTGACGCCAGCAACTTCGCAAGCCTTCCAACCCTTCTTACATGCTCGCCTGTTTCAAGAGACCTTGTTTCAGTAACCTCTGAAATAATGTAAATTACTTTGTAGAGTGTTTCTATCAAATCTTTAGATAGCACGTAATTATTCACGGTAACTAAGTAGCGCTCTAAAAACATGGACACGATTTCCAACTGATGGAGTGTCAATGGCTTAGAAAACTCTACTTTCATTCTCTCGCTTAGGTTTATTTCCTTCCTCAAGCTAAATTCTACACTCTTGTCTTGACTCCAAGAAAGATTCACAACCGAAAGACTTCCGTTGAATTTATCCTCTCTTATTTCGCCAAGTTTCTCAATCTTCACAGTCAGTCCCAGGATTTTGGAAAAACTGTCCAATGCTTCTGTTAGCGTGTCCTCAAAATCTTGAACGTTAGAATTCAGTACGACAGAAGAATAGAAAGAGCTACGTTCTAAAAGTCTCTTTTGGGTTTCAAGTTCCACAATGTCTCTGTACTCACGCAATCTTGCGATTATCATGGTAAACAAACCGTTACTTGAGAGCTCTGCCTTTTCCCTATAGTCATTTATGTCGTATTTCAGAACAATCTCCCTTGGAGGAGCAAACCCTGGTTGACCAGTTCTGATTACAAGCCTTATGTACGGATTTTTCAACTCCTCTCTGATATATCTAACTAATTCAAGTCCTGCCATATCTTTTTCCATAACAACATCAATTATAGCCAAGGCTATATCTGGCACTTCTTGAAGTATTCTCTTAGCTTCCTCTGAAGAAAACGCACTGTAAAGTTTCACCTTCTTTCCCTCGAACTCTATATCCCTCGCGACGACCGATGTGATAGCATGCACATCGGGTTCATCATCTACAACTAATATTTTCCAAAATTCACCATTACTATCCTTTGAGGTCGATTTCTTCAAAAAACTAGGCATGTTTCTTCACCTCACAAATAACAAAAAAGGTTACTGGTGTTTATAAGGGTAAAATTACACATCAAAATCACGCGTTCTTTTTGGTCAAAGGTATTTTAATACGGAAGGTTGTTCCTTTTCCAACTTTACTTTCAAGTTCTATATCACCACCGAGCATATCTACAACAAGATTGTAAACGATACTCAATCCCAAACCAGTTCCAGATTCTTTATCAGTTGTGTAAAACGGCTCAAAAGCTCGTTTTTTCGTTTCCTCATCCATACCTTTCCCGTTGTCCGAAAATGTTAAAAGCAGATATTCTTTATCATTTTGGCTCTTTATCTTCTCAAATCTTATCATTATCTTGCCAGGATTGTCGTATTCAAAAGCATGGACTATCGCGTTGTCTATCAAATTCATCAATATCTGTGCTATTGCGCCTGGGATGGTGTAAACTACAAGGTTATCATCTATCTTTGTGACAACCTCTATCTTTGTCTTTCTCAACCTCGGATGCATTGCGTTCAAAACATCATCAACAACGGACTTTATGTTGACTTCCGACCAAGTTTGCGTCATCTCATTCATAGCTGTGCGTTTCAAACTTTGAACAAGCTCTATGATTCTTTTCGCATTTCTGAGCATTATCTGGGTTAATTCTGATATTGTGTCTACGCAGCTTTTGAAATCTTCTTCGGTGAGTTCATCTGCTTCGAATTTCTTCAATATATTAACAAGTCTATTTTGCTGTTCGGTCAGTGAGGAATATATAATCCCCGCAGGTGTGTTAATATCGTGTGCGATATTCACCATTAGCTTCCCTAACGCAGCCATTTTTTCCGCATTGATTACTTTATTCTGTGTCTCCTCAAGCTCGTTAAATGCCATTTCAAGTTCCGTATTCATTTCATTGAGCTCGTTAACCATCGCTGCAAGCTCTTTATTCTTTTTTAAATTTAAAATCAAAAGCACCAACACTAAGTAAAGCAGCGCAGCACCATACCCCGAGACAACCAAAAATCTCCTGGCTGTACGATCCATATAAGTGAAAACAACCTTTCCAACATATGTATCTGCGTAGATTAAGCTATACGCTTTACTCAATTGCCTTGTTCCAAATAACAAATCAAAAGTTGTCAGCTTAAACTCTTTTTCTCTGACCGCAAATTTGTTGTCTTTGTCATCGTAGACTACCACTGATATTATTTCCTCTTTTTCAATCATAACTGCGGTAAATTGTTCAACGATCCTCTTGTCGTAAGTCCAAGCAGGATAAGAAAGGCTAACAGCCATTGTTTTCGTAAAATTTTCCATTCCATTTTTCCAGTTTTTGTAGTAACTGGTTGCATACAATACAAAAATGATGGTGATAAGTATTAATATAACTATGTTGATGATTAAATAAAAGCTGCTTGACTCTCTTTTTTTGTTTTTGTTTATCATTTCATCACCTTCTAAAGTCGTCAAAAAAAATTGAGTAACAAATAAAAAACAACTTATCACTCTTTATTTTAGCACTTTATATCATTATACCACAAGCTTGTTTATCTCCAAAAATCATCATAAGTTATCCCATATCTTTTCAAGATTCTCAAATAATCATTTGTAAGCTTAAACTCCTTCAATCTTTGAGAGAAAACGTTTGATAGATAACTTCCCTGATAGTTTTTTGAGAAAGCCAAGTAATAAATCATCTGCTCTCCAAAAACGGGTGAGTGCTCAACATCAACATCTAACTCTTTTGCTAACTCATTTCCAACAATTAAGTTACAGACAAAAAGCTGTATCCTTTCACTCTTTAAAAGTTTAAACCCCGTCACATCGTCTGGGACAGCTATCTTTTTGAACTTTGCATTCCAGAACCAGTCGCCATAGGCGTAACCCTCGGTATAACCACATAACACACTATTTGGTATATGTTCCAAGCGTGAAAGGTTAATTTTCGAATTTCTAAGCTTAAACAAAACATCATTTCCCGTGCTAAGTGGTTCTTCCGGAAAGCTTAAGAACGCTAAGCGCTCTTGTGTAACCCTTAAACTCATAATTCCATCGTAAGCTCCTATTTTCATCAGTTCAACACATCTGGTCCATGGAAATGTCAAAAAAGTTGCTTTGTATCCCATCTTACTTAAAACTGCCCTCACAACGTCGACATCCACGCCTACCCATTCTTTCTTTGTGGTATCATACCACTCGTATGGCTTCCAATCAGCTGTAAGTATCTCAACAACATTTCCAGGAACAACAAAATCATCGAGATCGTATTTTTTTATAAGTTCCTTCACCACCGCATTTTTGTGCAATCTCCCCAGCGTATTTTCAAGTTTTGACGCAACATCTCTGCTAACGCTCTTTGAAAGAACGATGTAATGGTAATACTTTTCCGAAGGACCTTTCAAGGTTTCAAATTTTCCTTTCGAATTTTTAAGCATATATCCAAGCGTTAAGCTGGAATAAAACACCGTGTCTATCTCTTTTCGTTCAAGAGCTTTAATAGCCTCGGTTATATTCTTGAATGGAACAACTTCCTGTCTTAACGCAATGGAAGGTAAACTTTCCGATGTTACTGTGCCACCGATAACACCTATCCTTACATACTGCCTTTTGTCAAACTTTTTAGACTCATTTGAATTAATAATGAACATCTCTCTCAATCCGTAGAGCGGAGGTTGGAGATATGTAGTATAACTTTCGCGTTCTTTACTGTAAGCAGCCCCAACGAATATCTGAATTTCATTTTTTGAAAGCGCATCAAAAATCTCAGAGATACTCTTCAGCTCTTTTGATTTGTATTCGATTCGAATTCCTTGACCTGCGAGTTCCTCGTTCAACTTTTGAATTATGTCGTGGCAAAGCCCTGTTATATTGCCGCCACTTAACATGAATTTTGGTTCAACGTTTTGAGCATATGTGTAGAGAAATTTTTGACCAATCACTAAAGAACCTGTGAAAAACAAAGTAAGCATTATAAAAATTTTAAAAACTACCTTAAGCATGCTTTTCATACACATGTTATCACCCCTCAAATAAAAGAGCAGTTGAGATATAATCAGCAATTTCAAACAAGTTCATTTGAGAATTTGAATTAACCTTTTTACTACCCAAAAAATAGCAAGTAACAATAGAAATACGATAACACCAACTAATGCTCCGGAAGAATCGATAACAACATCGTTAAGTGAAGAACCACGTCGATAGAAAATTTGGTTGTATTCATCAAAAATCGCATAAGTTGAAGGAACTGTGAAACCTGTTATCATAGAAATTATTATATCCCTCTTCCACCAAAAAAATGTTAAGGCAACTAAAAATCCAAATACAAAGTACAGTCCAAAATGTGCCGTCTTTCTAATCACCATCTCCGCCGGCACGTATTCTGTTCCAAACCAAATCAACTTCAACTTCCTCTCAACTCTTTTGAAAATCTGCGTATTGGAAAAATCTAAAACATTATCGATTTTCTTAATAACCCTATACGCAAAATTCGATTGCTGGTGCGATTTCTCCGGTGGTCGGGTTGAGAAATAAAATATAGTAGCAACCCAAAACAAAACACTAACGAATAACACTATTGAAATAGCCTTACGCACATTTTCCGAACGTTTTTTGAAAAATTCCGCCATTACGCTCAAACCTCCGATTTCTCGTTCCTAGCTCAATGCATTCTAATATACTCTAATATATTCTAATTTCCCTCTTTCGAAAGTAAGACCTATCTCGTTTACACTAACCAAATAACCACAATAGGCTTTGAGAGTTTGGAGTAGCAACACGTAAGACGTGGCATCAATGGGGATTGAGAAGTTGGAAGCAACCTCACTCAAAATCTCATCTATCGTCTTCGGTTCCACGACAATTCCCAAAATCAAGTTCAAAACGTCTTCTATAACTTTCTCATTTTCCCTAATTAGTTTCAGAAAATCTTTTTTTGTGCTTTCCCAATTGCCCTTACTAAAGTCAAAAACCTCACCGTGGCTTGGCACGACAACATCTATGTTTTCTACCCATCTATTTAGACCTTGCAAAGTTTTCAGATGTTCGTGCACATCGTATAAGAAATAAACCTTATACTTCTCTATCGTTTGCATCGAAACGACAGCATCAGCAATGAACAATACCCTCTTTTCACTATCATCAATCAACACTCCAACCATATCGAAAGAGTGCCCTTTGAGTGGTATGATTTCGACACCGAGTTCAGAAGACCATCCGTATTCCACAGTATCCGTAACTATTGAAGGTTTCGCCATTAGAAATTTGTTATCTATCCCCTCAAAAATAGGTCCTCCCCAAAGATACATCGGTTCAAGCTGGGGATGTTCGATGAAAACGCTCTCAAACTCTGTTGCGTAAATCTTACACTTGAGTTTTTCCTGCAAAAAGCTATTTCCTCCGATATGGTCTGCATGGGAGTGTGAATTGAGTATAGATAACCTAGCCACACCTTGGCTTTCAAGGTATTTCAATATCTTTTTCCCATATTCACTGCTACTTCCAGAATCTATAACCAGGCACTCGCTTTTTCCCAAAGTAGATTTGAAGAAAAACACAACATTAACAGGCGCCCTCAACACCTTTACAGATTCGGTTACATCGATTACCTCATACACTCTCTCAACTCCTTTGCTTTGTTCTTTTCCAATCTAATTATAACACCTCAACATTTCCAACTGTCCAAATTATCTCAAACTAACCTTAAACTATCTTCTTTGTGCGCAACACAAAATAACCCCCAAAAAAGATATTCTCAAATTCTGCCAACTTCTCAAACTTTTTTTGTTGTTCGTCCCAAAACAACGAACTCTGAACACCCTCGATTAACTTCAAATTATTAAGAGAGATACCTACTTTCGAAACGGGATACCCCCTGAACAACTTTTCGACTAAATTCTCAACAACTTTCGAAATGAGCAAAAAATCATTTGTGTAGAAAATAAACGAACGGGAGATTGAAAAAGAGCCAAACCTGTCTTTTAAATACAAACTTACGCTTTTTGTTCCCATCCGACCTCTCAAAAGCTTTGCGTATAGACCGAACGTAAGATATTTATACACTTCAATTAATTCATCCAAATCCTTCACATGTCTATCCAACGAAAGTGAATGCCCCACGCTCTTTGGAGGAACAAATTTGAAAAACTCAGGCTCTGTGTATTCTTTTAAAATCAACGTCTTCAATTTTTGAAATCCATTTAAACTGTCTAACCTTTTGTCGTTCAAAAATTGCTCCAATGTTTCTATTCCTAACTCTTCCAAAATCTTCGCACTTTCCTTGCCTATCCCAACTACATTCTTTATTGGCAAATCCTTTGCAAATCCTTCAAAATCTTCAACGACAAAGAAACCATCTGGCTTGGCTACTTCACATGCGCTCTTTGCAATTATCGGATTTCGACCAACTCCTATTGTACAAGTAAGGTTGAGCTTTTCTTTTATCTCTTCTTTCAGTTCTTTGAGCCTTTCTAACCCATACGATAATACATCTCCAACTCTATCAACAGCGATATACACCTCGTCTATGCTTGCCTCTTTGTAGACAGGAAAGTATTTCTCAACAAGTTGAATAATCTTTAGCGTTGTAAACTCGTATTGCGAAAAATCCGCCTTTACAAAAATAATCTTCGGACACAGCTCTCGTGCTTGTGTTATACCCATTCCAGTCTTCACCCCAAAGCTCTTTGCCACATAATTTGCACTTATCACTATAGGTCTTTCACCATTCCCAATTACCGCAAACGGCTTTCCCCTCAACGATGGATTCTTCGCCTCCTCAACGGAAGCAAAATAAGCATCCATATCAAGCAAAGCAACGCATTTGTAAAGCACAAATGTCACCCCCGCTTATCATTCATCAATTCATCAATGATGTTTGACAATATATACTTAACATTTGTATAGTTTACTAAAGTATAGTATACCACAAAACGATTATCAAAGTCAAACAATATTGGAAAATCTCGAATTAAGAATATAGAGCTTAGAAATATGAACATTCATTGAACATTTCCACAAAAATCGGTTTCACGACCTACTTTGTGATAAAATATATCCAGAATTTGAGAAAATTCAGACAAATTTAGACTTAAAAAGGAGAGTGAGCTGTTTGAAATTCGCACTCCTGGGGTTTGGGTTAAGTAACAAATATGCAGCAAGATATTTGAAATCACTTGGAGAAGAAGTTTTTGTAAGTGAATCGGGCAAGCTTTCAGAAGAGGATAAAAAATACTTAGAAGAAGCGGGCATACCTTACGAAGAGGGGATCAACAGTGAAAAAATCCTCGAAGCAGACGTTATACTAACCAGCCCAAGCGTTCCATACAACCATCCCATCCTCATGAAAGCAAAAGAATTGGGCAAACACGTTGACACAGAAATCACTTATTTTACGAAAAATCTTGATTGGAACCCAACCATCATCGCTGTCACAGGTTCCGTTGGAAAGAGCACAACTGTATCTATGATTCACCATCTCATCTCAAAGAGTGCCACATCTCAACTTTCAGGCAATATAGGTATTCCCATTGCACAGGTTCTTCTTGAAGGCAAAAAGCCTGAGTATCTTGTCATAGAAATCAGCAGTTTCCAACTCTACTGGGCACAATATTTCAAACCACAAGTAGCAGTTATCACAAACATATATCCGAACCACCTCGACTGGCATCCATCTATGGAACACTACGTTGAATCGAAATTTAAAATAACAAAATTCCAAGATAACGAAGACCACTTCATCTACAATCCAAAAGATATGGAAACATTCAAAAGGCTCTCGCTCATCCAAGCCAAACGTGTTCCATTCACCGCCGATTTTAAGTTCGAAGATATTCCATTCCATATCCGCACAAAACAGAACGTTGAAAACATCGCAGCGGCAAAGACCGTCTTGAAAGTGCTGAACCTCCCATTCGACATGGACATGCTCAAAGACTTTGTGCCATTGCCACATCGAATGGAGTATTGTGGGACAATAAACGGCGCACATTATTACAACGACTCAAAAGCCACAAATGCTGCGGCAGTATTGAAAGCTCTCGAAAATTTCGACGGGAATCTTTTCTTGATAATTGCAGGAAAGGGCAAAAACGAAGACTACACAAACTTGGCAGACGAGATAAAGAAAAAGTGCAAACACGTTGCTATAGTCGGACCTATCGCGGACCAGATTGAACCATATTTGAAAGAACGAGAGATTAATTACAAAAGATACAAAGATATCGAAGAAGCCGTTATTGAAATATCAAAAATGGCAGGAGAAGGTGATTACGTGCTCTTGGGACCAGCTGGTGCAAGTTACGATGCGTATAAAAACTTCGAAGAACGCGGAGACCATTTCAAAGCGATAGTTAAAAAGATTATGGAACAATAATTTCAAAAATGCGTTCAATATTCAAATTGGAGGGAAGGTAGATGATTGGCTACGAGATATTTGTTAGATCCTTTGCAGATTCAAACGATGATGGGATAGGTGATTTCAAAGGTATAGCTCAGAAAGCAGACTATTTAAAGATGCTCGGTGTTGACCTTGTTTGGCTCACACCACATTTCAAATCACCAAGTTATCATGGATACGATATTATTGATTATTTTGACACGAACTCTTCTTTCGGCTCACTTTCAGATTTCAAAGCGATGGTTGATACGCTCCATGAAAAAGGCATAAAGGTCGTCATTGACCTTCCACTCAATCACGTCTCAGACAGACATCCTTGGTTTAAAGCAGCGATGAACGGTGAGAAACCATACGTAGACTATTTCCTCTGGGCTCAGCCACACTTTAATCTAAACGAAAAGAGGCACTGGGACGAAGAATTACTTTGGCACAACAGAAATGGAAAGTGGTATTATGGAGTATTCGGAGGCTCTTCGCCTGATTTGAACTATGAAAATCCAGAAGTTGTCCAAAAATCACTTGAAATCGTTGAATTTTGGCTCAAACAAGGCGTTGATGGGTTCAGATTCGATGCGGCAAAGCACATATACGATTACGATATTAAAGAAGGTAGGTTCCGATACGACCACGACAAAAACGTCGAATATTGGAAGCTTGTCATGGACAAAGCAAAGCAAGTAAAAGGTTCTGATGTATTCGCCGTTACAGAGGTCTGGGACGACCCAGAGATAGTCGACAGATATGCAAAGACAATTGGCTGTTCGTTCAACTTCTATTTCACAGAAGCCATTAGAGAGTCCATGCAACACGGAGCGGTTTACAAAATCGTTGACTGTTTCCAAAGAACGCTCACCAAAAAGCCTTACCTACCAAGCAACTTCACCGGAAACCACGATATGCACAGACTTGCAAGCCTTATTCAACAAGAGGAACAAAGAAAAGTCTTCTTCGGCTTACTCATGACAACACCTGGTGTGCCGTTCATATACTACGGTGATGAGCTCGGCATGAAGGGGGTTTACGATTCCACATTCACAGAAGATGTTATAGAACCATTCCCATGGTATGCATCACTATCTGGAGAAGGTCAGACGTTCTGGAAGGCAGTTAGATTTAACAGAGCATTCACAGGAGTTTCTGTTGAAGAACAACTCAACAGAGAAGGTAGCTTGCTCAGAGAAGTCATGGTATGGACGAAATTCAGAAAAGAAAACGAGTGGCTCACAAACGCATGGGTAGAACACGTAACGCACAACACATTTGTTGTTGCTTACACAGTAACGGATGGAAATAACGGGTTCAGGGTTTACGCAAACATCGCAGGGCATAACGAATCGTTTGAAGGAATCAGTTTGAAACCGTATGAAGTGAAAATAGTCTAAATGTGAAAAATGATATCCTTGATTGTTACGTTGGTGAAAATTGTCACTAATTCAGTTATGTGGTATAATATCAGTGGGTTCTAAGGCTTTTTTATTAAAACACATAGGAGGTGTAGGTATGTACGTAGAGATTATTGATGTAAGGGCGAGAGAAGTGCTCGATTCCCGCGGAAATCCCACGATTGAAGTTGAAGTTCTTCTTGAAGATGGTAGCTTTGGTAGTGCGATAGTTCCAAGTGGTGCATCGACTGGTAAGTTCGAAGCACTCGAATTGAGAGACGGTGACAAGAAGAGATACATGGGTAAAGGAGTTCTCAAGGCTGTTGAACACGTTAATGAGGTCATTGCACCAAGGATTGTTGGCTTGAACGCATTTGACCAAGTTTACCTCGACAAGGTGCTTTTGGAACTTGATGGCACAGAAAACAAATCCAAGCTCGGTGCAAACGCTATCCTTGGTGTATCAATGGCAGTTGCAAGAGCGGCAGCAGAAAGCACTGGCTTGCCACTTTACAAATACCTTGGTGGAGCGAATGCAAAAGTTCTACCAGTTCCATTCATGAACGTTATCAACGGTGGTGCACACGCAGATAACAGCTTTGATATCCAAGAATTCATGCTTGTGCCAGCTGGAGCTCTTTCATTCAAAGAAGCACTCAGATACGGTGCAGAAGTATTCCACACACTCAAAAAGATACTCAAAGACGCTGGTCACGTAACAGCAGTTGGTGATGAAGGTGGATTTGCTCCAAACCTATCTTCAAACGAAGAGGCAATCCAAGTGCTCATAAAGGCGATTGAACAAGCTGGTTATGAACCTGGAAAAGACATATTCATCGCACTCGACTGTGCAGCAAGTGAGTTCTACAACGAAGAGACAGGAAAATACAACATCGATGGAACAGAAAAAACTGGCGATGAGCTCATTGAATACTACTCCATGCTCATAGACAAATACTGGCCCGTTATCATCTCCATCGAAGACCCATTCGAACAAGAAGACTGGGACAGCTACGTGAAATTTACACAAAAAGTCGGTGGAAAGGTCCAAATCGTCGGTGATGATTTGTATGTGACAAATGTCAAAAGACTTGCCAAAGGTATTGAACTCTTTGCCACAAACTCAATACTCATAAAACTAAACCAAATAGGTTCAGTCACAGAAACACTCGATGCAATTGAAATGGCAAAGACCGCTGGTATGACAAACGTCATTTCTCACAGAAGCGGAGAAACGGAAGACACATTCATCGCAGACCTTGCAGTTGCAACAAACGCAGGTATGATTAAAACCGGGTCACTTTCAAGAAGTGAAAGGATTGCGAAATACAACAGATTACTTAGAATCGAAGAAGAACTCGGTGATGCAGCAATTTACAAAGGATTGAACGCGTTTTATTCGATTAAAAGATAAGCAAAACTAAATAATCTAAATGCAAAGCCCCTCCTAAGAGTTGGAGGGGCGTTTTTTGGTAATATACAAGAAATGAAAAAATGAAAAACCCCGTCCTTTCGGACGGGGTTTGTTGATTATCGATTAGCTAACTATTAGAAGCTTGCTGAGTAGCTGAGTGTGAGATTCCATGTTGGTTCTGTTTTGATATCCCAATCATCGTTTTCGAATACTAATGTTCCATAGAATCCTGTCAGCTTAACATTTGGTGTAATTGTGTACGTCATTCCTGCGTTGTAACCTTCCTTTGGTGTTCCCGTTGTTCTCATTCTGTAGTTTCCATAGACTGAAAGTTCTGGTGTTGCATTTACGTTAACGTTTGCGTGGATGTATGTGTATGTTGCAAATTCTGTTATATCTGCCCATGCTGCTTTAACTGCTCCAGAAAGCATTGCGTCTGAGTAGGAAACTTCTGTGTAAAGTGTGAATTTCTTTGAGCTATCAAGTAAATCATCATTTGTTGTCTTTACAAAGAATGTTACTGGTGCAACATCTATTTTTGCTGAAAGCTCGTTGAGTTTAAGTGTTGTCGTTGGTGTTGCTGTAGCAAAGTCTACTTTTGGTGTAACTTTTGCTGTAAGTGTAACTGGTGCAAATGTTGTTGTGTATGTTACGCCAAGGCTGAAGAATTTTCCGTTTTTAATATTTGATGATCTGTATTCAAGTTTGTCAAGGTTTTCAGCAAATTTGAATGTTGGATCAAGAGTAAGTCCTGCAACTGGCTCGATTGAACCTGAGAAATTGACATCGAAAGCTGCTTTCATTCCTGTTGCATCCTCAACCATACCACCAAATACTGTGAGGCTTGGTTTGAATATTCCAAGGTCAAGTGCTCCACTTACCGCTGCACCAAATTCGTGTGTTGTTGTGTCTCCTGTGTTGTATGTTCCACCAACGATTGTCCAATCAGCAACTGTGTATTTTACAAGGAGCATATCGCTGAACCATGTTGCTGTGCCTTCTGATGTTTTATCGAGGTAGTAAACTTCAAGTCCTGCAACTGCTGGGAGTGTGAGTTTTAATGAATCTGCAAAATCTCCCATTGCTGTTGTGAACTTACCAGTAGCGTAATCTTTACCAGTGAAGTAATCACTTACAAATTGTTTATCTCTGCTGTAGAATGCTCCAAAGTATGGTGTGGAGAATGTCAAGCTTGTAAGTTTTAAGGTACTACTGCCAAACGGAGACGGTAAACTTATACTGAACGTTGCTCCAACCTGGGTGTCACTTGTTGGACCAATGTTAAGTGTTACCTTTGAATTTTCAATGTTTCCTTCGAAACTAACACCATCTTTGTCTACTACAAGGTTGAACTTAACCGTCCCTGTGTACGTTACGTTTGGACCAAGTGTAAATGGTTTTTCTGCCGCAAACATGCTAACAACTACAAAAAGCGCTACCAAAACCGTTAAAAGTTTCTTCATAACCTTCTCCCTCCTCCTGTGAGTTTAGGTGTGAAATGTTTATAAATGAAACCTAAAGAAAATCACTCTTTTTTTGACTTTGTGTTCTTACCATCCCCCCTTTTGGATGTTTATAGCTTCCCCATTCATATGAAAGCAAAATATCTTAAACTGATTGAACAGACTGGACAGAAATTACGGTCTGAACCATCCAACTATACCTATTATTATACCTACTATACCAAGCCCAATGCCCCATTGTGCCATCTGTTCTAATCGTTTTACATCCGTTGATTTCTCAACTTTTAGTTCCTCTAACTTCTTATTTACTTCTTCAACTTCACTCTTGTCAGCTTTGACTTCTTCAACAACCTGTCCAAGGCTTACAACTTGGTTTTCAAGAAGGTTGACTCTTTCAGAGAGCAGTTCGACTTTTTCGTTATTTGTATTAAGTTCCTCATAGATTCCCATTATTGCGTCGTTGAGGATAGTATAATTACCATCGACTTTCTCTTCAAGTTGTTCAATTTTTGCTGCCATAAGCTCGTTCGCATCTTTTAAAGCCTCAATCGTTTCGATGAGTTCATCCACCCTAACGTCTGTATACGTCGTTACTCTTTCCTCAAGGGCTGTGAGGTTATTGTAAAGTTCGTAGACCATATCTCTGATTGCCGGTAATCCCGTGTCAAGCGTGTTCTGGATATTCAATACTTGAGTCTCAAGTTCTGAAAGTCTTGAGTCTAAATCCGCAAGCGCACTTTCAAATTCATCTGAGGAAACCTTTGTTCCAAGAAGGTCATATATCATGTTGGCGTATTCTTCCAAAAGTTCAACTCTTGATCTAAGTGTTTCAAGTTCTTCCTTATCGACTTTACCGTCTGTCTTTGAATTAAGCTCAGATATTTGAGCTGTGAGGTTCTTGTTTAAATCAGCAATCTGCTTTCTCAAAAGGTAGTCAACATCACCGAGCTGAGCCGCTAATCCGTTAAGAATTTCGCTTATCGTTTGAATATCGCTCTTTAGTGCCACAAGGTCAATTTCTTGTTGATTACCATCTTCATCTGTGTAAATAAATTTGTCTTGAATGGAATTTACAAGGTCATACAGCTTTATTATATCTTGGTCATGTAAATCAAGAACAAGCTTTACATCTTCAAGGGCAATCTGAAGTTGTTCAATGTCTTGCTTTAATGCATCTAATTTTTCGTTAGTGCTATCTTCAAGCGTTGCCTTCAAGTTTTCCAAATTTGAATCCACAGTTTGAAAAACGTAATCAAGAGTTCTAACAAGGAAAACCGCGATTTGATACCTCGTTATTGCCTCGTCACCACGATAGGTGCCGTCGGGAAAACCCGTTGCAATTCCAGCCTCTTCCAATCTCGTTACAAATGATTCTGCCCAGTGTCCTTTTGGAATATCTCTGAAAGCTGCCATGGATATACTGAGAACTAAAAGGACCGCAAGTAGCGTCAAGACTTTTTTCATACATATACCCCCTTTGAGCTAATTTACATTACAGCCATTTCTTAAATTGAATGCTCGTAAAGTTTCTGCACACATATTATACCACAAAGTCCGTTAGCGATGCAAATTTTTCTCCATGTTTCCATAGGAAAATTGGTAATTTACTGACAACTTACCAAAAAGTTATTTGGTCTGATTGCCTAAAACTTTGATAAATACACGCTTTCCAACTCTTAGAATGTGTTCTCCCACAACTGAAACCGTTGCTTTAAAGTTGTCAATTCGGTTGCTGTCCCAATAAACTCCACCTTGCGTGATTAACCTTTTTATCTCACTTTTCGTGCCTATTCCCAGGTTAAAGAGCAGTTCCACAATGTTGTATTCACCTGGTTCGACAACTTTTTCTGGCATCTCATCTGGGATTTCTTTTTTCTGGAAAACCGTAACAAAATATTCTTCCGCTTCTTTTGCTGCCTGCTCTCCGTGGAATTGTCTGACTATTTCTCTTGCAAGCCACATCTTGTAATCCCTTGGGTTAACTGTCTTTTCGTTTATCTCTTTTTCCATTTTGCTTAGGAAATCTTCATCGGCATCTGTAAGCAGTTTTGCGTATTTAACAATTAATTCGTCTGGTATCGACATTATTTTGCCATACATGTCTTTTGGTTCATCGGTAAAGCCAACGTAGTTTCCATAGCTTTTGCTCATTTTGAGCTTTCCATCAGTTCCTTCAATTATCGGCATTGTCATAACTATCTGGGGTGTTTGTCCGTATTCTTCTTGTATCTTTCTACCAACCATGAGGTTAAATAACTGGTCTGTTCCCCCGAGTTCTACATCCGCCTGGATAGCAACAGAATCATAAGCTTGTGCTAATGGATACAAAAATTCAGAGATACTGATAGGTGTGCCTTCCGCATACCGTTTTGCAAAATCTTCTCTTTCAAGCATCCTTGCAACTGTGTATTTTGAAGCTAATTTTACAACATCGGCAAATGTCATTTTCCCAAGCCATTCGTTATTGTAGCGAATTTCTGTTTTGTCTTTGTCAAGAATCATAAAGGCTTGTTCTGCGTATGTTTTTGCATTTTGTATAACTTCTTCTCTTGAGAGCATGGGTCTGGTTGTGTTTCTTCCTGATGGGTCACCTATCATTGCGGTAAAATCACCAATGATTAATACGACCTGGTGCCCTAAGTCTTGAAATTGTTTAAGTTTTCTCAAAACTACTGCATGACCCAGATGTAAATCTGGTCTCGAAGGGTCCACTCCCAGCTTTACTCTCAAGGGCTTTCCAGATTTCAATCTCTCAAGCAATTCTTCCTCGGAAACTAAATCTACGCAATTTCTTTTCAATATTTTTAGTTGTTCTTCGGGAGGAAGCTTCAATGCGGACAAGAGATACACCCCTTTTAGTTATTTATTATCCTCTTAACAATTATCTGAACGTTATCTAGATAACACCCAAGATGTTAAAAAGCACATAATAAAGAACGCAACAGCCAACGCAACGGTTATTTTACCTGATGTGTCTAATCCCTTTTTTCTACCAAACATTGTGTAAGCTGCGCCACTTCCAAATGCTCCACCGAGTTCTGCAAACTTGGTCATTTCTTGCATAACCATCCAAATCAAACCAACTGCAATAATTGTATGGATGACTAGTAGAATAACTGCCAACATCACAACACCTCCAAATCTTTTTGAAGTTTATCTTTCCTTTTGCCTAATTCAGTGCTAATTATAGCATATCTTTTTCAAATTTTGCAATACTAAACAAGAAATTTTTCCACGTTTAAAAGTAAAGAAAGAAGCCGAAACAAAGCAAATCATCAGTTTATGTAATATCAAAATCAATCAGAATAAATCAGAACAAAAATGCTTGGTCGGTTTCTGGTAGCCCGTCCAACACTCCCAATCGTTTGAGGACTTCTACCTGTGCTTTTGTTACTTTCGCCCTTGTCATGAGATCTTCAATGGATGTAAACATTTTGACTTCTCTTTGCTGAACTATCGATTTTGCTACGTTGTCTCCAATACCATGAATTTTGTTGAATGGTATCAGTAAATCTTTTCCATCTATTATAAACCTTGAATAATGACTTCTTCTCAAATCCGGTTTTTTAAACCCAAATCCACGCAAAATCATTTCAAGTGCGGCTTCAAGAACCTTTTCTTCGTTTTTCTCTTTAACATCCTTTTTTGGACTGTTGTTGAGTTCCACCAACCTTTTCTTTATCGCTTCTTTTCCTTTTAGAATCAGCTCTGCATCGAATTCGTCTCCTTTTGTTGAGAAAAATGCTGCATAGAATGCAAGTGGGTAATGGACTTTGAAGTAGGCAATTCTAAATGCCATGCTCACGTAAGCCACGGCGTGAGCTTTTGGGAAAAGATACTTAATTTTCTTACAGGATTCGATGAACCATTCTGGAACATTGTATTCTCTCATCAGTTTTTCTTCTTCCTCTTTCAATCCCTTACCTTTACGCACGTTTTCCATTATCTTAAACGCACTTGACGGCGGAACACCTTTGTGGATAAGGTAAATCATGATATCATCACGACAAGAGATGACTTCCGAAAGTGTTGCTATTTTCTTTTCAATCAATGTCTGTGCGTTACCGAGCCATACGTCTGTTCCATGTGACAATCCCGATATACGCACTAATTCTGCAAAGGTCTTTGGTTTCGTCTCTCTAAGCATGCCCATAACGAAATCAGTTCCAAACTCTGGGATGCCGATTGTTCCAACATCTGTTCCAAGTTCTTCGGGGTCCACTCCAAGCGCCTTGACCGATGAGAAAATACTCATCGTAGCTTTGTCATCCATAGGAATGGTCATGGGGTCAACACCACTGTATTCGTGCAATAGTTTTATCATCGTTGGGTCATCGTGACCAAGTGCATCCAATTTTACCAGGTCATCGTGGATAGCTTCATAAGCAAAGTGTGTAGTGTAAACGCCAGACTTTTTATCATTTGCAGGATGTTGATAAGGTGTGAAGTCGTGTATATCATATTCGCTTGGGACAATCATGAGTCCACCTGGGTGTTGACCTGTTGTTCTCTTGACTCCTGTGACATACATAGCCAAACGTTCTTGCTCGGCTGGATTGAGTGGGTTTACAATATTACCGTTTTTATCTTCCATATATGCACGGACGTATCCAATCGCACTTCTATCAGCTATTGTGCTTATCGTTCCAGCTCTGAAAACGTGTGATTTGCCAAACAATTCTTCTATGAACTTATGTGCACGTTCTTGGTATTCGCCTGAGAAGTTCAAGTCTATATCCGGAACCTTATCGCCCTCGAATCCCATGAAGACTTCGAACGGTATGTCTTGACCCGCCTTTTCCAATTTTGCTCCGCATTTCGGACAGCGTTTGTCTGGAAGGTCGTAGCCTGAGCCCACTTCTTCATGGAGCTCAAAATATTTGCAATCTGGACATCTGTAATGCGCTGGCAACGGGTTGACCTCGGTTATTCCAACAAGGTGTGCGACAAGAGAAGAACCGACCGAACCTCTTGAACCAACAACGTATCCATCCTCGCCCGCTTTTTTAACGATAAGATGAGCAATCATGTAGAGGACTGCATACCCATGACCTATGATGCTGTTCAGTTCCTTCTCAATTCGCTTCTCCACAATTTCAGGCAAAGGATTTCCATACAATTCGTATGCACGTTTGTAGGTCATTTCTTTCAATTTTTCTTCCGCACCTTCAATTTTTGGTGGGTGCAACTGTTTTTCAAGTGGCTTGATTTCCTCGATGAGCCCTGCTACTTTTCTGGGATTTTCAATTACAACCTCTTTTGCTATTTTTTCATCTTCGAAAATTTCTATCGCAGCTTGGAGCATTTCATCTGTCGTGCGCAAATAATAATTGGCATCGGCGTCTTCAATGTTACTTTGTGGAGCCAATAACACTTTACGTGCCTTTATGTCTTCAGGATCCAAAAAGTGTGCGTTTGAAACCATTACAACGGGAATGTTTAATTCCTTAGCAACTTCATACAACAACTTGTAAGCTTTTTTTGCTTCCTCTTTTGTGAACTCTTCCGATGTAATCGTATCAAGAGGCATGATTTCGACGTAATCGTAGAACTTCAAAATTTCGTTTAGCGCGTCTTTATCTCCTTCAAGAGCGATTTCAAATACCTCAGAATTTGCACATCCGGTTCCTAACAATAAACCTTCCCGGTATTTTTCTAAATCTGAGCGAAGCACTTGGGGGACAGCGAAGAATGTTTCTGTATGAGACTTGGAGATAAGCTTGTATAGATTTTTAAGACCTGTTTTGTTTTGCACCAAAACCGTTAGGTGCTGAGGATGTTTTGAAAGTGGATTTATATGCTCGACAAGTTTGTTAATCCTGTCAAAAGTAGTTATAGATTTTTTCTTCAAAAGCTCAACGAGCTCTAAGAATACTCTTGCGGTTACTCTTGCATCGTCTAACGCTCTGTGGTGTTGGAATTTTCCAAGTTTGAAATGTTCAACAAGTTTGTCAAGCGAGAAGGCTTTCATTTGGTTCCTTAAGAGTGCTTGAGATAGTCTGAGAGTGTCTATATATGGTGGGTTGAACTCCCTTCCAAATCTTGCAAATGTGTGCTTCAAAAAGCTAATATCAAAATCTGCGTTATGCGCAACAAGAACCGCATCTTTCAAAAAATCCCAAAGTTTGCCAATTACCTCGCCAATTTCCGGGGCATCTTTCAACATCTCTTCTGTAATACCAGTAATTTGCAAACTCTTTTCTTTAAGCGTCGTTGGTTTTACTAATGTGTGGAATTCATCGGCAATTCTTCCTTCCACAATTTTTACAGCACCAATTTCCATAATCTCATCAAGCCTGGGATTCAAACCTGTCGTTTCTAAGTCAAGAACCACATAAGTCGCATTTTCTATCGAACCTTCTATTTCGTTTATCATTATCTTCTTTGGATCATTTGCAATGTAAAGCTCACAGCCAAAGATGGGTTTTAAACCTTCAGATTTTGCAAGTTCGTAAAACTCTGGGATGCTCTGAACATTACCATGATCCGTTATTGCGATAGCTTCCCAACCCCATTTTTTCGCTGTTTGGACGTATTCGGCAACATCGAGCACGCTATCTAAATCACTCATCTTTGTGTGTGCATGGAGCTCTATGCGTTTTTCAACAGCATTGTCCATTCTATCGAGCGAAGGGATTTCAGTTGCGGAATCTATTTTGAAAAAGAGATTTCCGTTTTTGTCGTAATTCATCGAACCATTGAATATATACCAACCACCTTCTACAAGGCGGTCTTCCAACTCTTTTACCTTTGAATTAAAGACTTTACCAAGTATGGAGTCTTTTTTATCCGTGATGTAGACATTGACTATCTCATCAGATACTTTATCAATTTTGAAAATCTTTCCGTAAAGTTTTGCTCTCTTTTTAACTTGTGGGGGCTCTGATGGGCTGTAGAGTGTTTTGAGAACAGAAGGATTGAAGTTCGTAAGTTCGGTTGGTCCCGAAGGATGAACTGTTCTATTTTCATCATTTCCATTAAATTGTTCACTTGTTTTTGCTTGAGGTGAATAAACAGAATTTTGTGAACCATTTACTATTAAATCTTTTGAAGAAGTTTCATAGGTTTGTTCAACAACGTCAATAGTGTATTCTTTGAATGGTAGAGAATGCCTTATTTTTTTCAGTCGGGAAATCACATGCGCCTTTCCGAACTCACCAAGCGCGTATATCTTGAGATGTTCTCCGTTTATCTCTATCTTTTCTACGTATTTTCCTGAACCGTTTAGTTGCTGCATTACCTTTTCATGTAGTGTCTCTAAGCTTTCTATCCGTCCGTTTGTTTCATTCTCAAAAACCAAATCAATGTGAACACCGATGAAATTTTCAAGCACGCTTTTCAAAGAATGCGCATCACCTTTGAAATCTTGTATAACAAAAGAGACCGACTCTCTTTTCCGGTCGTAGATTATCTTTTTGATTAAACCTTCTGCTTGTATACCTATCTTCTTTGAGATATCTTTAAGGTTTTTCGAAACATCAAACACGTGATACATATCGCCCACCTCGAAAACATACTGCATCTTTTTGAAGCAACTGTGCCTTTATCACTTCTGATTAAATTGGTTCAACAAACCTAACTTACCGGAACCAGAGGAGGTTACGGCAGCACACCAAGCTACAGCAAGCGCATCAGCCGCATCGTCCGGTTTAGGAACCTTGTCAAGCTTTAAGAGCATTTTCATAACTTTTTGGATTTGAGACTTTTCGGCACGACCGTAACCCGTTACTGTTTGTTTCACCTGATGAGGGGTGAACTCAACAAAAGGAATTCCGGAATGTTTTATAGCAAGAAGGATAACCCCACGTGCTTCACCAACATAAATGGCGGTCTTCGCATTTTTGTAAAAATACAAACTTTCAACAGCCACAATCGAAGGGTTGTAAGTTGAGATTATGCTTGAAATCTCAGAATAAATGTAATCCAATCTATCCTCAAACTGCTCTTCTTTACCGGTTGTGATTGCACCATGGGCTACATGGATTATCCTATTGCCAATCTTCTCCACAACCCCGTAACCTACAATGCCGTATCCTGGGTCTATTCCAAGTATCCGCATTTCAAAACCTCTTTTCTAAGAAGACGGTATGTTGAGTATCGCTTGTCTGAAAAAGTCATAAGTATGTTCTGTTGTTAAGTGCTTATTCGCTCGATGTTCGATTAATAATTATACACCCTTCCTGCCTGTTGGTATGTTACATTTTATTCTATGTTTTTTGTTAACTTAAAGTATAAGCATGGCATCGCCAAAAGAGAAGAACCTATACCTTTCTTCAACAGCAATTTTGTAGGCTTTCATTGTCAGCTCGTATCCAGTAAATGCGCTGACAAGCATTATCAAAGATGATTTTGGAAGATGAAAATTGGTAATTAACGCATCAACCATTTTAAACTCGAAAGGCGGGTAGATAAATATATTTGTTTTTCCAGAATAAGATGGTGCATTGGGAAGACGAGCGATGGTCTCCAATGTTCGCACACTTGTAGTTCCAACGGCAATAATTTTTCCACCTTGACTTTTCACTTTATCAATTAAACGAACAGTCTCTTCAGGAACAACGTAATACTCTTCATGCATCTTGTGCTGTCGGATATCTTCTACTTTGACTGGTCTGAACGTCCCAATACCAACGTGAAGAACAACCTCGGCAGTGAGAATTCCTTTCTCTCTAATCTTTTCCAATAGTTGTTTTGTGAAATGCAATCCCGCTGTCGGAGCAGCAACGCTACCTTCGTATTTTGCATACACTGTTTGGTATCTTTCGAAATCTATATTATCGTTTTTTATATAATGCGGTAAAGGAACCTTTCCTATCGCAAAGATTTCGTTGTCATTTTTTGTTGAAAATTCAACAAGTCGTGTACCTTCTTCAGCCCTTCCAACACACTTGGCTGTCACAACGTTCTTGTTGCTGTGAACATCAAAAATAATTTCTGTCCCTTCCTTTATCGCCTTACCGGGTTTGACAAGGCATTTCCATACACCTGGTTCAATTTTCTCAAGCAACAGTAGTTCAACTTTAGCACCTGTAGGTTTTCTACCTATTATCCTTGCTGGGATTACTTTCGAAGTGTTAAATACCAGAAGGTCACCAGGGTTTAAATACTCCACAATATCTTTAAAAATTCTGTGCTCAATCTCCTGTGTTCTTCTGTTCACTACCATAAGCCTTGAATGGTCCCGTGGCTCTACAGGTTCCTGAGCAATTAACTCTTCAGGAAGCTCGTAATCGTATGCTTCTAGTTTATACAAGTCAACTGACTTCATATTATTCTACACCCCTTCGGTAGTTCCTTTACTAATCCAAAAGTAAAGGGCGGTTACCCGCCCTTTGTAAATTTTGATTGTTTACTTTCTTAATGACAACTTTTCAAGCAGTTGTTTGTAAAGCTCTGGGTCTTTCTTCATCAGGTACTTGAGCATCTTTCTTCTGCGTCCAACCATCTTCATGAGTCCACGTCTGGAGTGGTAGTCTTTTGGATGTTTCTTAAGGTGCTCTGTCAAGTGTCTTATGCGTGCCGTTAAGAGTGCTATTTGGACTGCTGTGCTTCCAGTGTCTGAGTCGTGAATCTGGAACTCCTTAATGATATCCTGCTTTTCCATCTGCTACACCTCCATCTAATGTCCTCTTGCCAAGTAGGGGAATACTCCCACAACCGAGCAAGGGCAATGATATGATACAATAGAATGGAGTTTATGTCAAGAACTTTGAGCTGAGTGGGGATATAGTATCCTAATTCTTGGAAAAACACGATTAACAAACATAGTAAGCTAATTTCTTATTTTTCCAACAAAAAAACACAATAATTCGTGGAATTTTTAAAGATATTTATTTACAACTTTTTGTAAAGTAGTGCTATAATATAATTTGGCTGGTGTCTTTGAGATTTGTCACAGTTAAATTTATCACCGTATGTTTAGAATTATTTCTTTTTCTTACTTAACGGTTGGTCTTCGCATTTTAAACTTATCACATTTCTCAGAAGGAGGGATTGAGTATGAAGAAACTGGGGATTCTTATTGCGGTCGTTCTTTTCGGAATTTTCGCTTTTGCACAGAAGGTAGACCTTGATTCATTATTAAACAGGATCGAGCTTTTAGAAGAGTACACAAATATGATCTACGATGTATTGGGTACAAAGGCTTCAAAAGAAGATTTAGATATGTTGTTGGAAAACATCAACGCTCTTATTGATGAGCTTCAACCAACACTCGATGATCTGAAAGTTGCTCTCGACATTCATGATAGTGATATACTCAAGATTTATGATACCCTTGGAATGCTTTCTGAACAAATTGCTGAGCTCCAAGAACTGATTGCTTTAGCTGATCTTAGTGCTATGGAATCCTTAGCACTTAGACTTGACATGCACGACCAAGACATTGTCAACATTTACGACAACCTCTCAGCCAAAGCAGATAGAGAACAAGTCGATGCACTTGAAGAAAAGTTAGCAACAATTGAAGAAGATATAGCAGGACTCAGTGAAATACTCTCTGGACTTGCAGCACAGATAGGTGATACAGATTACTTGCTCAGAAAGGCTATCGAAAATACACAGAAAGATTTGCAAGCAAAGATAGATGCAAAGGCAAGCAAAGATGATGTGGAAGTAGTATTGAATAGAGTAGACTTACTTGAAGAATATGCGAACACAATGTACGAAATGATTGGAACGAAAGCATCAATAGATGAGTTAGAGATGTTAATGGCAGAACTTGACGAAAGAATCTTAGCAACAGAAACAGACGTTTTGAACATAAGAAGTACAATCGAAACAGGTTTACCAGCACTTAGAGATATGCTTTATGAACTTTCTGCAAACCTCGCAGCAGTTGAAGAAAGACTCACATCATACGTAGAAGTTTCAGTTGCAGCTGTTAAGGATGAAACCAAAGCAGAGCTTGAAGAAGTTATGATAGCAAATATGAATGCATTAAAAGAAGAAATAGAGAGCACAATCGCTAAGAACAACGAAACATTCTCAAGCGCAATAATGTCTCTCAATGAAGAGGTCAACACATTACAAGCAAAGATTGATACAAAAGCTGACACAAAAGCAGTTGAGGAAAAAGTTAACAACGTCAACATGGTTGCTTGGATAGGCGTTGTTCTTGGTGCAGTAGCTCTTGTTCTTCCATTTGTTATGAAATAATAATCACGAGAATATCACAACAAAAGTGGGGCTCTCAGCCCCACTTATTATTTGCTATCGCAAACAATTAGAAACTTCCAGCTTTTTATAACGCTAATAGAGGATCTCAACTTTAGAACTGCATCCTCATAATTTCCCTGTAAGCTTCCACTATCTTGTTTCTCACTTCAACAGTTAACCTTAACGATATAGATGCCTTTTCGGCTTCAACAACGAGTTCGTGTATGTTGCTCACCTTTCCCATAGCGAAATCGTCAGCCATTTTCTCAACTTTCTTTTGCTGTTCATTTACACTCTTTAATGCCTCTGAAAGTACTTTACTAAAATCGTTTTCGTTCTGTTTTTTAACACTTGGAACTGAAACATTCTGTCTTAGATGGTTAATCCCTCCGATTTTATCTACCACTTACTTCACCTCCCTATCTGCAGGGCGGCAGTTATCATTGCCTTCGTTGTGTTTATAGCTGTTGCGTTTGCTTCATATGCCCTTTGAGCGTTTATCATATCGACCATCTCACGTATGATATTGACGTTTGGAAGTCTCACGTAACCATTTTCATCCGCATCTGGATGTGTTGGGTCGTAAACAACTCTGAATTCCGAAGGGTCTTCATAAACACTTTTGACAATTACACCTGAATTTTCTCGCCTTCCTTGGATGTTTCTTACCAGTTCTTGAAAGACAGGTACTTTTCTTCTGTATGGTTCTCCCTTTTCTGTTCTTGTCGTTTCCGAGTTCGCTATGTTTGTAGAAATAAGCTCTATTCTAAACCTTTGAGCTGACAACCCTGTTGACGAAATGTTCATTATATTGAATTCACTTTGCATCATCTCACCTCTCAGATTATTTTACCACAAAACTACCTAGTATTCCTAATCACCGTGTTGTATCTATCGATATTTGCACTCATCAATCTTGAGAGAACCTGATATCTAAGTGCATCCTTCACCATTTCTGTGACTTCCATATCTATATCAACGTTGTTCCGGTCGTTCGTTATCGAGGTATTTTTCATTGTAACTTCTTTGGCAGTTACAATCTTTGGAGATGTGGGAAGATGCCTTTGGTTTGTTGTTGCTAGTTTCAATTTCATTTTCGATTCTTGCAAATACTCTTCAAATGCCACATATTTTCGCTTGTATCCAGGAGTTTCAGCATTGGCAATGTTTTGAGCGTGAAGTTCTTGTCTTTTCATCTGAACATCCATTGCTATCTTAAGAGTTTCAAAATTTGAATTGAATATATTTGCCATCTTTTCTCCCTCACTTTGTAAATCGGTTCTTCTCTTTGTTTCGTATCTAATATTCTACCACAGTTATTTGTATTCCTACAATTTTGTTTTAAAATTCTTGAAGTGTATAATTGAGTTGAACAATTCTGAAATTTTGTTGTCTAAATATATAGGAAATCATTTTCCAATTCCAAAGAATATCACATCATTTGGGAGGTGACATTCATGAGGAAGCTCTATTTAATTTTCCTCGTTGTACTAATCGGTCTTTTCTTGTCTTCCTGCGGTTTGAAACTACCTTCGAAAGCACCTGAGAAAGTAAAGATCCAGTACACGAAGTATTTGGAATTTCCGATTACAACTCTGGACTTGAAAGTATCGGACTTTGTAGATAGTCTTCTCCAAGAAAACATCGGTGGTTTATCTGTTGTGAAAGGTAACCCTATAAGTATCAACTACGCAACTTCCATCGAATACAGTCCTGGGACATTTTTACAAGAAATAGAGAACTCCATCAAAACAGAACTACAAAGCTTTGGTCAAAGTTTCGAGTACAGAGTTGATAGTTCGTATTTCCTCTCAGCGGTCTCTGGTCAAATTGTGTTGCCAACAGTCCAGCAAATTCAACAATCAATATCGGTCGATGCGGTAGATATAGGCAGTTTTACAATCGCTGAGAACCTGTCAATACCTGTGACAAACGGGACAAATGTCATCGAATTACCATCGAGTGTGCTCAACTCATTGATCTTTAGCGAAGCAAATCTGAAAAGTGTCGATGTGCAATTTGCAATCAGTGGTGTTTCCGCTTCTAACGCATTTCTGATAGTAGATGGCACAACCTATCAGATTACTGTCAATGGTACGAAGAACCTATCCAACGTAATGATCAAAAAATCATCGAATATTAAGTTAAAGTTTGATTCATCAAGCACCGGCCTTGCCCAAGTTACACTGAAGTTCTTAAATCAAAAAGTTGACTACTTCAAAGACCTCGATACAACACAACTCTCGGCTGGAAAAATCTCAATCAACGTGACACAGAATATACCAATTACATCCGGAAGCTGGAAACTGGCACTGGACGGTAATGTTGATTTGAATTTGAACATATTAGGATTTAGTGGAAACATATCACAAAGTTACACGGCAAAATCTGGAACAACCACGATAGGTTCTGGTTCCTCATCAAACTTAACATGCGACATAGAATTTGATGGCACTACATTATTCACAGTCGGTGATAGCATAATACTTGACGGGCTTGTGGAATTGTCAGGAACAGTCAGTGCAGATTTGAGGGTGCCACCTTCAATAACAATAACACCGAACGTCAATGTAACAAAGATAGAGAACTACCCATTGAGTGTAACAGTACCTTTGCCAAGCAACGTCCACTCAGTAAGTTTTACCAGTGACAGCGGATATATGCTCTTGAAAGTAAACGGAGTAACACTTACAGCCGTATCAGGAACTTTTGGAAGTAACAATCTTTCACTTTCCGGTGGAATCGTATTACCATTTGGCGGAATTTCCTTACCTTCAACAATAAATGCTCAGATTAGCGGCGATGTTAGTTCAAACGAAATATCATACGAGCTCGAACTACCCGAAGACCAAACGATAAAGATTGAAAATGCGCAAATTACAGGTATCAGCATGGATCCAGTAACAATCAACGAGCCAGTACCTTCAACAGTAAAAGATTTTGCAAATTCTGTTAAAGCAACGATTAAAGTCAAGCTCAATTACGACGTAACAAATATCTCGGGTGTTTTTTTAAATATTACCTCAAATATATTCGACACAGGAGATGGAACATATAACCTGTCGGGAGCTGGCACAATTGTTCTGAGTTCTGTAGACAAAGTCTTTGATTTCTCAACGTTTACTAACTTTACAATAACAATAACTCCCATTGTCCCTTCTGCTGTAACGGTGAGTAATGTGGACATAAGAGAGGGACTAAAATTGGTGATTCAGCCGGTAGTAGAAGAATTCTCAATCTCAGAGGTTGAACTAAAAGGTCAGTCTTTTGAGCAAGACTTTGGAACATTAATAAACTTTGGAGATATTTTCAAAGATGATTTTGCATTTGTTAAAGACTTAGATTTAAGCATTGACGCCACAGTAACTTTCAACATAACCGAAGCAACTGTTCCAGCAACAGTAACTCTAAACGTTTCTGGTAATGAAGTTAAAGTTAGCAAAGGGCAGAAAGTAAACATTGGAGATATTATAGAGGAACTAATTAATGAAGGAGCACCATTAAGCTTATCTATAAGTATAGAAACCGGCACGGGTACGTTGACGAAAGACAGCTTAATTACCGCCTCACTCGAATTTGCACTGCCACTTAGCGCCTCAACAGGAGAAAATGAGATATTGATAAAATCCGGAACAGTTGATTTAAGCACACTTAACGATATCAAAGATATTTTGGATAACGCAAAGCTGAAATTTGGATATTATTCAAATACAACAGGATTACAAGCTGTGTTGAAGCTTGGCGGTAATGATGGGATTTCAGTATTAATTGGAGTGTCATCACCAATTGTTGAAATTAAAAAAGAACATATTGAAGCAATTTCCGATGACGACGTACCATATGAAATACTGCTTCCTGCAAATTCAACCGTTTCGCTGAACTACGACGGTAAACTTAGCATCGCCCCGTACATTGCTGTTGATTTGAAGGTTGCAACCGAAGTCAGACTTGGGAATTGAAGGTAGGTGATTGCGATGAGAAGAATCAGCATATTAGTCTTTTTGCTTGTTGTTTTCTCAGTGTCAGTGTTTTCTTTTGTGATTCAACCATTTGGCCTTTTCGGAAATGTGTCGCTTGTAAGACACGATTTAACAGCGCTTATCAAGGTTGTTCCATTTGCAGAATTTGAACTTGGGCAAAATATACTAACACTGGACAACATCAACGCTCTTTTGAATGAAGAACAAGTAAATATCGATAAAAATGCGTTTGCTGATGCCTTAGCAAATGGTTTTAAACTGTCTGCACCTATTAGTCTTGGAACATATGTTAATCTAAAGCTCGGGGCGCTCAGGCTTGTTCCTTACGTGCGAGTAGACGGTAATATAGCTTTGGATCTTCCAAAGACGTTTGCTGAGTTGCTTGTAGGAGATACTCTTATCGACCACACTTACAATGACACAAAAGAAGGCTTTCTCAACGCAAGTATTATGGCGAACGGTGGTATTGCTTTTATGCTTGGAGATTTCTACGTAGCAGGTAATGCATTTGTTCCCGTTCTTTTCAGCGACCAGTCACAAACTACGATGACCGTAAGTTACACATCCTCCTCAACACCAGCATATGCTGAGCTTAACGCAACTGGTAAAGTCCGTGCTTACAGCCGTGTGTCACTCAACGATATCAGAAGCGGGAACATCGACGGTTTAATAGATGAACTCAGCCATTTTGAAGACTACGGCTTATCTGTTGAGATTGGCTATGGAAACGACAAATTTGGTGTTGCGGTAAGAAATATTGTGATAACTCCCGCAAAGGCATGGTATGCAGTTGAAGTGACCGGTAATGGAAAAGCTACATACACCGCACAAGGGACGGATATTACGTTTGAAGCAACCTATTCCATTTCTGAACCAATGGTAGCAAGATTATTGACTCCTGTAAGTATCACTCCACCAATCCAGATAACAGCTTATCTCAAAAACGACGGATTCATTATGTGGGGCGTTATGGGAAGCTACTGGCTCGATGGTAACTGGGCAGTAAAAGGTTACGCAGGATTGAACATCGGTATTGCAAGGGCTTACTATATGCTTGGATATAACCAGATAAACTACTCGCACACCATAGGTGTTGGAATGAACCTCTTCCTGCTCAATGCGGATTTAAAACTCACAGCGACAACAAATTCTTTACTACCATCAAGCAATTCAACACCTGGAATAGGCTTTGCTTTAACGATTTCAGGCGGACTGTAAATACTAAATCTTACTAAATAGAGAATTCAAAAATTTTCAGGTATGTATTCTGCCTGCCGAAATCAGTGTCGGCAGGCTTTTTTAATTTGCAGAGAAGATGATATAATTGCTTTGAAATGATACCAGGAAAGGGGTACTCAAGTATGAATGAAGGGCAAAGAATAATCAAACTACCCGACGAAGTTGTCTCAAAAATCGCTGCTGGTGAAGTGGTTGTAAACCCTGCATCAGTTGTTAAAGAGCTTGTGGAAAACTCTATAGATGCGGGTGCTACAAGTATTGAAGTCCAGATAAAAGATGGTGGAAAAAGCTATATCAAGGTCTCCGACAACGGCTCTGGGATGTCTAAAGAAGACCTTTTACTTGCCGTTCAAAGATACACAACAAGTAAAATCTCATCTATAGAAGATATTTACAACATCACAAGCTACGGTTTTAGAGGGGAAGCTCTTGCTTCTATCGGAGAAGTATCACGCTTGGTGATAACAACATCCAACGACAATGAATCCAACAAACTTGAGATGGTTGGCGGAAAGGTTGTAAAGGTCAGTGAAACCTTCAGAGAAAGAGGAACTACCGTTGAAGTGTTCGATTTATTCTTCAACATTCCTGCCAGAAGGAAGTTTCTTTCTTCGGAAAAAATCGAAAGAAGAATGGTGACTGAAGTAACTGAAAGGTTTTTACTCACAAAACCGGAAATAAAATTCCTCTTCAAAGTTGATGATGAGGTAATATACAACGCACCTCCATCTAATCTATCGGAAAGGTTCAAATTGGTTTTTCCTGAAGTGAAATCATTTGAAGAAATCGATAGTTGCAAAGACGGGGTAATCAAAATCTCTGGCATAATCTCTTCGCCTCAATTTTTTAGAAAAAACCGTTCTGGTCAGTTATTTTTTGTGAACGGACGTTTTGTTTTAGATAACCTTCTCCACCTTGCTCTTGAACGTGGATATGGTGAAGCTCTCACCGAGGGTACACACCCATTCGCAGTAATTTTCATCGAAGTTCCTCCAAGGGAAGTGGATGTGAATATCCACCCCCAGAAGTTGCAGGTTAAATTCTCCGAACCTCGCATGATATACGATGCTATAGCCAGATGTGTAAGGGATACTCTGAGAAAATTCGAAGGCTTCCAAATGTTCGTTGAAAAAATTGAGAATCATATGCCAAAACAATTTGCTCCAACAACTGATAACCAAGACGAACCAAAAAGGCTCCATATTAACGGCATCAACGGCAGTGAAACCGTTTTTAGGGATGTTGAACAAGCTGTTGAGTGGTCAGACGCTCCCAAGGTTAGAGAGCCTGGCTATTCATTTAAAAGTGTTACCGGATACAATGAAAAATATCAGAATACCCAAAATTATCAAAAACCTTTTGATTTCACAACTTCGAGACAACCATCTGCGCTCTTTCCACACGTTGTGAATCCTACAAGTTTAGAAAAAGTAGGCGAGTTTACGATAATAAAGAGCAGATACATCCTTTTCGAAGATAGTGATGGAATCGTCATTCTCGATTTTCACGCTGCACACGAAAGAGTCATCTACGAACAACTAAAAGAACGCCAATTCCAAGTAGTAAATCTTTTAATACCTGTGGAATTCTCTATTGGAAAAAGCTTAGCAAGTGTTTTGGAAAGTTTAGAAAATGAATTAAAAGAACTCGGGTTCAGTTTAGAAACCGAGAAATCCGAGAAGAGTGTAAAAGTTGTCCTGAAATCAATTCCTTCACTTTTAAAAATAACTCAGGCTCAGGAAACATTGATAGAAATGCTTGAAGAATTCCGGATTCCTTTCAACAAACCTAAGAGCATCTTACACGTTCTTGCATCAAAAGCCTGCAAAACGGCTGTGAAAACCGGCGATAAACTCAGCGAAGATGAAGTAAGAATGTTGCTAGATGAGATAAAACGAAGAAATCTCCTTACTTGCCCTCATGGAAGACCAATAATGATGAAAATTACGTTTGACCAATTGGATAGCTATTTTGAAAGAAGATAACAGTTTCTGACAAATTTTGACAAACTTTCCTTGGATATGGTATAATTATTTAAACAATTAGTTCGAAAAGCGAACTATGTGTTTGTGTGGCAGTGATGCTGTTGGTAACTGTGAGAAGAGGGGTGAGATTGTGTTAGACAGATTTGACAAACCATTTGTTGAAGAGATATTGGCAACGGTTCTCAGATACGGCGGGGATTTTGCAGAGGTCTTTGTAGAAGATAGGTATTCTACAAACATCGAGTTGAAAAATGGTAAAGTAGAGCTGGCACAAACGGGTAGGATGTTCGGTATTGGTATAAGGGGTTTCCTCGGGGATAAGGCAATATACGCATACACAAACGACCTATCGAAAGATAACATTCTCGCTGTTGCCAAGAGAGTAGGAGAAGCACTTGGTGAGGTTAAACTCAAAGATTTCTCTATCGATTTGAGAAAGAAAGAATTAGAAAACAGACATTTTGTTTTGTGGAAACCAGAACAGGTAAGAAAAGAGACAAAAGTTGGTTATATGAAGAGAGCTTACGAAGCAGCAAAAAAATATTCACCGACGATAGCACAGGTTGTTGTAAGATACTGGGACTACGATCAAAATGTGTTAATTGCAAACACGGAAGGCGTATTTGTGACAGACAATAGGGTACGCACGAGGTTGATGATTAACGCGGTTGCTGTAAAAGATGGACAGATGGAATCCGGATTTTACGGACCAGGTGCAGCTATGGGACCAGAATTTTTGGATAGAATCGATGTTGAACAAGCTGGTATCAGAGCAGCGAGAATTGCTGTAAGAATGGTCGACGCACAACCAGCACCTGCTGGCAAAATGACCGTTGTAATCTCAAATGAGTTTGGCGGAGTTATCTTCCACGAGGCTGTTGGACACGCGTTAGAGGCATCTTCTGTTGCACGTGGAATGTCTGTTTTTGCTGGAAAACTTGGTCAACAAGTGGCAGCGGAATGTGTCAGTGCTGTTGACGATGCAACAATACCGAACGCATGGGGAAGCGCAAACGTCGACGATGAAGGAACACCCACACAAAGGATTGTGTTAATCGAAAACGGAATTCTCAAAGGTTATATGATAGACAAACTTGGTTCAAGAAGGATGGGAATGCCTTCAACGGGAAGTGGAAGACGCCAAGACTACACATTTGCACCAACATCCAGGATGAGCAACACATTCATCCTTCCGGGTGATTATCATCCTGAAGAAATCATCGCCTCGGTAGAATATGGTCTGTATGCAAAGACGATGGGCGGAGGTTCTGTGAATCCGGCAACGGGAGAATTCAATTTCGCTGTAAATGAAGGATACTTGATAGAGAACGGAAAAATAACAAAACCAGTAAAGGGTGCCACATTAATAGGAAAGGGATACGAAATCATCCAGAAAATTGAGATGGTAGGAAACGATGTTGCAAGGGGTCAAGGTATGTGTGGTTCTTACAGTGGTTCAATACCTGCAGACGTTGGGCAACCGACGATAAAGGTTAGGGAAATCATCGTTGGGGGGCGAAATGCATGACGTTCGAACAATTCAAAGATAAAATATTTGCACTTGCAAAATCACATGGTGTGGAAGCACAGTTAAGTTACTCTCAAAACAAAAACTTCCAGGTCAGGTATCAAAATGGCACGATGGATCAATACACAGACGCTGGTAAGTTCAAAATCACGTTACAGCTTTTGAAAGATGGAAAGCTGGGAACGTCGTATACAGAAACCTTGGATGACCCAGAGAAAGTCTTTGAAGACGCACTGAGCAATATTGCAATAGTTGATAGCGAAGATGTAGAGTATTTTTACGATGGTAAAGGTGAATACCCAGAGATTGAGCCATACGATGGTAGTTTTGAAAAACTCTCTGTGAAAGAAAGGTTATCTTACGTTGAAAAGGTTCACGAAGAAATTAGGAAAAGCTTGGATATAATAAACGATATGGCAGTCTACGGACAACAGATGAACGAAATGCGATTAGCCAACACTCTCGGACTTGATTTGTCCTATACAAACGGCGGAGGCTTCATGTACGCAATGGCGGTTGCAAAAGATGTATCGCCAAGGTCAGCAGTAGAATTTGCTATTGGAAGAAAGCCAGAAACACTCGACCCCATCCACGTTGGTTCAAAAGCTCGTGACGAAGCTCTTGCGCTCGTTGGGTCGAAATCTGTTAAAAGTGGAAAATACCGAGTAATTCTTAGAAACGATGTCTTTTCTGATATCTTAGGTATGCTCATTTCTATGATTAGTGCTGAGAACGCACAGAAGAACTTATCACCTTTGAAAGGAAAGATTGGAGAAAAGATAGGGAGCGACATTCTAACAGTCAAAGATTTGCCTTATCATCCGCTGAGCATAAGCTGTGCGCCCTTTGATACACAAGGCGTTCCAACCAAAGAGAAAACAGTCATCGAAAATGGCGTTTTCAAAACGTTCCTTCATAATCTGAAAACAGCGAAAAAAGACGGTGTTGAACCGACAGGTAACGCGATGGGCACAGGAATCCAACCAATAAATCTCTACATCGAGCCAGGGAGCAAATCGTTTGATGAGCTATTGAAAGTCTTAGAAGACGGACTTGTGATTATTCATGTTGAAGGTATGCACTCGGGAGCCAACCCTATATCTGGAAATTTCTCACTTGGAGCAAAAGCGTTCAGAGTTGAAGGGGGACAAATCAAACATGGTGTTGAGCAAATAACAATCTCTGGCAACTTTTTGGAAATGATTGGTAATATTGAAGAGATTGGAAATGATATACGCGCGTTCATGGGAATAATCACACCTTCAGTTTTAATCAGTAACCTTGATATAGCAGGAAATGTGTAAAACTCTTAACTAAGAAAGTAGGAAAAGCCCCCGAAATAATTACTCGGGGGCTTTTTTTGTTGTTCATATTTTTTCTTTTTAGGTTAACCAACCAGAAACTTGAAACGTGTTACATGGTAATATTTATCTTCAGGCCTTAGCACCGTTTTTGGAAAGTTTTCATGGTTTGGTGAATCTGGAAAATGCTGAGTTTCAAGGCAGAATCCTGTATGTTCATCGTAGATTTGGCAATATTTTCCTTGGAAACCTTGTAGATAATTTCCCGTGTAAAACTGCAGGCCGGGTTGAGTTGTGTAAACTTCCATTGTTATTCCGGTTACTTCACTGTATACGCTTCCTGCAAATCTTTCAATCTTTTCGTGACTTTCCGAAAGCACATAGTTAATGTCAAATCCTTTCACGTTTGGATATTCACTCCTTAGTCGAGCAATAGCTTCTTCTAAACTTATTTGTCTTCGCAAATCGTAGGGGGTGCCTTCAACTGGTGCAATTTCTCCTGTTGGAATTAGATTCTCATTAACTGGCGTATATTTTTCTGCACTTATTAGCACCCAGTGGTCGTAAATTTTACCACCACCATTTAGGTTGAAGTATGTGTGCTGCGTCAAATTTACGATCGTTGGTTTGTCAGTTGTCGCAAAATACTCTATTTTACATTCGTTCTCGTTAGTTAGTGTGTAAATCACTGTTGCATCCAAATTTCCGGGATAGCCTTCTTCTCCATCGTGACTGTGGAGTTTTAAAATAACCTTCGGACCTTCCGGAGTTACTTCAGAAAAGGTTTTCCAAACCCTCTTGTCAAAACCTTTTACACCACCGTGCAACGCGTTGGGTCTTTTCCCACCACCGTCGTTCAATGCCAATTGGTAGGTAACACCATCTATTTGGAATCTTCCATAAGCAATCCGGTTTGCAAACCGACCGATAATAGCCCCAAGGTATCCTGGATTGCGTTCGTATTCCTCAATACTGTTGTATCCAAGCACAACGTCAACAAATCTTCCGTTTTTATCTGGCACCCATAACTCACGAATAATGCCACCCAATGAAAGGACTTTCATCATCAAGCCATTTTTATTAATTAGCGTGTATTCGTGAACAAGTATACCTTCTTGTGTATATCCGAACAATCTTTTTTCAACTGCTCCGTAAATAGTAGTGTTGTTCAATTAAACCACCCCGCACTTGAAATAGTCCTAAGTTAAATCTTTAAAAACTCCTCAACGGCTTCTTCGATTACTTTCAAAGAAGATTGCCAAAATTCTTTCCTGGTTATATCTATCCCCACGCTGGCTGCAACTTCTTCTGCTGTGCCCTTACCTGTGGAGGCAAGGAGCTTTTTGTAAGTTTCAAAGAAGCCTGGTTCATCGCGTTTAGCATAAACTCCTAATGCAAAGAGCATCCCGAACGTGTATGGGAAGTTGTAAAAGTGGAACGTTGGAGAATAATAGTGCGGTTTTACAAGCCACATGAACGGATGGAGAATCTCTTCGTTCAGTCCTTCACCATAGGCTTGTTTTTGAGCACTCAGCATTATTTCTTTAAGTTCTTTAACACTAAGAGGACCTGCTGTGCGTCTTTCAAAGACTGTTTTTTCGAATAAGAATCGACTGTATATGTCTATTATTATCTGGACTGCATCGGATAGTTCTTTATCCAAAAGCGCAAGCTTTTCTTCATTACTTCTCGCATCTTTTTTTATCATGTTCAAAAGTAAAGTCTCATTGAAAATCGATGCCGTCTCAGCCAAAGTGGCGGGGGTGGTACTGTTTAAAGGTGTTTCATCCTTCAGGCAATAGTTATGGAACGCGTGTCCAAGCTCGTGGGCAAGTGTAAGGACATTATCTAAAGTTCCATCAAAACTCATGAGTATCCTTGATTCTTTAAGTGCTTTTACTGATGCACAAAATGCTCCTCCGCGTTTTCCTGGCCTTGTCTCTGCATCAATCCAGTTTTTTTCAAAAGCACCATCTATGAAATCTCCAAGCTCTTTTGAAAATGATGAAAGATTATAAACTATGAACTTCCTAGCCTCTTCATAACTCCATTTTCGTTCGTATCCACCAAGTGGTGCGAATAAGTCATACCAAGGTAAACCTTTCTCATATCCAAGTATTTTTGCCTTCTTTTTTAGGTATTCTCTTAATTTCGGCATACTTTCTCTAACAGCATCCATCATAGCATTGAATGTCTGCTCGGTTATTCTGTTCTCAAAAAGCATAGGTTCTAAAGGCGATGAATATCCTCTGAGTTTTACCTCGGTCAAAAACTCACCCTTTATACTGTTCAAACACAGTGCCACAACATCAGCGACACTTTCGCATGCCTTGAGTTCTGCTTCATACGCCTTCTTTCTAACATCTGGAGATTTATCGTATGCCAAATTTCTAACTTTCATTAAAGGCAATTTTTCCTTTTCACCGTCTATTTCCATTTCGCAGGTTAGATTTGATGTAGTTTTTTCATATAAATTATTCCATGCGTTTCCGCCTGTTAGTCTCATCATGCTGATGATTCTTTCTTCATTTTCAGAAAGCATGTATTTTGATAACATCTTTTGTTCTTTGATTACAAACATGTGCGATTTAATAACCTCTGAAGAAGTGTTTTCAAGGTTTTCGATTTCTATATGCTTCAAAAATTTCTTGAATTTGGTCCTTGCGATTGAAAGGTGGACAAATTTACTTCTTATAACATCAAGATACTTTGCCGCTGTTTCGTTATTCGCATCTGCACTCAGTGTTAAGCTGGCGAAACTGTACAACTTTCCTCCAAGCAAGGATAGTTCGTTAAGTTTGTTGATGATGTATTCTAACTTTTCCTCAATCCTTTCTGTCGACTGAAGCTTCTCATCCATCCACTTTAGGAATTCTGCAAGCTCTTTTTCAAACTTTGCCAAATCGGATTTGAAACTTTCTGACTCGAATGATGGATAGATATTTGTTAAGACCCATCTCATCTTTTTTAACCCCCTTTAGCCTGTTCTCAATTTTCACACAAACCTCCATGTATAGCCATTATATCACAAAGGTGGTATAATTTTGTTGCCTGGAGTTTTTTTCAAAATGCAAGGGGTGATGAAAAATGGGAGCAGTTAACACGAGGAAGATTATAGATATGAAGGGCAAAGAACCTATCGTTATGGTAACCGCCTACGACTATCCAACCGCAAAGATAGTCTCCGAGGCGGGTGTTGATATCATCTTAGTTGGTGATTCTTTGGGAAACGTTGTGCTAGGATACGATTCCACAATACCCGTGAGTATGGAAGAGATGCTAATGCACATCAAGGCGGTCCGAAGGGGCGCTCCTGATGCATTTATCGTCGGAGATATGCCATTTTTATCCTACGAAGTTAGCATCGAAAAAGCTGTTGAAAATGCAGGGCTCATGCTTAAAGCTGGCGCAAACGCAATAAAACTCGAGGGTGGGGAAGAATACGCAGAAACAATAAGACAAATTATCCGTGCTGGAATACCAGTCATGGGACATCTTGGTTTTACTCCTCAGTCGGTCAATCTGCTCGGTGGTCATAGAGTGCAAGGTAAGACAAACGAAAGCAAAGAAAAGCTCTTAAGAGATGCAAAGGCTCTGGAAAAAGCTGGATGTTTTGCAATCGTTCTTGAGCTTGTTGTTGAAAACGTGGCAAAAGAGATTACGGAGAGCGTTAATATACCAACCATAGGAATTGGAGCAGGAAGATTTTGCGATGGGCAAGTTCTTGTATTCCATGACATCGTAGGTTTATCTCAGATAAATTTAAAATTCGTAAAAAGATACGCAAATACCTACGGGATAATGTTAGATGCCATTAAAAAATATAGGGAAGAGGTTAAATCTAAACTCTTCCCCGAAGAAAAACACATATTTGAATAACAAAGATATCAAATTCTTGTTTCATCCAACTCGCTTTTGATGAATTCGTTCCACAATGTCACAAAGAATATGGCAACAGGAACGGCGAAGAACGTTCCAACCAAACCGTAGACCAATCCCACTAAGAAGATGAATATCAACATCAAAACCGGGTTGATATCGGCTTTGTGTTTCATAATAAAGATGAAGAACAAAAACGCACCTAAATGAACTACAGCAACGATTGAATTCACTATCAAAAAGCTTTTGATTCCTAACCCCAGTGTAACTATCAAAATAGGTATCCACTCGATAACAACCCCGACTATCGGTATTAAGTTAGTTATAAATCCCCAAAAGGAAAGTAGCACCATATACTCTGGAAGGAAAACCGAGAAAAGGAAATAAAAGCTCACACTTACGATAAGTGCTCCAAGAAGAATCACATCAACGTAACTTTGCAAAGAATTTCCTAATTTTGTAAGGAAATCCTCTATCAAAGGTCTAACTCGTTTGGGGAAGAGCCCCGGCAGTGATTTTGTTGTCCACTTAGTGTATATAGTTACGTAGACTGTGAAAAGTATGCTGTAAAAAATAATAACACCAATACCGGGAAGCTTTTTGGCAAAGTCCAAAAGAAAATTATTGAATAATTCCGATATCTTTGGACTTGCCCAGTCAGCTAAGTTTCCTATAACCTTGGACAATTCCGGATTGTCAACTAAGTAATTCTCCCAATATTTAGAGTCTAAAATCTTCTTCATGAACTCGTAGAAAGAGCCTATTTGGTTAACAACTAAAGGTATGATGTTGATAAATGCGTAGACCAACACCCCGAAGTATATAATCAGTGATAAAGTCACTGATATAGGATGTGGAATTTTTATCTTCATCAAGTTTTTGTAGATGAAATTTACCACTAATATGGATATCAGTGAGAAAACGAAGACGTATAATAATGTCTTTGAGATAGAAAATGCTATGAAAAATATCGCGGCATACAAGAGCACTATAAGGAGTGCTTGTTGCCTAATGCTCAATTTCACTTACCGCCCCTCCTATGTGCTTTTCAAAGTATTTCCTTATCTCCTCTATGTCGCTTGTAATCCCAAGGACAACCATTAGTTTAATTCTTGCCTTCTGAGCAAGTGGGTGTTCACTGAGTATAGCACCACGTCTTCTTAAATCGGCTCCACCACCTGTATATCCGTATATCGGATATACCCTTCCTTTGAAACATCGTGACGTAATTACGACAGGAATTCCCTTTCTTACAATCTCCTCAACCACATCAGCAAGTTCCGGTGGAACGTTACCACGTCCAAAGCCTTCCAGTACAATCCCCTTGTAACCCATATCATACACAGCACGCAAAATTGTGCCATCATCACCTGTAAAAGTTTTAACAATAGCTACCTTTTCCTCTATTTTATCAGTCGGTATCTTCTCTCTTGTCAGTGATTTTCTAAAGTATATCACATTGTTCTCATCCACTAAGCCAAGAGGACCATAACCTGGAGAATCAAATGTTGCAACGTTACTCGTATATGTCTTTGTGACCTCTCTTGCTGCATGTATCTCGTCGTTCAAACACACAACAACCCCCATTCCGTAGCTTTCGTCAGAAGAAGCAACGAGCACTGAGGAAAGTACATTTCGTGGACCATCCGTGCTAAGCTCACTGATGTTCCTCATCGACGCTGTCAAAACAACTGGCTTTTCTGTTTTCAAAACAAGGTCAAGAAAATAAGCAGTTTCTTCTAACGTGTCTGTTCCGTGCGTTACGACAGCTCCATCGTAGCCTTTTTCTTCTAAAAATTCATCTATCTTTCTTGCAATTTCAAACATCAACTTGGGAGTCATGTAAGGGCTCGGGATATTGGAAAATTCGTAAAGCTCCACATCAGCGATATCGTAAATTTCGGGTATGTCTGTAACAAGTGCGTTCCCTTTGTCAAACGGAACAACAGTCCTTCCTTTTTTCACCATTGCTATTGTTCCACCTGTGCTTATAATAACTATCTTCTTCCTTCGCTTAGTCATCCAATTACCAGAAACCATAATCCCTCTCCCCTCTCAAAGTTTACCGATGACAATCAATACCAATACCTTTTCTTTCTGATTCTCATTCCAACAAGAACGCCGTAGATAAACCCTCCCGCATGCGCCCAGTAGGCAACCCCCGTTCCTGTGACATCAGCTAACATACCGTTCAAAACTTGCAATAAAAACCAGACAAATAAGTAAATCACCGCGGGAATTTCTACAATAAATGGAAGGATGAAAAAGACAAGAGAAACTATGCGTGAGTAGTAGAACAAAACGAAATAAGCACCCATAACAGCGGATATTGCACCAGAAGCGCCAACCAATGGATAAGGGGAGAATGGGTTAAATACTACGTGGAAGAACAAAGCAAAAATTCCACCTGTTATATAAAACAGAAAGAATTTAAAATGTCCCATAGCATCTTCGACATTGTCGCCGAATATCTTTAAAAACCACATGTTGCCGATTATATGCGACCATCCACCATGGACAAACATATGTGTGAAAGTCTGCAAGACGGGGAAAGCATAGAACATACGCTCTGGAACAAATCCGAATGCATAGAAAAATTCCTGAAGAAGTTCTGGGTCCCAAAATAATGTTAGCTCATAGAGAAAAACAAGAATATTAGTCATCACAATCATATAATTCACAACAGGTTTTCTCAAACTTGGAATTGTGTCATATAGTGGGAACACAGTATCTCCCCTTTCTAATAATAAAAAATCGAAACACCTGACTAATTCCTAAAAAGCGAATACTGGAGAAGTCCAACGAGTTCGTATACTACATTACAAAACGCGTAAAAAGCATTGTATGTAGGTATGTAATCTAGAAAGGTATTTCGAAAATCAAGAGGCACATCGCTTTGAACGTGGTAAACTTCCTTGAAAAATTTCCTGAACGATAGCAAACTTCTCTTCATATGTGTTACACTCGTCACAAGAGTAATAGTTCTATCTCCAATTATACTGTAAGTATACTGGGCGTTTTGGAACGTGTTCCTGGCTTTGTCTTCAACGATAATATCTTCCTCAGGCACACCAAATGAGATTAGCACATCTTTCATAACAAACGCTTCGGGGATACCTTTTGAAACTACTCCACCTGTAACGACAATCTTTCTTGGCTTTGATTTGTAAAGTAAATACCCCTTATACAACCTTCTAAGCGTGTGTTTACCTATCTCAATATTTCCAGAGTATTCATCAATTCCTCCACCAAGAACGACAATGTAATCTCCTTTGTCTTCTGTATTCGGAGTATATATAACTTTAGAAAAGAAATTCACAAACCAAGTAGAGGAAGCTAAGTAAAAGAACAAAGATAGTGAAAGGAATAAAATAGGTAACCAATCACTTCTCAGCGGTTTTGATGTCTTTTTGTTCTGAAGAGAAAAATAAAATGCTAAAATTGCAAAAAACGTAACGAAAAATCCTGGAAAGATGATAAAAGCAGATATTATCTTCGTGAGTTCAAGCATATTTAAACGTTAAACACCTCTCACTCAGCACGGTTCTTCAACGTCCTTCTAAGCTTTTTATGTACTTTTGCAGAGCCACTTCATCTATTATTTTCCTTTCTTTTCTGTCTGCTTCCAGCAACTGTGCTTTGATATATCTTTCTTTGAGCTTTTCAAAACTTCTACGCTCAGTTCGTTTTTCAAGATAAGCCCTTAAAGTTTCTTCTTCCATCTTACGAAGGTTACTCAGCTTCAATTTTAGCCTCTTCAAATGTTCGTCGTACATGTGAACAAGGTAGATTAAAAAAGCAACTTGCGCACCGGTTTGAACACCGCTGCGCAGTTGTTCTTCTGTAATTTTTTTCGAGTTGTTTATCTTTTCTATCTCTTCTTCTAACTTTCTTATTTCTGACCTGATTCTGCTAAGCTCATTTTTTAAAGCCTCTTCTTCTTTTTGCCTTAGTGACAGTAACTTCTCAAGGCGGAATGGCAAATTATCCGCTCTCCTTTTACTTTCAATTATTTTTCCTTAGAAGACAAAAATATCGAGAGCAATTCAACAAAAATCTGCAAAACTTTTTTACTCGTTTCAGAAAAACGAGCGCCTTCAAAATTATCAAGAGATATGATAACTACCTTTTTATCACCAAGTTTAACACTGCCGATTAATGGGATAAAATTCGGAGACGTAACCCCTGCTTTTTCCCAGATGTCTTTGTATTTACTCTCCTTGTTTAACTTATATGCATCCAACAGCTCCACAACTTTGTTTTCGCCAATGTGTGGTCCATAACTGTCTTCAGAAACCTTTATAACAAGGTTCTTAACTTCGTCGCTGTAGTTATAAACTGCAACGCACTTGTATTCATCATTTTCTAAAAGCCATACAGAAGCTTTTTGCGTTTCTGGTATAACTTTTACAAGTTCACCGAGCATGAGTGCTAGGTATTCTTCAAGTGTTTGGGTTTTGTTCCAGAGCTCGATAATTTTGGTAATTGAGTTAAGCTTTTCAATAACATCTTTGTACATCTTTTGGTTTTCCAGAACTTTTAACGCAGCAAGCACGTAAGAACCCAAGAATCCAGCCAATGCCCTTGCCATACTTGTATAGTGTTCTGGCACGTGAACTACAAACTTGAAGCGGTCAATAGGAACGACTTGGTAAGTCTTTTTATCGTGAACAAATGTCTTAACCTCATCAATTTCTTTTGCCTTTTCTATAATCTTGTCATCTTTTGTCCCTATCAGATACTCGTTGTCCATTAGAAGAACAACAGCGACATGAGGGTACTGTGCATGGAATTTTCTGGAAAAAGACGTCACAAAAGTAACTATATCTCCGTCCGCTTCACCTAATGCTTCCATAATTTTTTCTTCAACAAAAGACAGTAGTTTATATAAACTCTGTTCAAGAACTTTTTGTGTGATATCGAACATCACACCAGCAACACCATAGTTTCCATCACCAAGTCTGATGGGCATCCTCTGAATGTTGTAATGTCGTCCGTTGTAAACTATCTCGTGTGAGTGGTTTCTTCTTGTTCTTTTGACCTTCCTATCGATTTCCTCAATTTCTTCAATACCAAAAATCTCGCTCTCGCGCTTTCCTACAATCTTTTCTTCCGGCAACCCCAGAACGTTTTCAAGTTCTTTATTTATCCACAAGTAACGTCCCTTATTGTCTTTGATAAACGCAGGGGCTGGGAGTCTTTCAAAGAACTGTTGCAAAAAGTATAGATACCTCATGCTGTTACCTCCTCCATCTTCACCTGTATGATTTTTGAAATGCCATCAACCATAGTTACCCCATGCACAATATCCCCAGCTTCCATAATCAATTTGTTGTGTGTTATTACTATGAACTGCGACTTTTGTTGTTCCAAAAGCCTTCTGAATTTTTCTGAGTTGTAATCATCAAGTGGAGCATCAACTTCATCAAGAACGTAAAAGACCCCTTTGTTCGACTCAAGCATCGCCATGATGAGTGCAATTCCAACGAGTGCTTTCTCCCCACCGGAGAGTAATTGGAGTTTTTGGACCTTTTTACCAGCCTTTGAAACCACGATTTCTATGCCTGATTCAAATATATTTCCATCATCAATCAATCTCATACTACCCGTCCCACCGTAGAACAGGTTCTCTATGTATCCTTTAAAGGCTGTGTTAATTCTGTTGTAGGTGTTTAAAAATTGCTCTCTTGCTTGAATATCGGTCTGTTCAATTAGTTCTTCCAGCTTCCTTTTTGCCTCTTCCAGGTCCAACTTTTGTTTCACAAGCTCGTTGTATTCGTTTTCAACAGCCTTGTATTCATCAATAGCACTCAAATCAACGGTGCCGAGCATCTTTATTTTATTCTCCAAATCCTTCATCTGCTGAGCGAGTTCATCTAGTTTCTCAGGTTCTATCTCCACAGGATTTCTGTATTCCTCTGGAACATTTGAAATTCTGAACCTAATTTCTTGTATTCTCAAATCCGTTTCATGGATTCTTTCCCTTGTCGATTCTATCTCATTTTTTATTCTGCTTATCTCTTCTTCCAGTGTCTGGAGTTGTTGTAGTTTCTCCTCTTTTCCACTCTTTCTCTCTCTAATATTTGTGAAGATATCCTGTGCTGTTGCTTTTAAACTTTCCAGTTCCCTTTCGTTTTCTATCAAAAAGTTCTTCGTCTCATTTATTTCCTGTTCAAGTTGCGATATATTGTACTTAGCATCGGCCATCTCTTTAGCAATCTCTTCCAATCTGTTATTTATTCTATCATTCTCAGCTGTGTATTGTAATTTCCTTTCAGCAAGATTTTTTAGTTCCGCACGTAGTGTCGCGATGTTTTCGTTTAGAATCTCCAGTTTTTTCCTATGTTCTTCTAGTTCTTTTGAAAATTCGCTGACATCCGCTTGTAAAACCTTTCGTTTTTCTTCCAGCACTTTGCTTTCTTCTTCTAAGTATTCTATTCGAGCAATATTTCCTTCGTACTTTCCGTTGTATTCCGCCTCGAGTTTAATTAAGTCTGAAAGTTCGTTTGAAACATCTCTCAGTGCTTTTTGGAGTTCTTCAAGCACGCGTTTAGATGAGAGAGACTTACTTGAAACACTTGCAAGTTCTTCCCTTATTACTGCCATATTTTCCTGAAGTTGCTTTATTTCTCTGCTGATTTCTTCAATCTCTTTTTCGATTTTACCCTTTTCACCAACTAACTTTTCAAGTTCCTCTTGGAGTGTCTTTAGTCTAACCTTTCTTGCTATCAGCGAGTTTGAATAGTCTTCCTTTGCTTTTCCACCACTTATTGCCCCTCGTCCTGAGATAAGTTCACCATCGAGTGTAACAATCCTTGACCTGATTTCATACTTTTTCTTTATCTCTATTGCGCAGTCGATATCTTTGACAATTATATCGTTGCCAAATAGATAAAGTGGTAAGTTCTTGTATTCTGCTGATACATTTACAAGACTTGCGGCATATCCAATGAATCCTGGCTCGTGTTCTATACCTTTAATAGGCGAAAATGAAGCATCTATAAGATCCAAGGGTATGAAAGTGGCACGACCATATTCACTCGCTTTTAAGAACTCGATTATTTGTTTTGCATCTTCTGCGGTCTTTACAACAACGTGTTGGACCGCTCCACCCAAAAGCGTTTCGTAAGCTGTAGAGAGCGATTTATCAAAGTCAATAAGATTTGCGACAACATCTATGAGTCCTTTAAATATGTCTTTGTTTTCGAATATCTTCCTTATCGAATACCCAAATCCTTGATACTCGGAAATTTGCTTATTCAAAACATCGATTTCTGCTTGTATCTCTTTCTGCCTTCGCACAATCGCATCAAGCTGTTGAGTTTTCAATTCTTTACTTTGATTGTACTCTTCCAGTGAACTTTTGACAACTTCCAATTCCTTCACAAGTTCGTTCTCTTTCTCAACAATTTCAAGCAAATGCTTCTCAAGGTCGTTTATCTCTTCCTCCAGCTCTTGCTTTCTTGTCTCCTTGGACATTCTCTGGCTCTGAATCATTTCAAGTCGGTGCTTGATATCTTGGTTTGTCTCGGTCAATCGGACTATCTCGTTGTGGATTTTTGCAAGGCTTTTTTCTATCTCCTCGTATTCTTGTTTCTTTTTAAGTATCTCTTTTTCTTGCTCAGAATACTGCGTGTATATTTCGCTCTTTTCTTTTTCGAGTTTTGAGAGTTCGAACTCTTTCTCGTTTATCTCTTCCGTAATTTTCGAGACGATGAGTTTTATTTCCTCGTATCTGTTTTTCAGCGAATTCGCCTCATCGGTCAACATATCAAGACGTGTTGTCGTCTCAATATACTTGCTCTCAAGCTCGTTGAGTTTCTTTGTAAATTTCTCTCTAATCTCCCTGAGTTGGTCTTCTCGTATCTTGAACTCTTCCAAAGTTTTTGTGTAACTTTCCATTTCCACGTCTATCTGGTTGAATTCTTCACGGAGAGTAGACCAATTCATTTCAAGCTGTGCAAGCTGCTTTAGCTTTTCTTTCAAAGAGACGTTCAACTCATTGTAATAACTTTCCATATCAGCAAGCTTTTGAGTTTCTAAACGGTAGACCCCTCCGTAATATTCTTTCTTCACATTTTCTAATTCCTGAGAATATTCAAGATATCTTTCTGCCCTTTTTGCTTTCAGGTAAAGTGATTTTCTGTTTTTATCAACTTCAAAAAGTACATCCGTTATCCTACTAAGATTGATTTGAGTTGTCTCAAGCTTTGCCAGTGCTTCTTTCTTCTTTTCTCGATAGATACCAATTCCAGCAATCTCTTCTATTATTGTGCGCAAACTTTCGGGCGTAGCCGATACTATCTTATCAATTTGACCTTGACCAATAATAGAATACGGGTTTTTCCCAAACCCGTGTGCCATCAGTAGCTCTCTCAAATCTTTAAGCCTTACTTCATCTCCGTTGAGCAGATACCTACTAGTCCCATCACGTGATAATTCCCTTCCAATAGAGAGTTTATTTCCGTTGTCTTCAAAAACAAGTTCCACGTAAGCATACTGTGCTGGTGGTCTTTTTTCATTTCCCCAAAACACAACATCTTCGCGCTCTTGTGCACGGATTTCTTTCATAGATTGTTCGCCGAGCACCCAACGTATCGCATCAACTACGTTTGATTTTCCAGAACCGTTGGGACCAACAACAACCGTTACTCTATCTGATACCTCCAATCGAACAGGATCAGCGAACGATTTGAAACCTTTTATAAAAATCTCCTTTAATACCACCGACCACCCTCCCCATTCTTAGGGACCGTTCTGCCTCTTATCATCGGTATCACCGATACCATCGATATTACTGAACACTCAAAATTTTTATTATCTCTTGTGATACATTGTATATATCCCCTGCACCGACGAACATATAGACTGCTCCATCTTCGAATTTCAGGTTTTTCAATTCATCCAACTGCTCTACAAAAATTGCCCTGGGGATACTTTCCACAATTTTTCTTGCGCTCACTCCGTTTTTACTCTCAAATGCCCCATAAACTTCTGTGACGTATATTTCATCAGCTAACTGTAGAACTTTGCTGAAACGCTCAACTTCCCTTTTTAGCCTTGTATAACGGTGTGGTTGGAATATGACCACGACTTTTCTGTCAGGATAAACCTCTTTTGCTGTTTTTAAGAGGACTTCAACCTCTTCCGCTGTGTGAGCATAATCATCCACGATTGTAAGTTTTCTACTCGGGCTATCGTAACTTACGTTGAACCTTCTGCCAGGCAGAGTAAAATCATGGAAAGAGTTCAACACATCATCTATATTGTAACCTATACTTGAAAGTAAAGTGACAACGGCAAGTGCATTTAAAGCGTTGTGATATCCAGGCACAGGCAAAAATAGTTCTTTCTCTCCCCATGGGGTAATTATTGTAACAATCTGCCTGAAACCTTCTTGTTTACGCTCAACCATTCTGAAATCACCAGAATACAACCCATATGTTGCATGACCTTTGTACTTGCCTTCATCCGCAAATGTGACCACGAACTTCGAATTTTTGATAAGCGTTTCAAAACAACTGTAGTAATGTTCCAAGTCACGATAGTTTTCTAAATGGTCCTCACGTATGTTTGTTATTATTAAATAATCAGGGCAAAATTGCTCAAATCCTGGTTGGCTTTCGTCAAGTTCGTAAACTGCAACTTTCGTTTCTTCCGAACCTTTTCTATAGTTTCCATGCTCCAATTTGTTGTGCAACGCACCTAAGAAAACATAGGGGTCAGCACCAAGGTTTATCAAAGTGTTTGCAAGCATTGAAGTAGTTGTGGATTTTCCATCTGTTCCAGTTACCGCAAACCCTTTGAACGGTTCCAAAATCCTTCTAAAATGGTCTATGCGCATTGTTATCTTGATGCTGTTCTTAATCGCTGCAACGTATTCCGGGTTATCCTTAGAGATAGCGGGGGTCATAACAACTTCATCCACGCCTTCTACATTTGTCTCTTCATGTTTGTCGTAAACCTTTATCCCAAGACTTCTCAAATACTGCGTTCTTTCAGAACTGTAGGGGTCACTACCAGAAACTTCTTTCCCACTGAAATGTTCGTGCATCGCTTGTGCACTCATTCCAATACCGCCAACACCTATGAAATGTATCTTTTCTCTCTTTTCTCTCTTGCCGTTCTCAAATCCCATTTTTTATGCCTCCATGCTGTAGATTCTGTTTGTTTTTCACAGGGCTAATATGTCCTGTTCTATCTCATCTACTATTCTCTTCGCAGGATTTTCGCGTTCCTGAAAATTCCTACCTTTTGCCAGTAATTTTTTTATCGTTTCAGCCAACTTGCGAGGTTCATACTCACTCTCCCTCATCATTACTCCAAGTCCTTGTCTTTCAACTATTTTTGCGTTTACAACTTGGTGAGATTCGGTAGCACCTTCCCAAGGCACAACAACTGCAGGAACGTTGAAGTAAATCAGCTCAGAAATAGTTGTTGCACCAGCCCTTGTTATCGCCAAGTCCACGCTTCGCCAGTATGCATACATATTTTCTACATAATCCACAACTTCAATGTTACCGGGAACTTCTCCTTCAACTTTCTTACCACCTGTAGATAGGATAAAACGCACATCTGGTAGTAACTTTGCAACATCTAACGTAATTATGTTTAGAAACTCACTACCACCACTGCCACCTATAACTATCACCGTGGGGTGAGTTAATTCCACCTTCCCTTCCCTTGCCCAGATGGGATTACCAGTAACCCTTATCTTTTCCCGCACTTCTTGGGGGAACCTTTCCACACATTCTTCAAATGAGACGAAGACCTTTTTAGCAAATTTCGAAATAGCAACGTTGGCCTTCCCTGGTATGGTATTTTGTTCTTGGACGTATACGGGAACTCCGAGCTTTTTACCTGCCAACGCAACTGGATAACTCACATAACCACCGGATACATAGACAAAATCTGGCGAAAATCTTTCAAGTTCTCTTTTTATGATTACCGAATTTAACACCAACTTCGAAAACCTTAGCACATTTTCTGGATGAAATATTGGTCTACGCAAGCCCTTTACCCTTACAGTTAATCTTTTGAATTCCGGATGAAATTTTGGAAGCACCCGTTCTTCTATTTTACCTTCAACACAAAAATATAGTACTTCTATATCTCCTCTTTTCTGGAATTCCTCTAACACTGCAAGATTTGGGTAAAGATGTCCGCCGGTAACCCCACCAGCAACAGCTATCTTTAGGGGTCTATCTGGCGCTATTTCCTTGTCCAGCATATTTTAAATACTCTCTCCTTCTTTTGAAATTCTTATGTTCTCCCGTTTTTCGCTATCTTCTTTTCCAAGTAATCCTGAGAGTATTATTCCAAAACCTATCAAAAGAGCCATCATGGAGCTTCCGCCTGTGCTTATAAAAGGTAGCGGGATACCGGTTACCGGGAAAAAACCGGCGAAAACTCCAAGATTAATTGTAACATGGAAAAGTATAACTGTTGCATACGACCAAGTAAAGACACGAAGTGCAGTGTCTTCTATGTAACTTCCCAACCTCATCAGTGAATAACTCAAGAACATGTACATCACACAAACAAGGATTATACCAAAAAAGCCAAAATCTTCACCAATGACCGCCAAGACAAAATCACTTTCCGCCTCAGGAACGTAAACCTTCAACCAGCTGTTACCTATTCCAACACCGGTTGGTCCTGAGTTTTTCAATGTCTTTAGTGCTATCTCGACCTGCGGTGCCAATTCTCCACTGAAGAAGTATCGTAACCTGCCAAGTTGGTAAGAATGTAATAAACCTGTCATTGAAGCAATTATGACTGCAACAACAATCACTACAATAGCTACAACAAAATACCTCAACTTCGTGCCCCCGTAATACAAAGTAACTGAGCCTATCAAAAATGTAAATATGGCTGTGCTTAAATTCGGCTCGAGGATAATCAAAAGAACGTAAACCAATACATAAAAAAGCGGCAATAACATTCCTGTCCAGGCTTCAGACATCTTAGCTTTGTGTTTTTTGGCGTAAATTGATAGATAGAGTATTAGTATGATTTTAGCAAACTCGGAAGGTTGTAATGTAAACCCTCCGATGTGTATCCATCTGTGTGCACCATTTATCGGTGGGAAGACAAATACCAACCCCAACAAAACAATGCCTATTGCGTAAAGCCATTTATCGTACCTTTCATAAAAACTAAAAGGTATATTCTTCACAATCAACATGAGAAACAAACTAACAGCCATTGTAACCACATGTTTTACAAAAAAATTACTCGAGGTATTAAAAACCTGTTCTTTTGCAAGGTCCAAGCTATACATCGCTAAGGCTCCAATAACAAAGAGCACAAGATAAGTGACTAATGTAACTTTAAGCTCTGCTCTCACTTGAAATACTCCTCCCAAACACTAAGAAGTGTTACGAAGAATAGGTTACTAAAGTCCATTCCTTGCTCTGTAAGTTTTTCTCCATCAAAAAATTCAAACCTTCTTTTAAGAATATCGAGTACATCCTTTGGATCTACACCTGTTTTACGCTTCACATATTCAATATCAGAACCCCATTTTGTTCTTAGAGACATAAAGAGTGTCTCTAATGCCTCTCTTTCGGGTGTATTGAATACTTCGTAAGACCTTGGTAATCTACCTTCTGAGATTGCTAAAAAGTAGTCACTCAGTTTCTCGAAGTTATTATACCTCAGAAAACCTATATGACCACCTGCGGCAACACCCAAACCTATGTAGTCTGTATTGAACCAATACTTTAAATTGTGCAAACAATATTTGCCATTGATGGTAAAATTAGAAATCTCATACCTCTCATATCCAAGTGCCTTTAGTGCATTTAAGAACTCATCATACCTTTGAAACGTCTGTTCGTCTGGTTTTTTTAGTATACCGGCACCGTTTTCGGAATGAACCTCTAACATATAAACGGAAACGTGGTCTGGTACAAAATCACTCACAAAACGAACGTTTTCTTGAATGGTTTTCCATGTTTCTCCAGGTAATCCTACAATAAAATCCACATTCACGTTGTCAAAATACCTTCGAGCTATGTCGTACTTTCTCAAAAATGTTTCAAAATCGTACAGCCTACCAGACTTTTTCAGCACAATGTCGTCTGCACTCTGCAATCCCATGCTCAGTCTATTTACTCCGAGTGCCTTGTATTCCACAGCTAAGTTTATATCGAAAGAGTCAGGGTTGACCTCTATCGTAAACTCCTGAAAGCCGTTTCTTGCATAAATGGAAATGGACTTAACTATTCTGGCAAGATTCTGCAGTGGAAATATGCTCGGGGTTCCGCCACCTATGTATAATGTTGCAACACCTTCGCTGAGATACTCTTTATACAGCTCTATCTCTTTCAGTAAATATTCTGTATACTCATCATAGCTTTTATCCACAAAACTTACAAAGTCACAGTATACACAACGACTTTTGCAGAATGGAATATGTATGTATAACCCTAATCCTTCTTGAAACCTCTTGGTATGCATCAACTCACTCGACCTCTCCAAATTGAATCATTCAGAAAACCTGAGTCTAAAATAAGCCACGTTGTTTTGGATTATCAAATCCCCTGAGAACGGTGAAAGGAACCTAAACCAAACACCGTATTTGAGGTTCTGGGAAGATGGAACGTAAGTTCCATACGTTGAGAAGAAAAATCTGAAATCCTGGAAGTCTATAAATATCCTCCCTCCGAGAAGCCCTACTAATCTACCTTCATCGAAATCCCACCCAAGGTTCACAATCGCCCCTTGTTCGAGTGACTTATCCGCAAACACAAAAATGCCTAGTGAGTAGATATTTCCTATCTGCACAAAGCTAAGAGGTAACGTATCGACTAAAGCGTAACCCCTCTTCATGTTTATCTCGACCTTTGGCTCTTCGTTTCCTAATTTTGAGAGCGAAAAACCTTCGTAGTTCAACGAGAAAGGTCCTATAACCATATCACCAAATGGCAAGCTTGGTAAAGAAAACCATGTCTTGGAATATTCCGTTTGCAAGACCTGGTTCGTGGAAATGTAGTAAGTCTTTTCAAAACCAGTGACAGGTATAGAATAGTTTTCATATCCTATCGTAAGAGCAACCCCTTGCACTTGCCCAACAAACGTTAGTAAGTTGAAATAGCTTTTATCTAACGGGCGCTTCATAGTTATAAATCCAAGTTTGTAAGACTCACTCCTGACATTTTCATCGTGCAACCTCAATCCCACTGCCCAGTTGGAATCTTCGTATACTAAGGATGCATTCCATACATTGAGCGAAATAGCTTTATACATACCCTGTATTTCGGGGTTTACAGTCTTCAGTATGTTTCCAATATCTCCAACTACGTCTCCCAAGCCAGCTGTTAGTGAAAAAAACAAGAATACCAGAATTAGTAACACAAATCTTAAGCCTTTGCATATATTCATCCCGGTCCCCCCTCAAAACCTTTCAAGAAAATAGACTTCAGTTTCTTAGTAGCTTGTTCAATACCTCGTTTACCGTCTTTGGATTTGCCTTGCCTTTGAGCTCTTTCATAACTTGTCCAACGAAGAAACCAAACAGGCCTTCTTTCCCAGCTTTGAAAGTCTCAACCTCTTTTGGATGGCTCTCGATAACTTTTCTTGCAATTTGTTCTATCAACACGGTGTCATCTATCTGTTTCAAACCTTTTTCTTCAACTATCTGTTTAGGCATCTTCCTTGTGAGCAATGATTCCTGGAACACATCCTTTGCCATGTTCCTTGAAATGGTTCCAGCCTTTATCAAGCCGATAATTTCTACAAACGTTTCTGCACTTACAAACAACTTTTCCTTTTCGTACTCGCCATACAATCTGAAGAGCTCTGTTAAGAACCAGTTTGCAACCTCTTTAGGTTCACCTACTTTTTTCACAGCTTCTTCGTACAAGTCACCAATCTCTTTGTCTTCAACGAGTGCCCATGCTTCTTTCGTGTTCAAACCGTAACTTTCTACAAATCTTTTGAGCCTTTGCTCTGGTAACTCACCAATTGTTGCTTTGATTTTCTCAATAAATTTATCATCAAGCACGACTGGAGGTATATCCGGTTCTGGAAAGTATCTGTAATCGTGCGCTTCTTCTTTACTTCTCATACTCACCGTTGTTTTGGTACTCAAATTCCATCCTCTTGTTTCCCTTTCCACGTCTAGCCCTTTTTCCAAATGTTCCACAATGCGTTCATACTCGTATTCAAGAGCCTTTTCAACAAACTTAAAAGAGTTCATGTTTTTGACCTCTACTTTATTGCTTTGCTTTCCTGTTAGAGTGTCAACAACTGAGATATTTGCATCGCAACGCATAGCTCCTTTTTCCATATCTCCGCTACTTACGCCTATATATCTCAAAATGCTTCTCAGCTTCTCCATAAATATCCTTGCTTGCTCTGGAGACTCTATATCAGGTTCAGTAACAATTTCAGCTAATGGTACTCCACATCTGTTCATGTCAACAAGCGAGTAATCAGCTTCAGTGATGTTATCTCCAGCATGCATCAACTTTCCGGCATCCTCTTCTAAATGTATTCTTCTTATTCGAATCTTTTTACCTTCAACTTCCAAAAATCCGTGTTCCGCAAGTGGATAAAAGAACTGAGTAATTTGGTACCCCTTTGGCAAGTCTGGATAGAAATAGTTCTTCCTGTCAAATCTTGAGTACCTGTTTATCTTACAATTCAAAGCCAATCCTAACTTAACTCCTAACTCAAACATCTCCATTGACGGCACAGGCAAAGCACCAGGTTGACCCGTGCATACGGGACATATCGAAGTATTAGGTTCCAAATCGAATACATCTGCACTACAGTTGCAAAATGCTTTCGTTTTTGTGCTCAATTGAACATGTATTTCAAGCCCTATAACCGGCTTATATCTATTCGCCTTTTCCATCCAACATTCAACCTCCTTGGCATTTAAAGTCCTTTTTCTTTTAAATGCCTTTCAATGTAATCGGCAAACCCTAAGACTTTGGCATCAGAAAATCTTGGACCCATTATTTGGATGCCAACGGGTAGATGTTCCACTTTACCAAAAGGAATGCTAATTGCTGGCAATCCAGCAAGATTTGCAGGGATTGTGAATATGTCCATCATATAATACACAAGCGGGTCACTAACAGAACCTATTTTAAAAGCAACAATAGGAGATGTGGGTGTAACAATAAAGTCGTATTGCTCAAAAACGCTGTTGAGCTTCATCGATATCTTTCTTCTAACTTTCTGAGCCTTTTCGAAATACGCATCGTAGTAAGCAGCGCTAAGTGTAAATGTTCCAATTAGTATCCTTCTTTTCACCTCGTCACCAAACCCCATTCCTCGGGTCTTTTCATACATCTCTCTTAACCCTTCTGCTGAAACCCTTAAACCGTATTTCACCCCATCGAATCTCGAAAGGTTTGAACTTACCTCCGCAGGGGCTATTATGTAGTACGTGGCAACTGAATATTTGATTTCGTCTAAATCAACTATATCCACCGAATGTCCTAAGCTCTCTACGAATTTAATGAATTCATTCACCTTTTCTTTTACGCCATCTTCAACTCCTTCATTGAAAGACTGTTTGGCAACGGCAATTTTCATCTTTGGCAATTCTTTCCCTATGAACTGCGTAAAATCGATGTTTCTATCAACTGTTGTAGAGTCGTTTTCATCTTTCCCTGCGATTATGTTCATCAATATCGCACTATCTTCAACCGTTTTTGTGATAGGTCCTATTTGGTCCAGTGAAGAAGCAAAAGCGACAAGTCCATATCGTGAGACCAAACCGTATGATGGTTTAAAACCTACGACGCCACAAAGGGCTGCAGGTTGTCTAATCGAGCCTCCTGTGTCACTCCCAAGTGCCGCAACTACTTCTCCAGATGCCACAGCTGCAGCCGACCCTCCGCTACTTCCGCCAGCCACTCTTTCCGTGTCGTGTGGATTTCTTGTGGGTCCAAAGGCAGAGTATTCCGTGCTCGCACCCATTGCAAACTCATCGAGATTAGTCTTCCCAACAATGGAAAATCCGTTTTCTTTGAGTTTCTTCACGACCGTAGCATCGTAAGTGGCAATGTAACCTTTCAATATCTTTGATGCACAGGTAGTTTCAATCCCTTGCACATTTATGTTATCCTTTATCCCTATAGGAACTCCACTTGGAGCTTGTTTATTTACACTTATAAACGCATTCAAAATTTTATCTTCCTTTTCAATAACTTCTAATGCACTTTTCACAAGTGCGCCTGAATCATCACTCTTTGCAAATTGAATAGCTTCTTTGAGTGTCATTTTTTTAAACTTCTCAAAGTCCAAAAGCCTCTCTTCCAATGCAAACACCTCCTTGCTCTTTCGATGAAATTATATCACATATTCAACAAAATACACCGTTGTGTGTTAAAATTGATAATAAAGCAAATGAAAAGAAAATTTAGCTAAAACAACTTGGGGAGGGAAGAGGATGAGCAGATTAACATTTGAACTAAGCAGTGGTAAATATTATTATCATTACCCATTCCCTGTTGCTATAATAGGAGTCAAGGTTGCCGAAAAAGTAAATTTCATGTCCGCCGCATGGCATACACAACTTTCCTTTGACCCACCACTTTATGGTATCTTAATCTCGCCAAAAAGATACACAAACGAGCTTATAAAACAAACAGATGCATTTTCTGTCAATTTTCTGAAATTCGAAGATTACAAAATTGCCGGCTTTGTCGGAAGAACATCGGGAAGGGAGTTGGATAAAGTTAAAACATTCGAACTAAAATATTTCGATGGAAAAGTTCTGCATGTGCCCGTTTTAGAAAACGCAATAGCTTGTTATGAGTGCAAAATTGTAGACCACAGAACTTACGGAGACCACATATTATACGTCGGAGAAATCGTTGGAATACATTACGATAAAACATACTACGACAATGGACTCTCTAAATCCCTGCTACTTTACCACGGTAACGATAGATACACATGCGCTCTAAACGAAAGTATAAAATTTGGTAAAGAAGAGGTTTATAACGAACTTAACAGCAAAAAGTTTAAGTCAGGCTTTTAAAAGTTAAAACAAGTATGGTATAATCTTACCAAAGGTTTTGGTTCATCTAAGTCTTCGACAGGGGGTGGCTTGATATGAAGATTTTTCTCGATACAGCGAATCTTGAGGAGATAAGGCAGGGAGTGGAGTGGGGAATAGTCGATGGGGTTACAACAAACCCAACTCTAATAGCAAAAGAAGGAGCAGATTTTGAAAAGCGTATAAAGGAAATATGCGAGCTTGTCCAAGGACCAGTCTCTGCTGAGGTTATCTCCTTGAACTGGGAAGGTATGGTCGAAGAGGCTAGAAAACTTGCCGCAATCGACGAACATGTTGTTGTAAAAATCCCAATGACCCCTGATGGAATAAAAGCTGTGAAGATACTATCAGCCGAAGGCATAAAAACAAATGTGACACTTGTTTTTAGTGCAAACCAAGCTTTACTCGCAGCGAAAGCTGGTGCAACGTATGTTAGTCCTTTCGTAGGAAGAATAGATGACAACGGTAACGATGGATTGAAACTGCTAGAAGAAATCATGCAAATTTTCGTTAATTACGGCTTTGAAACAGAAGTAATTGCCGCAAGTATAAGACACCCAATGCATGTTGTAGAAGCTGCACTCATAGGCGTAGACATAGCAACAGTTCCATTCGACGTGCTTAAGAAAATGTTTATGCATCCATTAACAGATGTTGGGATAAAGAGATTCTTGCAAGACTGGGAATCATACAAATCTTCGAAAAAGTAAAAAGAAAGCGAAAACCAAAGGGAGGTAAATAGATGTATCGAACTCACAACTGTGGTGAGCTCCGCTTAAAAGACGAAGGAAAGCAAGTAAAACTCGCGGGTTGGGTTGACAGAATTAGAGACCTTGGCGGTGTCAAGTTCATAGTCCTCAGAGATAGGTACGGGAAAACGCAGGTTGTTGTAAACCCAGATTCACCAGTTTATTCGATTGTCAATACAATTTCCAGAGAGGACGTTATCAACGTTGAAGGCACTGTTCGAGCAAGACCAAAGGAAGCGGTGACACCTGAACCAACTGGAGAGATAGAAATCCTCGCTGAAAAAATCGAAATTCTCTCAAAATCCGAACTGCCTCCGTTTTATCCTGGTGATGAAGTTTCAGAAGAAATACGTTTGAAATACAGATACTTGGACCTTCGAAATCCGAAGATGGCAAACAACCTCATTGTCAGGCACAAAATGGCGTTCCATGCCAGAGAATTCTTAACAAGTAAAGATTTTCTAGAGATTGAAACTCCATACCTTACAAAGAGCACCCCAGAAGGTGCGAGGGACTTCCTTGTCCCATCTCGTTTGAAAAAGGGCACGTTCTATGCTCTCCCACAAAGCCCACAATTATTTAAACAAATACTCATGATTTCAGGTATGGATAAATATTTCCAAATAGTGCGTTGTTTCCGCGATGAAGACCTGAGAGCAGATAGACAACCTGAATTCACCCAAATTGATATAGAAATGTCTTTTGTCCATATGGAAGATGTCCTGAAGCTCGCCGAAGACCTGATAAGATACATTTACTCAAAGGTGGGGATAAACCTTCCCGAAAAATTCGATAGAATCCCATATGAAGAAGCGATGGAAAAATATGGGTCAGACAAGCCTGACCGAAGGTATGGAATGGAACTACAAGACCTAACAAATCACTTCAATAATACGCAATTCAAAATCGTGGCAGACGTTCTTTCAAAAGGTGGTTTTGTAAAAGGTTTTAAAACACACATACCTATGAGTAGAAAATTAGCTGATGAATACTCAGATTTTGTAAAGACTTTTGGTTTAGGTGGCATTCTTTGGTTTAAAATCGAAAATGGTCAAATTGTATCCACCACAGCAAAGTATTTAGAAAATGAATATTTGGAAATCTCAAAGACCTTTGAAATGAAAGAAGGAGACGTTTTCATACTTGCAGCACACGATAACAGAGAAAGGTTGAACGAAGCACTGGGTGCCCTAAGGCTGAAGATAGGAAAAGAGCACTTCAAAGTGGAAGGTTTCGATGCCCTTTGGATTGTAGACTTTCCATTCCTCGAATGGAGCGAAGAAGAAAATAGATTTGTCGCTCGACATCATCCATTCACAATGCCATACGTAGAAGATTTAGAAAACGGTGTGGAACTTTCAAAAATCAGAGCACATGCATATGATATGGTTATAAATGGCTATGAAGTCGGCGGTGGAAGTATAAGAATTCACAGGAAGGATATACAAGAGAAAGTTTTTGATATAATTGGTTTGACAAAAGAAGAGATGGAGGAAAAATTTGGGTTCTTCTTGGAAGCACTTAAATACGGTGTGCCTCCGCATGGAGGAATTGCATTTGGACTGGACAGACTAGTTACAATAGCTGTTGGTGCAGACAGTATACGAGAAGTTATCGCATTCCCAAAAACATCCAGTGGCACTTGTCTATTAACCAACGCACCATCAATAGTTTCACAAAAACAGCTTGAAGAGCTTGGAATTTCCTTGAAACAATGATGTAAAACCTTGGAATACCACTAACAACGGGAGGTGTGTCTATGGCTATTAAATTTGACAAAAGGGAAGAGAAGGACAAACTGATTATCTCTGTTCATGGCGAGATAGACGCGTACCATTCAGGAGAAGTCAAAAAGTTTCTCAAAGATGCCATAAATGAAACAAAGCTATCGAAAATCGTTCTTGATATGTCGGAAGTAAATTATATTGACAGTGCGGGACTTGGTAGCTTGGTTGCACTCTACAAAGATGCCAGAATGGCTGAAAAAGAACTCGTTCTTGCCTCACTCAAACAGACCGTTATGAGAATATTCGAAATGACGAGGCTTGATAGAGTATTCAAAATTGTGCAGACTGTTGAGGAGGCATGATAAATTGCACTGTAAGATTGCAATAGACGGACCAGCCGGCTCGGGAAAGACTACTGTTGCAAGAGAGGTTGCCAAAAGGTTGGGAATTGACTACCTTGATACAGGCGCAATGTATCGTATCGTTGGGCTTTATCTTCATGACTGCGGTGTGAGTCCAGATTCAACGGAAGAAATTGAAAAGACGTTAAGTAGTGTTTCGATAGAATACAAAGATGGGAAATACTATTTAAATGGTAAGCAAGTGGGAGACGAAATTCGGACGGCAGAAGCTGGTATTTACGCTTCACATTACGGTGCAAACCCCGTAGTAAGAAAATTTTTAACGAAGATTCAAAAAGAAATCTGTGCAACAAGGAGCATCGTTGCCGAAGGGCGTGATATAGGCACCGTTGTCATGCCAGACGCTCAAGTCAAGATTTTCCTCATCGCCTCTCCAGAAGTCAGGGCAAGAAGAAGATACGAAGAACTCAAAAGCAAAGGTCTAGAAGTTAGTTACGACGAGCTCCTTAAACAAATAATAGAGAGAGACAAACTCGACTCTTCGAGAGAAATAGCACCTTTGGTTAAGGCAGAGGACGCTATTGAAATTGATTCTTCCAACCTAAGTGTTGAAGAGGTAGTTCAAAAGATTCTGGAAATAGTTAAAGAACGCTGCAGTTTAAATTTGAAAAAGGTAGTAAGGTGAAGTAGTTATGCCAAATGTAATAATCGGACCTGTTGGATTTTGCTTTGGCGTTGAAAGAGCTGTTGAAAGGGTCAAAGAGTTGCTTCGCGAAGGGAAGAATGTTCTTACCGACGGTGAGATAGTTCATAACAAAAATGTTATGAACCACCTCAAAGAGCTCGGTTTGATGGTCGAGGAAGATGTTGGTTTTAAAGATACTATATTTGTTGTTAGAGCCCATGGGTTACCACCAAAGGTGTTAAGTGAAGTTTCAAAGAAATACCAAATAATTGATTTAACATGCCCAATAGTTTTGAACGTCTTCAAACTCGCTGAAAAACTTAGAGCCGATGGGTTCAAAATTATTGCTTACGGCAATCCACATCATGCAGAAATGATTGCACTAAAAGGACATGTCGAAGACGCAATAATTACAAAAATGCCTGTCCGCATTGAACCTGGAAAATGGGCAATCATAAGCCAGACGACAAGTTCTAAAGATGGTTACGAGCAGTTTGTAAAATCGATGAAAACACTGAACCCCGACTCAGAATTCAATATTTACAACACCATATGCAACGTCACCATTGAACGAGAAGATATTGCGAAAAAATTTGGTGAAATGTGTGATTTAACAATTGTAATAGGGGGAAAGAATAGCTCTAACACGAAGAAACTTTACGAGATTGCCTTAGAAAAAAAGGGTAACGCTGTTCATGTTGAGGATATTGAAGAATTGAAAAGTTTGATTTCTGTTAACTCAAAGCTTTCTGAAATTCTTTCGAACACTAATTCAAAGGTTGGTATTTTGAGTGGTACTTCTACATCGAATAACGATGTCAACAACATCGTTAAATATATTCTTGAAAAATACGGTGGGAGGGAACTTTTCATGGCGGAATTTGAAAAACTCAACAACACTGTTAAAGGAGAACAGGTCAACTTTGAACAGTTAGAAGGCCAAAGCGAACCATCATTTGAAGAACTTCTTAACGAATCCGAAAAAGCGATGGAACAGAATCGTGTGGGGAAGGGGCGTATAGTGGAAGGAATCGTAACAGAAGTCACACCAACAGGATTAACCGTAGACTTTGGATGGAAAGGAACAGGAGTTGTACCTCTTGAAGAACTTTACAAAGAACTTTCGGAATACAAAGTAGGCCAAAAAATCCTTGTTAGAATAGAAAAATTCAACGAGGAAGAAGGAACAGCAATCCTTTCGGAAAAGAAACCGATGCAAAGGAAAGTTATGGAAGATATATTCATCGCATTTAAAGAAGGCAAAACAGTTACTGGAAGAATACTCGAAAGGATTAAAGGTGGATACAGAGTCCTCATTGAGAATGTCGTAGAAGCATTCCTTCCAGGTAGCGAGTCCAACCTAAAAGAAGGAGAAGAATTGCCAAGAGAAAAAATGCACTTTGTGGTTATAAATTTTGAACAACGGGGTAGAAAAACCAACGTCGTAGTTTCCAGAAAGAGACTTTTCCAAAAACTCATCGAGGAATTCTTCCAGACAAAAAAACAAGGTGATGTCATCGAAGGCATTGTTGAAACCATTGATGAACGTGGCGCATTTGTCAAAATAGGTGGGGTTTTAACAGGATTCTTACCAAATGGCGAAGTTTCGTATAACAGCTCTGTTAAAGCAAGTGATGTCCTAACTACAGGAAAAGTCATGAAATTCCAAATCAAAGAGCTCGACCAAGAAAAAAGAAGAATAACGCTCAGCCTCAAAGCCCTGATGCCAGATCCATGGGAAAACGTGACCAAGAAATTCCAGGTCGGTCAACAAGTCTCAGGCATCGTCACATCGATAAAACCCTTCGGATTCTTCGCAAAGATAGATGATGGTATTGAAGGACTTGTGCCAATATCTGAAATCTTCTGGGGTAAACCGGGGAAAATCACGGATGTTGTTGCTGTCGGGGATGCAGTTAAGTTACAGATTCTTGAAATCGTCCCTGAAAAGCGAAGAATAGTGTTGAGCTATAAATCCGTTGAAGGGAATCCTTGGGATAAAGTTGAGCAAAAATATCCAGAGGGTAGTATAGCCACTGGTAAAGTTATTAAGGTATTGCCAAACGGAGTCATAGTCGAACTAGAACCTAACGTTACTGGTTTCTGCAACATTTCAGAGATATGCTGGAACTTTGTTGATAAAATTGAAGACGTGATAAAAGAAGGCGACATAGTAAAATTCCAGATACTCTCAATCGACAAAGATAACAAAAAGATAAGGGTTAGCATTAGGAAAGCGAAGGAAAACCCCTGGGAAAAATTTGCAAAGAGCCACAAGGAAGGAGATACAGTAACCGCAAAAATAATAAAAGCTGTTGACAAAGGTTACATCGGACTTTGCGAAGGTGTGGAGGTCTACATACCAAAAACTCAAGTATACGATAATTTGAACATCGGTGATGAAGTTACTGGCAAAATTATCAAACTCGAACCACAAAAAGATATCTATAAAATTATCGTCAGTCCGAAAGCTTACGAAGATGAAAACGCTTTGAAAAGTGCAAAGTCAACAGAGGAGACAAACATAGCGAAAGTAAGTATGGAGGGAAAATTAGAAGATGCCATTGAATCCAAGGAATCAGAAACAGGAACAAGTAAAGACTGAGGAACAAGTTCAACAAGTGAGTAAAACTGTAGACATATCAAAAACACCAACGGTGTTGATAGTTGGAAAAAGCAATGTTGGAAAATCAACACTTTTTAATAAACTCATCGGTAAGAGAAAATCGATAGTTGCAGATGAGCAAGGGACCACAAGAGACGCGGTCATTGACCGCGTCGTTTATTCTGACAAAACATTCCAATTGGTGGATACTTGTGGAATCTTTGAAGGAAAAGAAGACGAAATTTATGAAAAAAGTAAAGAATTCACACTCAAAGCTTTGCAAGAAAGCGATTTGATACTTTTCGTTGTCGATGGAAAGAATGGACTTTCCTCAGAAGACTACACAATCGCCGACATGCTCAGGAAATCCGGGGTCGAAGTTATCTTGGTTGCCAACAAGTCTGAAAGTGAAAAGAACTATTCAAAGGTTTATCCAGAACTTTTCAGCTTGGGATTTGGTGAACCCTTCCCAGTTTCTGCAGAACAAAGCAAGAATCTGGACGAATTGGTTGAACTGATTATCACCAAGCTTGAAGAAAAAGGATATGACCTAAGTAAGACTCCAAAATTTGAAAACCTCATAAGGGTTACAATTGTTGGCAGACCTAACGCGGGTAAATCTTCGCTCTTCAACATGATTGTGAAAGAAGAGCGTGCATTAGTTACACCAATTGCTGGAACAACACGCGACACAATAGACGAGATCGTCAAGATAGGCGATAAAAGTTACCTCTTTGTCGATACAGCTGGTTTGAGAAAAAAGAGCAGAATTGAAGACTTTATAGAACGTGTTAGCACTTTCAGAACGATAGACGCTATTGAACGTTCCGACGTTGTTGTCTTGGTCATTGATTCTACTGAAGGTATAACAAGACAGGACCAAAGGATAGCAGGACTTGCAGAAAAGAACGGTAAAGGTATTGTAGTTGTATTTAACAAATGGGACTTGATTAAACATGCAGACAAAAGAATCAAAGATTTTATTGACCAGTTCAATGAAAAACTTTATTTCGTAGACTTTGCACCAGTTGTCTTTACAAGTGCGATAAATCGTGTTGGATACAAAGAGTTGATAAGAGCAATCAACACAGCATACGATTCCCTCCACAAAAAAGTCCCGACAAGTGCAGTAAACGCTGCTATCCAAAGGATGATAGCCAAACCACCTCACGGACTAAAGCTTTACTACGGTTTGCAAGTTGACATACGTCCACCAACGTTTTTGTTTTTCGTGAACAAATTAGAAGTTCCTGAAAGCTTCCAAAATGCGATAAGGAAAACAATAAGGGAGCAAATAGACCCATTCACAGGTGCTCCGATATTCTTGAAATTTAAAGAGAGGGAATAAGCTCATGAATGGCTCCGAACCGTTGTCGGATGATTTTGTAGAACAACTTGAAAAAATGTTAGATGAAGCAAAACACACGGCATGTCCACCATGTGTAAAGTGTGGTTGGTGCTGCAAACATACCGTTTGTTACTACGGTGAATGGGACTACGAGAAAAACCAATGTAAGTACTTAACTGAGGATAACCTGTGTAGTAAATACGAAGAGATAAATGCATTCGAAGAATCACAAAAACTTGAGATTAGGCTCTTTGGAAGTGGATGTTGTTTAAACTACGAAAACCCAGATAGGGTAAGAATTCTGAAAAAATCTCAGAAGTAACTTGTTTCAGATAAATACATTTAAACAAGAGGGAGCGATAGTAATGCAGAGGATTGACCAGCTGAAGAAGAGTATCCTCATACGAAACATTCTAATCGCAGTTTCAGTTACTTTATTCGTTTTCGTTGGTGCGTTGATTTGGACAAGATTTTATAGCACTGAAAGTTCGAGGACACATTTTGAAAAGATAGACATAGCGTTTAGAAATTTTCTTGATACATTCAATACGATAGTTTCGCATCATGATGAAGAGTTGGAAGATTACATAAGGGCCAATCTTCCTTTAGCCAAGGAACTTATCGGCAACTTAAATAAAAATGAAGCCTTAGAAAGCATTAAAAAGCAACTTTCACAAACCGTGTTATACAGTATTCCAAACGTCTTCGTTGATATAGATATTGGCTTGTTGAACACTAAAGGAGAAGTTTTGAACGCAACAGGTTATCTGGCAACCGTAAAAAATATTGGATTTAAACCTACAGTTTATTCCACAAATTCCATATCAATTCTTACAGGATTTGTTCCAGGGACATCGCGTATGGTGAAATACCTGTGGTTACAGCTCTCTGAAACAGAATATCTTCTTTTCACGTTATACCTAAATCCAAGGTTATATGAAGGATTTGTAAAAGGATTGGTAAACCTATCCGCAGGAAATGTTTCTGAAATCGCAATATACGTTGATTACGAAAACAGGTTGGATACCTCCAAAAAAGTAGCTGATCCAATAATTGCGGAAGGCTTTAAGGACCAGTATTTGAAAAAAGATTGGCCAAAATCTATATTTTACAAAGCTTACGTTTTTTCTTCCCACGGAGAATTAACTGTTCCAATTTATCTCAAAGTTGTTTTCGATTTCCGAAAAGTTTTACTCTACGTCTTCACTTATTTGCTTGCGTTTATACTAACCGTAGTTATTTTTACACTCTTTTCCACACAAGAAACTCTAAAACCTTTCGCTTCAGATTTGAACAAGCTCTCCATTGCCGTAAGAGAAATTGGAAACACGGGCACTTTACCACCTGCAGGCAACTTTAACTTGGTTGAAACCCAGGAATTCTATGAAACTCTCTCGGCAATCTTACAAGAACTGAGCGCAACTATGGAGGAATTAGAGGCAACAAACCAAGAACTTATGCGTTCTTACGATGAAATAAGGCTCAAAAGCGAGGAATTCAAAAGACTTTTGGTTAACATCTCCGAAAAACTGGCTGTTATTGCAGAAGGCTATGACGAAAATACAGGTCAGCATATATATAGGGTGAAACACCTCTCCAAATTACTTGCTGAAAAGTTGAATTTGTCAGAAGAAAAAATTGAAGAGATAAACATGTTTGCAAGTTTGCATGATATAGGAAAGATTTTCATACCAAAGGAAATCCTGCTAAAACCTGGAAAGCTAACACCAGAAGAATGGGAGGAAATGAAAAAACATACAATCTATGCAAAAAGAATCCTGGATGTTCCCGGTTTTGAAACCGCGTTAAACATCGCACTGTATCATCATGAGAATTACGATGGAACAGGTTATCCATTCGGTTTAATAGAAGAAGAAATACCGATTGAAGCGCAGATTGTAAAAATCGTCGACGTCTACGATGCACTGCGTTCCGACAGACCATACAAGAAAGGTATGACCCACGAAGAGGCACTGGAAATCATCTTCAAAGGTGATGGTCGAACACTTCCATCTCATTTTTCACCAAAGGTATTGGAAGTATTTAAAGAAAACGGTGATGAAATACGTAAAGTTTGGGAAAAATTAAGATGATTGAATTATTCTCTCACTCTATATTCATCTTTTTCTTGAATTCTTTATCTCTTTCCATTTCAGCGGTTGCCTCATATACGAGGGCTTCCGCTGATATGTTTTTTTCAGGAAGAAACTTTGCAAAACCGATGCTAATATCACAATCTACATTGCTTTTCTTCAAAGAATCTGTTAGCCTCTTTCTAAAATGCTCCGCAAAGAAAACACCATATCTGTAAAGGACCAGTGCATATGTATTTTGTGATATGTGAATTATAATATCGCCTTCTTTTATATTCTGCCTAAGTATGCTTTCAACCTTTCCAATACTCTCTTCACAATTCTTTCCACCAAACTCCAAAACAACAACTCCGAGCGACTGATTCTCACGCTTCGAAAGTTCCATGTACTTTTTCAACATTTCTACTCCGATACTGTAACTGTAAATCCCTCTGCTCTCGTCGAGAATGCTTTCTTTCAATATAGCTTGTTTATTTACCTCTAAAGCTGCTTCGTAGCGAGTTTTTTGAAGTTTTATTACATGCATAAAGCCAACAATGGTAAGTACGTAAATTCCTATAAATATTACTATCAAATACATCTGAAAACCTTGTCTTCCAGCCCTTCTTGAAATTCCAAAATATGAATTGAAAATCTTATCCAACTCGCCAGAAGCTTTCATAAAAGCAACCGTCTTATCAATCTTTTCTAAAATATCTTTGTTAGCAATTTCAGAACCTTTGCGAATTGCAAACTTGAGCTGAACAGGACTAAAAATAAAGGACGTTGCCCTAACTTTCGGATACTCGGTGCTGTTGACAAGATAAGCTAACCTACTAACAACACCTGCTATCGCTTGTCCATTGTTAACAGCTCTTATCACATTCTCGTATGTGTCGTATCCCACATAGTTTGGTTTTATATCAAACGATTGAGCAATCTCCAAAAACTTTTGATAGTATATATCCCCACGGTTAACAGCAACATTTTTCCCATCTATCTCCCTTATATCTTCGAGCGTTTTAAAACTAACAAGCACACCCCAGTTCATAATTACAGGTTCTGCGTTAAACGAATATAATTTCTCACGTTCTGGCGTATGCGCAACACAAACGACCATGTCAATATAACCTTTATTCAATTGTTGCATGAGATCAGCAAATTCACCAAAAATGAATTCTACACTGTAACTTCCTAACACTCCTGCCTTTTTGAGCACGTCTATGAACAAACCCATAGGCTTACCATTCTCGTCGTAAGTTAGCGGGTAGTTATCGTAGTAACCTATCTTCATCGTCGAAAACAAAAGTGTAGAAGCCAAAAACAAATAAAAGAAAAAGATAAACACCTTCAGCTTTTTAACTTCCATCGTTGCTTTTCTCTTCATTTCCTACTTTGCCCTCCCCCGAACATCGAGTAGAGAATCCTATTTTTTATTTTATCACATTTTACTCTCAGAAAAAATACCTAATTACCCTTTAATCACGGTTTTTCGGTCCGTAATAGCAAATACTTGACGAACAAAAAATATATGATAAAATTCGAATGCGTTAAACAATATATCCCAATCCACACGCCAACCCGTTTCCCACCTCGGTGCCTTGCACAACTTTGCAAGGTCGGTGGGTCAAGGGGGCGGAGGATAAAACCAAATCATGGAGGTGTCGGTATGCCAGTAGTAACGATGAAACAACTTTTGGAAGCGGGTGTCCACTTTGGACACAGAACGCAAAGATGGAACCCAAAGATGAAGCCGTATATTTACGGTGCAAGAAAAGGTATCTACATTATCGATTTGCAAAAGACCGTCAAACTACTCGATGAAGCTTACGATTTCGTCAGAGACGTTGCAAGCAAAGGTGGAACTATCCTTTTTGTTGGAACAAAGAAACAGGCACAACAGGTCATTAAGAACGAAGCTGAAAGATGTGGCGGATTCTACGTTAACAACAGATGGCTCGGTGGACTTTTGACAAACTTCTCCACGATTCAGACAAGGATTCAAAAGCTCATCGAACTTGAGGAAATGGAAGCAAATGGTGAACTCGACAAGCTCCCAAAGAAAGAACAAAGCAAACTCAGAAAGAAACTTGAAAAACTAAGAAAGAACCTCGGCGGTGTCAAAAACATGAAGAGCTTACCCGATGTTATTTTCATAGTCGACCCGAGGAAAGAAAAGATAGCCGTTGAAGAAGCAAATCATCTCAAGATACCAATAGTTGCAATGGTTGATACAAACTGTGACCCAGACCCAATTGACTACGTAATACCATCGAACGATGACGCAATAAGGGCAATAGCTCTCATCGCTGGTAAGATAGCAGATGCATACCTCGAAGGCCGCGAAGGAGTACCATACTCAACAGAAGAAGCTCCAACAACAGCAACAGAAACAGAGGAAATCGAAATCAGCATACCAGAAAACCTCGACGAAGAGGAAATATAAAATGTTAAGTTAATAATTAACAAAGCCCTCGGAAAAGCCGAGGGCTTTTTTGTATTATCTAAATTATTGAACTTCTTTGCTTTTCAGATAAGAATTAAGAATTAGTGATACGAGTATCAAAATCATTCCTAATATTTGTATTGCAACAATCCTTTCATGCCGTATGAAACTGCCAGCTATTACAGATATTACCGTCGTTAGGTTTGAGAAAAGAGAAGAAACCGTCGGGGAAACTTTACTGAGCATAAAATTCACAAGGAAAAACGCAACCGTCGAAGAAAGTATGCCAAGATATAACGCTCCAACAAGAACAGAAGGGTGGAATGTAATTGTGAAATGTCCTGTTGCGACACTTAGGAAAAAGAAAAAGACAAATCCTGTAAGCATCATAAAAAACGTTATCTCAACAGGAGCAAATTCTGAGGACAATTTTCTTGAGAAAATATTGTAGAGTGCTGCGGAGAAAACCGCACCCAGCACCAATAACTTTCCAAGCAGTGCTCCTTGTTCCAATCCCCCACCTTTAACGATGAGAAATACCCCCAGAAAGCTAAGAAATGCGAAGAGAAGTTGATACCATCTGATTCTTTCTTTCAACAATGCCGGACTCAAAATCGTTATAACAATAGGAATTAGAGCAATCAACATCCCAGCTTCCGAAGACGTCGTGAACCTGAGTCCGTTAGTCTCAAGTAGAAAGTAAGCAATCGGTTGGAACAGCGCTACTTTCCATAACTTCCAATACGGTTTATTTGTTAGTTTTACGACTCCAAAAAACCAAAGCAATAGCATTACACCACTTGCCACACCAAACCTAAGAGCTAAGAACGTGTATACATTTATATGTTCTATACTGTTTTTAGTAAAAAGGAATGATAACCCAAATATCGTCGAAACTGCAAATCCGGAGATATACACCTTCCAGTTCACCCTTCTCACCTCAGGCAAGCAAAATTCTACGTAAATGTTCGTATTCCGCACGATTTTTCTGTTACTATTTTACCAAAAAGAAAATTTTCATCAATATTTTTCATTGCTTATTGTTTGATATCTAAGATGGTGAAAACACACCAAAAATTGACAAACTCTTACACTTATGGTAATATATTAGCAGACTAAAGTATAGATTGCTAACATCTTTGATAACAAAAATTAGATTAAAACGAATAGAAAAACGGAGAGGTGATAACCGTGTTAGGAAACGATATCACCGAAAGGCAAAAGAAAGTTCTTTACTGCATTGTTCAAGAATACATAAACACGAAGACCCCTGTAAGTTCAAAAAGGGTTTTGGAAAGTGCTGCAATTGAGAGATCCGGTGCTACTATTAGAAACGACATGAACCGTTTAATGCGCACAGGATACATATTCCAGCCACACACTTCTGCTGGTCGTATTCCAACAGACAAAGGTCTAAGATTTTATGTAAACGAACTGAAGAAAATTAGGGAAGAGATAAAGTCAAAGAGTTCTCAAGTTGAGGTTGCAGCAAGATTTCCGATCGGCGATATGGAAAAGGTGCTCACAGGTGCTGCAAAGTTGCTAAGTTCTTCAACAAAGGGCATGGTTGTTATTGAAAAACCCAGTCCACTGACTCTAAGAATCAGACGCATAGTTGTAACACCTGTGAGTAAGAATTTCTCAATTGCAAGCATAATCACATCTCTTGGTCTTAGCTCATCCATCCCAATTCAACACACCGAACTTGAGGATATCGAAAAAATAGAACAAATGCTTAACAAAGCGATGACTGGATTAACGTTGAATGAATTCAAATCCAAGTTGCGAGATATCCTTGTGCGAATCAATAGTCTTAATAATCTGAATAACTTAAAAGACAGTGACTTTGGAACAATCAATCGAGGATTTTTAGAAATCACAGAAAGGTTATCTGTTGAAAGCTACGAAGATTACATAACAGAAGGTTTGCCAAACCTTCTTGCAAACGATAGAATCAATCTAAAAAAATTACAAAATATCCTTGTGTATGTTTCATCCGACGTGTTCTACAAAGAACTATTTGAACTTGATAACGACATATATATCGGTAAAGAGCACGGATTGAAGTTCCTCGAAGATTTCTCGGTAATCCTTGGACAGTTCTACTCAGAAGATAATCCCGTTGGACGCGTTGCTGTTATTTTCGATAAATACGGTCGATATGATTTGATTATGGATAGCTTCGAGTTTATGCTCAACAGACTGAGCGAGTATTTCACTATAGTATCGAGAAATGTTTAAAAACTCAAACTAAAGTAGGAGGTATGGAACATGTGTGAAGAAAAGAAAATAAATGAAATACATCAGGGAGAAGAAATAAGCCAAGTGAACCAAAACGAACTATCAGAAGAAAACAAACAACTGAAAGAAAAGATAGCAGAGTTAGAAAATCAGCTGAAGGAAATACAAAATGCTGCACGTATAATCAAAGCAACATTTGAAAATTACAAGCTGGACGTTGACAGGCAAATTAGAGACGCAACGAAATCAACAGCACTCCGTATAGTAAAAGCACTTATACCCATCTTGGACGATTTTAAGAGGGCTTTCAAATACTACGAATCAGACAAGGATTTAGAAAAATTCAAACTCGGAGTAGAAAAAATCTATGAAAAGCTTCTAAAGACTCTTGAAAACGAGGGATTAAGGGTTATTGATGCCTCTGGAAAATTTGACCCGTTCAATCATGAAGCATTTGAAAAAGAAGAACGCGATGATGTTGAAGAATACACCATTCTTGAAGTCATTGAAGATGGTTACACATTCAATGGGCAGGTTGTAAAGCCAACCAAGGTGCGCGTTGCTATAAAACCAAAGAAAAAGGAAGAAAATACCACAGATAACGCAGTCAATGACCAACAAAACACGTGAGAATTAAAATTGAAAATAGAGGTGGTTTGCTATGCCCGCGAGAAAAGACTACTATGAAATTCTCGGTGTGCCAAGAAATGCTTCTGAGGATGAAATAAAAGCAGCATATAAAAGGCTTGTAAAAGAGTGGCATCCTGATAGGCATACTGGTGAGAAGAAAAAAGAAGCAGAGCAGAAATTCAAAGAAATTCAAGAAGCATACGAGGTTTTAAGCGACCCTCAAAAACGTGCGATGTATGATAAATTTGGATACGTTGGTGAAGGTGGTTATGTTTACGAACCATCAAGAGGAACCGGTGGGTTTGGTTTTGAAGACATAAGCGACATCTTCAGAGATTTCCTGAACGATGATATATTCAACATATTCTTTGGAGGTCACAGAACGAGCACATCGCAAACGCAAAGGACAACTACTGGAAGAAGATACGCAAAAAGAGGAGAGGATATAAATCTTGAGGTAACCATCTCGGAAGCCGACGTATTCACAGGCAAAGATGTCACCGTAGAGTACGACCGATACGAAGTTTGTGACAATTGTAAGGGAGAAGGAGTAGAACCCGGTAGTAGATGGGTAACGTGTTCAAAATGTCACGGAACCGGCGTGGTCCGTGAAGAACGAAGAACACCGTTTGGCGTGTTCATAAATCAATACACCTGTGATGTTTGCGGTGGTAGTGGTGCTGTTCCGGGAGAAACCTGTCATGTTTGTAGAGGTGCAGGAAGAGTAAGGAAAAGAACAAGCGCTGTTGTAAACATACCAGCTGGTGTAGAAGATGGAGCTGTGATTAGAATTCCAAGGAAAGGTAACGCAGGAACAAGCGGTGGGGATTACGGTGATCTATATGTCCATGTTCGGGTTAGAAAAACAAGTGATTACAAACGTGAAGGTGATGATATAATAATAACTGTCCCTGTTGATTACGTCACTGCCATACTCGGTGGAACTGTATATGTAAATCTGCCAAACAATGAACGTGTTCCAGTAGAGATACCATCAGGCACACAACCGAATGAACGTATTGTCGTTAAAGGAAAAGGTATTCCAAACTCAAGAACAGGAAAACGCGGAAACCTCATAGTAGAAGTGAAAGTCTTAATACCGAAAAGAGTCTCATCTAAAGAAAGAAAATTACTCGAAGAAATAGCAAAGGAAAGGGGCTTAGAAATTTGAGACTTGATAGGGACAAACTAAGGAGTTTTCAGAAAAATAGAAAGTTCAACAAACGGAGCAAACTACAACTCATTAGAAACTTAAAAAAAGCAAGCTCTTCAACCCTATTTTCAGTCTCAGGATCCCAGAAGACAAAGAAACACTCAAAGTCAAAAATTTTAGTTTCGGCGATTTTACTTTTTATAACTCTTGGAATCTTGGTGCTTAGCTTCGGACTCATTTTCACGCGTAGTTACTTATTTTTACCCTCGACAAAAAGTGCTTCCGGCAAGGAAGACGTTATAAATAACAAAGACATAATAATAGATATCGGTTTGGAATCAAGAATATCAAAAGTTATCAGCATTGAGGATGGCTTTGTTGCAGTTGGTTCAACAATAACTGATGAAAATGAGAAATATCAGATATTGCTTGTCAAAATAGACGAAACCGGTGAAATTATCTGGACTAAGCTTTTTGGTGCAGATGGTGATGATTTCGGATACGACGTTATCTCTTTAGACGATGGTTTCTTGGTTCTTGGAACAACTTCATCAAAAAGTTTGGGTGTCTCAGGAAGATACGATGCGTATGTCGTCAGACTTGCTGAAAACGGGAACGTGGTTTGGGATAAATCTTTTGGAGGACCTGACTGGGATAGGGCTTACAAAATAAGAAAAGTTGAAGATAAGTTTGTGTTTGTTGGTGACAACTACGCAAAAGGTGGAGATGTAACTCAAAATTTTGGAGAGCACGATTATTGGATTGTTGCGTTTTCAAATGAAGGTAAAATCATTTGGGACAGAAGTTTTGGAGGAGTGCGTTGGGATAGAGCTTACGCTGTTGGTTATGATGCGAAGAGCAAACAAATAATCGTTGCAGGGTCGAGTAACTCATTTACAGATGGGACACGTTACGATGGATACGTTGTTAGCTACGATATAAACGGAAATCTACTTTGGCAAACAGTCCTTACAAACTCTCAAACCCTTTGGCCCATGGATTTATATGTCACAGCTGAAAGTGTTTTCGTCGGAGGTTACGTTTATGAATTCTCCAACGCTCCAAATTCCGAAAAGTTAGGAACTGAGAAAGCCTTCATTGCAAAATCGTCTCTAAACGGAGAGGTGGAGTACGTAAAAACGTTCGGAGAAAATGTGAGAATCCATTCTGTGATTTGTAATTCTCAAACACAAGACCAAGACTTGAATGATGTTGTTTACTTCGCAGGTTACAAATACGATTATGAGAAAAAAGTTCCTTGGTATGGTGTATTTGAATTCAACAGAAACTCAAATCTCGTCAATATCTTTGAAAAGACAGTTGACACGGAATACGGTATGCTCTTTTCGATATCCAGAGATGAGAAGAGAAATGTGTTCATATTATCCGGTAGCATTATGGATAATGGAAAAATGAAAGGATTGATAAAGTTTTTATCGGATATATAAGACCGCCGAAATTTAGCAAGAAACTGCTCGATTACTCGAGCAGTTTTTTTATAGAGTCTTTATAATGTCTTCCCACAGGGATAATCTCCCCATTTGAAAGTTCAAGAGCTAAGGAACCAAAATAATTTCGGATAATCTTTCTTATCTTCTCAACATTAACGATATACGACTTGTGCACTCTTAGAAACTTTTCGTAGGGCAACTTAATCTCACAATCTTTAAGTGACGTCTTCGTTTTCATCTTTCCGTCTTTTGTAACGACAATCGTCTCGCCTTCTTCCGATGTTAGAAAGATTATCTCGTCAACATTTAGAAAAACTATTTCATCGCCGATTTCCACAATGAACTTGTCAGCTTTTAATCTTTGTGCTAAGTCCTTTACTCTTTGTAAATTATCCAATAGACTGGCTCTTTCAAAAGTGCTCAACTTTCTAACCTTCTCAATAGCTTCACGCAACCTTTCCTTTTTTATTGGCTTTAAAAGATAATCTACAGCATTTTCTTCAAAAGCCTTTACCGCATACTCCGAGTAGGCTGTTGTAAATATGACGTATGGTTTGTGATTGATATGTTGGAGCACATAAAATCCGTCGTGTTCCCCAAGGTTTATATCAAGAAAAACTATCTCAGGTTTTTTCTCGTTTATCACTCTTATCGCTTCTTCTGCATCCTTAGCAATACCAAGCACTTCCAATCCTTCTTCTTTTACCATTTTTTCCAACACCATTGCCAAAAGTTTTTCATCTTCAACAATAACGCAGGTCATAAACTCCCCCCTTGAAGAACTTTTCTAAGTTACCCAACATCCTCCCAGGAAAGAGTAACAATCGTTCCAACTTCCGGGGAAGTTTCAAAATATAGTTCCACTTTCCGTGAAAATGCATTCATCAGTTCTTGAACAAGCTTTAAACCTGTTCCTGGAATTATCTTCTCCCCGCCTTTACCATTATCACGAACCTTTATCGTAACAGTCCCATTAACTTTCATACATTCTAATTTTATCTTCCCACCGTTTTTCGATTTCGCTATTCCATGAACCACAGAATTCTCTACTATTGGCTGCAAAACCAAAGAAGGAATTTTCACTGTCTCACATGCTGGACTCATAGTAATTTCGTACTCAAGACCTTCCACTCTAACTTTTTGTATCTCAAGATAGCGTTTGGTAAGTTCCAGTTCATCTTTCAATGTCCAGACTTCGGGCGCATTCAACACAACCCTGAAAAGCTCCGCGAGGTTTGACAAATATTCCCTAATCTTCTCTCTTTCCACTTGCAAGTCCAACATCGAAATTGCTGTGCTCAACGAATTGAAAAGAAAATGTGGGTTTGTTTTGTATCTAACAACCTGGATGCTTAGTTTTTGCTGGACAGTTCTTAGCTTTTCATATTCCTGAATCTGCTTTTCCAGTTCTCTTTTCAAAGTTAAATAAGACACACCAAATGAGACTAAAAGAAAGGTGGAAACGACGAGTAACGAGTTTGAAAAGTTCACAAGAGAATCTTCTGTATATTTGTAAACCCACATTCTAAATATGTTTGAAAATAAAAAGAGCACTGCGACGATTGCAGTAACCAATAACGCGAAGTAAAGAACCTTACTTAATTGTCCAGAATTTCGGATTTCCTTCCACCAAGTTCGGAAAACATAATAAGTCAAACCAACCGTATTAACTATGACAAACACAGATACGACAGAGATGAAATACAAATTTGAAGGTAAAAAATACATTGTATATACGAAGATAATAAGCGCAATCACTTGCAAAAATAGGAAAACTCGCAAAGTTAATCACCCCTCGGGAAGAACAGATTTTTCTTCAACACTAATTTTAACATAACGATGACCAATAATAAACAATAAAACCGACGCCTTTAAAGCGCCGGTTTGTTGGAAAGATTTTCTCACCTTTTACTTTCTTGGTTCTATTTTTTTCAGAGCTCCTGTAGCAAGTTTTGAAATTGCTTCATCAATACTCGTTCCCGGTCGAACCAAGTAAATTTCTATACCTCTCTCTTTCAAATCCTCAAACATGTGTGGTCCTATCCTAACAGCAATAACTGCTTGAATGTCTCCTGTTGAGGCAAACACCTCTTCATGCCCGTGGTGATGACCTTCACCATAGCCGAGTTCACCATGATGCCAACCATGTCCATAGCCTTCGTGATGTTCGTGATGCTCGTGATGGTCATGATGAGCATGATGACCATGATGACCATGTCCTCTCGCATGGAGATTTTCCGAAAGTCTTCTGGATATTTCTTTTCCATCTTCAAGTTCGACTAGCATAAAATATTCAGCCCTGCCAAAGTGACTTGCCACCGTTTTTCCATCGTCCGTAGGAATCGCAATTTTCATCCCCAACACCTCCTTCAAGTGTGATTTTCGCTTGTCGAATTTTTCAAGCATTCAAAAACAAATCAAACGCTTGCTTTAGTCTTGATATATATTCCACCAACTGCTCCAAGTATTTAAGCCCTTCTTCTGTTATTTCGTATACCTTCCTCAGCCCACCGTTTCCTTCCTGGAGTGAATAACTCACCAATCCATGAGCATTTAGCTTTCTTAGTAAACTATAAATGACACTTTGGTCATGTTTAAATGGATAATATTCCGCTTGCAATATTTTCTCGTATAATTCGTAACCATGCATTGGTTTCTTTGAGAGCTCTTTCAGAATAACCGCCGTAAGATAGTCTCCAACAGAAAAACCTGTTTGCTCACATATATGATGTCCATGATGTCCTTCACCACGATGTTGACATGCGCATTTTCTTCTCATGAATCATATTCCCCTCCTCAGCTATCCAATCACTATAATTATCAATACTGATTATATATCACTACTGATTTTTGTCAAGTAGTGTATCAAAATTAACCCCCTTGGCACTTATTAGCCCAAGGGGGTGGGGGTACTGGTATGAGGAAGCTTCTCTGTAACTTTGGAGTTTTCAACTCCTATTATAGACTACCAGATTACACATCGAAATACAAGTCGTATTCTTTTGGGTGTGGCACGGAGTTGACTTGCCTTTCTTCGAATAATTTCGCTTTTATCCAGTGTTCAATTAAATCTTTCGGGAATGTTGTTAAGAATTCGTGATTATTTTTCAATGCTATACAGCTTTCTTCGAGCGATTTTGGAAGAGGTTTAAGTTCTTTTTCATAAACATCTCCTTCAAATGGTCCGAAACCTTCAGAAGTTGGGTCTATCTTCTTCCTAATACCATCGACACCGGCAAGTATCATTGCTGCAAAACCAAGGTATGGGTTACACGTCGCATCTATGGTTCTGAACTCAATTCTTCGTTTTTCTGGGTCTTTCACATAAGCGGGAATTCTAATAGCCGATGTTCTATTTGCAAGCGCAAAGACAGCGTTCGTTGGTGCTTCAAAACCTGGGACCAATCTGCGGTATGAGTTCGTTGATGGGTTTGTGAAAGCCATAAGTGCAGGGGCGTTTTTCAACATACCACCGATATACCAAAGAGCTTCGTCGGAAAGGTTGTAAAGTTTATCCCCGTTGAATATGTTCTTACCGTTCTTTTTCAAGAATTGATGCACATGCATCCCATTACCAGCTTCGTCAAACATAGGTTTTGGCATGAATGTTACTAAGTATCCGTACTGTTTTGCAACCATTCTTGCAACGTGTTTGACAAGCATAGTGTAATCTGCAGCTTTTAAAGCATCTACAAGTGTTAATTCAATCTCTACTTGGCAGGTTCCAACTTCGTGATGATGGTATTTAACAGGCACTCCGTATTCAAGCAACTTTTTTACAATCGCATTTCTGACCTCCATCAATCTATCAAATGGTGGGATTCTGTGGTAACCTTTTTTCCTACCAATGAAATATTCCCCTGTCTCACTGGATTTCCAAAAACCTTCTGAGCTATCAATTTCGAACATGACTCTGTTGGACTTCACATCGTATCTCACATCTTCAAAGATGTGAAATTCGTATTCAGGTCCCAGATAAACCTCATCTGCGATATCTTTTATTGACTCCAGAGTTTTCTTCAAAATTGTCCTCGGGTCGTGCGAGCATGGTGTCATATTTTCAACTTCGTAGACATCACAAATCATTGAAAGAACCTTTTCACCATCGTATTCCTCGATAAATGCGGTCTCCGGGTCTGGAATAATAACCATATCACTGCTGAAGACCTCGGCATATCCAAGATTCGATGCATCAAATCCGACACCTTCAAAGAAAGTCTTTTCGGAAAAGTTTGTTCTTGCAAGTGTCACATGTCGCCATCTACCCCAGAGGTCAACAACCTTGAGGTCTATGAAATTTATACCCTCTTGTTCAATCAGTTTCAGAACTTGTGAACTAGTCATCTTAATCCCTCCAGGAAAAGATTATTCTTGAATTGTTTTTTTCATATTAATACTAACATGCCTATTTGAAAGAAACAAATTACATCATCCAAGTGGAGCATACAAAAAACGATTTATCTTAAACTAACCTGAGAGCTTCTCATTTTTTCTTAAGAATTCTTTGATATGCTCTTTAAAAGCTTTGGTGTTTTGGATGCAAGATGTTTGAAATTCCGTATTGTTGTTATATAATAGTTTTGCTAAAAGCTTTTGAAAATTATTAATAAGGGGTGAGAAGAGTGAAAGCTATCATTCTTTGCGCAGGGAAAGGAACACGTTTAAGACCTCTTACCTACACAACGGCAAAACACCTTATTCCTGTTGCAAACAAACCGGTTATACTCTACACTATCGAGAAAATCAAAAGCGCAGGGATTAAGGAGATAGGAATCATCGTTAGTCCAGAAAATAGACAGGATTTCATAACTGCACTTGGTGATGGTTCGCAATACGGGGTTAACCTAACTTACATCCTCCAAGAAGAACCAAAAGGCTTGGCACACGCCGTTCTCATGGCAAAAGATTTCCTAGGCGATGAAGATTTCATGATGTACCTTGGTGACAACCTCATTATGGATGATATAAGACCCTTCGTAAAAGAATTCGAAGAAAAGAAAGAGCTCAGTGCTTTGATTATGCTCTCTCCAGTCCAAGACCCATCACGCTTTGGTATAGCGGTAATGGAGGGGAACAAAATTATTAAAACCATCGAGAAACCCAAAGAACCACCTTCAAACCTCGCAATCATTGGCCTTTATCTGTTCAGAAAAGACATTTTCGAAGGCATAGCCAACATCAAACCCTCTTGGCGTGGGGAACTTGAAATAACAGATGCAATAGATTGGCTTATTCAACACAAAGGAACTGTTGAAGGGCACATAATATACGGTTGGTGGAAAGACACGGGTAAACCTGAAGACCTTATAGAAGCAAACCACAAGATTTTGGATGAAATTATTGAAGAGTTCAAAATTGAAGGCACCGTTGAAGCCTCATCGGTTATACAAGGTAGAGTAAGTGTTGGAAAGAATTCAGAAGTGGTCAATAGTGTTATAAGAGGACCTGTAATTATTGGGGATAACTGCACTATTTCAAACGCTTACATTGGTCCTTACACATCGATAGGTAACGGGGTAATGATTGAAAACTGCGAAATCGAAAATTCCATTGTAATGGACGAAGTTAAGATTTCTAACCTTTCGTTCAGGATAGATTCCTCCGTCATAGGTAAGAAGGTAGAAATAACAGAGAACGATGGCAAACCAAAAGGTGTCCAGATAATCGCGGGTGACCTAAGTAAAGTTATAGTCTCAAGATAACATAAAAGCCGGGGGTTAGAGAGATGGTAAAGCTCATAGTCACAGACTTGGATGGGACACTTCTAAACGATGAAAAGCACATACCAAAAGAAAACATCGAAGCGCTAAAAAAAGCAATGGAAAAAGGTATACACGTAAGTGTTGCAACAGGCCGGAATTTCTACTCAGCCAAACCATACATCGAAGAATTAGGACTTGATGTTCCTGTTATCTTCCAAAACGGCGCGTTTATTTACCAGTGGATGGAAGACAAAGTTATATACAAGTCCGAACTCAAAACAGAAATTGCCGAAAGGGTTATTGAAACGGCAAGAAAGTATAAGATTTTCTACATACTCTACAGAGACTTCCTAGAAGAGAAAGATATGTACATAGACCAACCATACGACGGTAGTTTTTCCCTTTATCTGAATCAAAATCGCTGGAGGTTGAATATTGTCGATGATGTGTTAAAATACTTAAAAAACAAACTCACTGTTGCCGAAGTAGCACTTGTTGGAGATGAAGAGCGAATAATTCATGCTTTGAATGAAACCATTGACGGTTTGAGAAATGCAACAAGTATTGTAAAAAATAACACGATAGGTCAAGAAACTTTCTACGAAGTCTTCGGACCAAATGCTTCAAAAGAACTATCAATAAATTATCTTTTTGAATATTTTAACGTTGTTCCAGAAGAAACAATGTACTTGGGAGACAGCTTCAACGACATTGGGCTTCTTAAGATGGTGGGTTATCCGGTGGTTATGGAAAACGGGCATAGTGAAGTTAAGCAATATGCAAAATACATCACAAAATCCAATAACGAAGCAGGAGTTGCCTATGCGGTAAGAAAATTGGCACTGAGAATAGATGAATAAGCTGGTGATGAGAATAAGCAAATCGCTTAAAACTTCGATTTTATTCGTTTTCTTTGTAGCTTCTAGCTTTGCATTTCCCAAGACCAACCAAATGAGTGAAATATCTTACAAAATCCAGTATATGATTGGCAACAGGCAAGCCAAGGAACTTATACAGTTCCTTGGCTCTTTAGATTTTGAAAAGTTAACGCTGATAGAAAAAGCTGATTACATAATCGCCCTAAGCGAGCTTTACAGTTGGGCAGGTGTGGATTATAGTTATTCCGAAAAAGCCTACAAACTAGCCGATGAAATGCTCAAAAAGTATCCAGAATTTTGGAAATTTCACTACGCAATGGCAGTTGTGCTATCCCACAGGGTTCAAAAAAACAATCTTCTTGCAATAACACTTGTTGGAAAAATAGACCATCATCTCAACCAAGCTATGAAATATGGACCCAAAGAATGGGAACCTTTCTTTTTAGCAGGTGTTCGAAACTTAGAAGTTCCGCTTTTTCCAAACCTCACACTCGCTGAGCAATATTTAAAAAAGGCTTTAGATAATAACCCAGAACACATTTACACTTATTTGATGTATGGGAAACTTTTGGAAAAGAAAGGACAATTTTGTGATGCACTGAACATCTATAAAACAGTACTCCAGTTGCCCATCAGACCAGAATGGAAAGTAGTTGACGAGGAAGCAAAAAATGAGATAAAGAACAGAATCTCGGAGGTGGAAAGGAAGTGTACCAAAAAATAAAAGGAACGGAAGATTTATACGGTCAGGAGATGAAGTATTGGTATTGGATAGAAGAAAAAGCCAGAAAGATTTCCTTGGTATACGGATTTACAGAAATTCGCACCCCGATATTTGAGGAGACAAAACTATTCGTCAGAAGCGTTGGCCAAGATACCGACATCGTCCAAAAAGAGATGTACACATTTGAAGACAAAGGTGGCAGGAGCATCACCCTAAGACCGGAGGGAACTGCTCCAGTTGTTCGCGCATTTGTCGAAAATGGCTTGATTACACAAGGCTTTCCTCAAAAATATTTTTACATCGGTCCGATGTTCCGCTACGAGCGTCCACAATCTGGAAGACAAAGACAGTTTCATCAATTTGGTGCAGAAATCTTCGGAAGCCCATCTGCACTTGCCGATGCGGAATTAATAGCCTTTGTTGATAGATTTCTTAGGGACATAGGTCTTGTGGATTTTGAGATACATATAAACACACTTGGAGACACAGAGGACCGCGCAAGTTACAAACAAGCACTGAAAGAGTATTATGCTCAACACCTGGAGCATCTTTGCGATGATTGTAAAGTAAGATACGAACGAAATCCATTGAGATTGCTCGATTGTAAAGTAGATGTTGAATACGCAAAACAAGCCCCAAAACTTATTGACTACATAGGTGAAAACGCACGAAAACATTATGAAGAACTAAAAAAATTACTCGACGCTCTTGGGATAAAATATGTAGAAGACCCAAGACTCGTAAGAGGGCTTGATTACTATAACCGAACTGTATTTGAAGTGCACCACCACAAACTTGGTGCGATGAGCGCAATTGCCGGCGGTGGCAGATACGACAATTTAATAAAAGAAATTGGTGGTAAAGATGTTCCGGCATTAGGATTTGCTGCGGGTATGGAAAGGCTGATACTTGCATTAAAAGCCGAAAATGTGCATGTTGATGATATAAAGATAAATGAAGTATATGTTGCACACTTTGGAAGCGAAGAAGTCAGAATAGAAGCGATGAAACTTGCTCAGCAACTTCGCAGGGAAGGTATCGCAGTAAACCTTGAAATCATGGAAAGAGGTCTGAGTGCACAACTCAAAAACGCTGCAAGAACAGGTGCAAAGCTTTGTATAATTATTGGTGAGAACGAACTTGAAAGGGACATCGTATTGGTCAAAAACATGGAGACAGGTGAACAACTTGAGTTCGAGAAAAACTTTGTTGTCACCGGTATCAAAGACCTATTAACAGAACTAGCATAAAAACTTAAAAGCTCCCGTACGGGAGCTTTATGATGGTATCAAATTTGGCTGGGAGGGGAGGATTCGAACCTCCACTGGCGGATCCAGAGTCCGCAGTCCTGCCATTAGACGACCTCCCAACACGCCTTGAACAAGCAAGGCAAGATATATTTTACCATAAGGATTGGGGTTGTCAATGGTAATATAATCTCAAAAGGAGGCCTAAATACCCAAGGACGAGGTGAGCGATGTATGGTAGAATACAAATACATAATCGTGCAAGCAGGCGGGAAAGGAACCAGATTGGGTAAGTACACTTTCAATAAACCAAAAGCATTGATCCCTGTAAACGGGACTCCTCTTCTTTTGAATACGATGTCTAAGTTCTCGGGTTCAAAATTTATTATCATAGGCGACTATAAATATGAAGTTCTTAGGAACTATCTTCGCAAATATGCAAAGGAAAAATATGTTTTAGTCAAAGCTCATGGTTCAGGAACGTGCGCAGGACTTCAAGAAGCACTGAGTTACATACCACAAGGAACACCATTTATAATCACCTGGTGCGATCTTTATTTTACAGATGATTTCAAACTTCCAAACGATGAAAAACCCAAGAATTATGTTGGTCTATCAGGAACATTTCCATGTAGATGGTCTTACGAAAATGGGGAATTCCGAGAAGAGCCATCAATAACCAATGGCGTCGCCGGATTTTTCATCTTTCAGGATAAGGAACTCATAAAAGACGTCCCAGATAATGGAGAATTCGTTAGATATTTAAGTACAAGAAAAGATTTGGTATTCGATACAGTAGTTCTGAGAGGAGTCAAGGAATTTGGAACTACAGAAGAATACGAAAAACTCCTTTCTGAGGCTGTTTCAAGGCCTTTTAATAAAGTAACAGTGCTAGATAATGTGGTTGTGAAAGAGCCTATTGATAAAAAGGGACTTGAACTGGCAGAATTAGAGATTGCCTGGTACAATCACGTGTCGAAATACCAATACGAACACATACCCACGGTTTTGTCTGACAAACCTTTGAAACTTGAAAAGCTAAATGCCAAACATCCTTTTGAGTTACAACCTACTCACGAAGTGCTCGTTAAAATACTGGAAGCCCTTTCTAAACTGCATAGTTATCAAACAATCTCACCATGCAAAATGAGTTACTATAGGGAGTATTATCAAAAAACCTTCGAAAGACTTTATGAGGTAAAAAACATAATTCCGCACTCAGAAAAGCCCGAGCTTTGCATAAACGGTAAAATAGTCCCGAATCCGTTTCTTTTAGAAGAGGAGGTTAAAAAGGCTTTAGAGAAATTCTTTAACAATCCTTTTGCCATAATCCATGGTGACCCAACTTTCTCGAACACTATGGTCACTGATGATGGTAAGGTCTATTTTATAGACCCCAGGGGGTATTTCGGTCATACAAAGATATTCGGTGACCCCGATTATGATTTTGCAAAAGTTTATTATAGCCTTGTCGGGAACTACGACAAATTCAATAGAAAAAGATTCGAGCTCAAAATTTTTCAGGACAGCGTAGAACTTGACATTGAATCAAACGGTTACGAAAATTTTGAACCTTTATTTTTCGAGATAGTGGGTATCAATAAGACAGAAAAGATTAAATTACTTCATGCAATAATATGGTTATCTTTGACTACATACGCTTGGGATGATTATGATATGATATGCGGTGCCTTTTATAACGGTGCGCTAAAACTTGCGGAGGTGTTGTAAATGTTGAACCATCTTGAAAAACAATTGGAAGCATTGAAAGGAATTGTGGAAAGAATTGACAAAGTAAAATTAGAAAAGCTCATAACGGAAATGGTTGAAACAATAAGAAACGGTAAGAAGATAGTGACTTCTGCTCTTGGAAAAAACGTGCCAATATGCGAAAAATTCACTGGCACGCTTATTTCTCTTGGTATACCTGCATATTTTCTTCACACGAACAGCGCTGTTCATGGAGACCTTGGAATTGTAAAAACTGGTGATCTCGTATTGCTTCTCTCGAAAAGTGGAAATACAGAAGAATCAGTATATCTTTATGACCATTTAAAAGCAAAGGGTGCGAACATATGGATAATGACTTATAATGAAAATAGTATACTTGCAAAAATGAGTGAGAAAAAGGTTATACTGTATCTTGAACATGAAGGAGATAAATGGAACCTTGTTCCAAACAATTCTTCAATTGGATATCTTTTTATACTTCAAGCAATAGCTATGGAATTATTAGATAGGCTCGATATTCAAATCGACGAATTTAAGCTTAATCATCCTGGTGGATTTATAGGGAAAATACTGAGAGGTGAAGGATTGTGAAAGTTAAGCTCGCTCTCTCCATATTACCAAAAGTCTGGATTTTTGACCTTGATGGAACACTTGTAAAACATAATGGATATTTAACTGAGGGTGATACATTACTACCGGGTGTTAAAAAGCTATTTGAGAAAATACCGGAAACTGACTTCATAATTATACTTACATCAAGAAGCGAAGAATATCGCGAAATTACTGAGAATTTTTTAAAAGAGAATGGAATAAGATATAACGTTATTTTGTTCGATTTGCCACAAGGCGAGAGAATTCTTATCAACGACGTTAAACCTTCAGGCTTATTGACAGCGTATGCAATAAATAAAGAAAGGGATTCGGAACTTGACCTGGAAGTTATAAAAATAGACGAGCTATAAAGAAAACCAATTAAGGAGGAAACAATGTGCTGTCACTCTTAGGAAAACTGCTTAGGCTCATTCCAAAAAAACTTGACCCAGACAAGGCATATGTTATCGTGAGTCCACATGTTGGTGACGTATACGCTTTTTGTTCCCTCAGTGAAGAGGTTAAATTGCGGTATAATATAAAAAGAATAGTCCTAATAACCCCCAGCAAATTCCATCAACTTGCTTTATGTTTCAAAGGTATAGACGAAGTAAGCGAAATATCAAGCAGACTTGCAGAATTTTTTTCGTGGCTTCCTCTAACACACCCTCTAAAATTGCAACCTTTAAAGTCCGGAAGTTTAAATATCTGCAGCCCTGGATTGTGTGAAAAAATAATTTTTTTTAAAGGGTATAACTTCTGGGACGTATTTCGTTTGAAGATGGGGATTGAGAAAAAGATGAGGTTTAGGTTGATTCCTGACCTTCCTAAACCATCAAAAGATGTAATTGAATTAAAGAGAAAATATGAACGATATCAGAAAAAACTTTATATCTTCCCAATTGCAAGAGCCGTAAAAAACACAAAAGAAATTAGAAGCATTTTTCGACAAATTGTTGAATTTGCCATGGCCGATAACTGGGTTATCTTTGCTAACGACATCCCAGATTATCTCTCAGATATGCCACTAATCCCCGTACGCTTCTCGCTTTTGGACACTATTCACTTTGCCAACTTTGCAGGAAACGTCTTGACAATTCGCAGTGGGATTACAGACCTTTTGTCAAACTCCTCAGCAAAGATTGCAGTTCTCTACCCTGATCTCAAGACAACTCATTTGTTTGGTAAGACCACGATCAAAGACTACTTCCCTGTAAGCGAATTTGAGATGCGCGCTGTGATGCGAGAATTCACTGTCTCTCAAAACAATACCGCTCAAATAACAAAGGAACTAATTCGGTTTTTCCAGCTTGAGTTTAAATGATAAAATAATGATAAAGAACAAAAATTTTGCCCGATGTTATTTCTATCGGAAAAAATGAAGCACTTTATAAATAGCACGAAGAATTAGTATCGTCAAAATCTTGGGACGATTGTTGCCCTCGCCGTATCCGAAATTTTGCACAGGTCTTAAGATACTATGTCGTCCGGCGTTATGCACTACAGGTATGATTTCTAAGTGGTCTTTATGCAAAAACCAGAACTTCCCATCCTTTATCTTATACTTTAATACCGTTGTGGTCGGAATAAAATTGTACTTTGGGTGAAGCCTGCAAAACCCTTCTTTATAAGCAATGTAATTAGGTATAATGGTATCGATACCCCATATGTTGCTGGCTTCAGTCAAACGTGCCATTTCATTTGACACTTCCAAGAAGAAGTCCCTAGAACCTATCAAAAAACCAACATTGATAAGTTTTTTGCCTTTGAGCACCTTAGTTATTTCATCGTAACTAGGTATATACCCTCGCTTGATTAAAATGTCGATAGCAGGACTGATCTCTTCGACAACACCCGCAATTTTACAGTCAGTTTCGAACAAATCCGAAATGTCGGCTTGAAAAATTAAGTCACCAGAATCCGTAATTGCAACTTTCTCGTAATTGGTTTCTTGCTCTAAAAAGTCCGCAAGTTCAAAAAAACGGGTATTATTTATCAATCCTTCTCTTTCTGATGCCTTCCTAACAATAGCCCCTTGTTCGGAAAGCTTTTGAACTATATCTTCCGATAATCCATAATCCATAATTAGTACATCTATCTCCGATAAATCTACATTGTCTTTTAACGACCTAAACCAATGGTTCAAAAGAAAATCTTCGTATTTTCTGTTGCACGCGGTTGCTATCAAATATCTCTTCTCAGCCAATCAAAATCACCTGCTTTCAACTAAACGTTTGTTCAAACTCTTGACTTCGACTTAAACATAATTCCTGCAAGTCTAAGGATTATGTATGTTAATTCGGGAAAAAGTTCATAGGTCGTTCTTATAAAACTTAGTTGCCTACCCATTTTCGTTGGGTTCTGCCTGTACTTTACTTTGAGCACTTGTTCGCGAATATTTCTACATCTTCCAATCCTGATCCATTTTGTAAATGGATATCCGTTGAAAGCAAGATTGCCAATAGTCCACGCAAAAGCGTTCGGAATGACAAATTCATCTAAGATTTTAACAAGTTCAGATTCGTTACGTATTTCGAAAAATCTTCTTAACCGTTTCATTGAACCGACATTGTGAAAGCAAGTTAAAGTAGGCCGTTTCGTAGTTGAGCTATACCTAAATACAGCTGACGCAATAGCTCGGTTTAAAACATAAGCAAAAGATGAAAAACTGAGAAATTTTGAAATAAATTCATTATCCTCTCCGAATAATGCCCCTTTCGTGAACCTTAGTTGATTCGTATCGATAACATCCATAAGAAATATAGAAGAATTTAAGCTTATGTGAGTTCGGCTCAAGAGAAAATCTTTAGTTATCTTCTTTGCGTCTTTCAATCCCTCTTCGTAAACATAAGTTTCATCATACCTATACAAAACTTTTCCGTTTGGAGTTACCACATCCTGCCCACCAAAGGCTATCTCGCAATCATTTCTTTCACATGCTTCAACCAACACCTCAATAGCATCTGGAACAAGCCAATCATCCCCATCTAAGAACTTTATATACTTCCCCTTAGCATTTTCAATCCCTACGTTCCTTGCAACACTTACACCCTCATTTCTCTTGTGTATAACTTTATATGGAAATCTGCTTTGACTTCCCAATATCTTTTCCACAACAGCACCTGTTTTATCCACTGACCCATCGTTTACCACTATTATTTCTAAATTTTCGTACGTCTGCCCCAGCACACTCTCCAATGTCTTCGGGATGAATTTTTCTACGTTATACGCTGGAATAACTATGGAAACAAGTGGTTTCTCAGAACAAATCACTTTCCTATTATCCTCCTCAAATCACCAACCATCAGCGCCTTTACTTTTGAGGGAAGATAACTAATTGTTAAGTATACTAAAATTAGGTCGAGTGAGAAATAAATATACCAAAATTTGTTTAAGAATCCCATCACATCAGAGATGACCACTCCAAATAGACTTATTAAAACATAAATCAAACTACCAAGTAACATGTGGTAAGAAATTACAAAAAGCGCGTTCATGGATAACCTTAAAAAGAACTTATCAATCTTTATCTTCTTCACCAAATCAGAGAGGAACACGATAATAATTATTGCCAAAATCTCTCCAAAGAACGAAATTATTCCATTTTTTCCAAACCATTGATTGTTCCAGGAAATGTGCCCATTGACCTGACTTATTAAAATCAAACCAACAGTTGCAAGCATAAAATCCACAATGGAAACACTAAGATTTCTCTTTTTCCATTCACGACCAATCCAGAAAAATGGTATTGCAATAATTGCAGCATCGATTTTAAAAGGTAGCGGTTCGTGTGCGAAAATCCTGAATGCGAAAGAGCCTAAGATTGAAATAAATAATAAAAATCTACTCTTTTCAACGATATTGAATAAAATCTCTGCAAGAAAAAGCATCAGAAAGAACCACACAGGTATCGCGTTTACAGCTACTTGGTCTAACTTGTCCATTCTACCTATAAGAAAATTTGTCAAATAAACGCGTTTTGGATAATTCATTACATTGCTGGGCGCGATAAGTAAAAATACAATTGTATTAATGAAACCGGCAACATAATAAGTTTGAAGAAGTAAAATTCGAGAGAGAATTATGTCTTTTAACCCTCGTTTTTTCCACTGGTATCCCCTTGCAAACACAAGAGAACCTAGTCCGTAGCTGAAAAACGCATAAATGTAGTTTGGGGTTCCAGCATGAACCAGCATAACAAAGAATATTGCTAGACCTTCCAATATGAGTATGTTTATTTTTTCAACTTTGTAAATACTTTCCATCTACTGTTAACACCTCACTACTTTTACCACTTCCCGCTTGCACCACCACCGCCACTTCTGCCCCCGCCAAAACCTCCAAATCCGCCACCAGAGCTTCTACCAGACCCTCCGAATCCTCCGAATCCACCCGGTCCCATTGGACCCCGCGGACCAATGTACCATATCCCTCGCCTCGACAAAGCTAACATGATAAAAATCACAATAAATATTATTATCGCTATCGTCTCAACATCCACAGAAGAACTTTTAGGTAACTCTGCATCTACGTCAAACGTCAGTTCCACGTTGTATTCTTTGGCAACTTCTTTTACAAGAGCCAAATATCCGTAGTAAATCCCTTTGGAATAATCGCCTTCCTTGAAGTATGGAATGATATACTCATCCCTAATCCGTCCAGCCTTCCCATCCGGGATGGCACCTTCAAGTCCGTAACCTACCTCTATACGCATCTGCCTGTCATTTATCGCAACAAGCAATAAAACACCATTATCTTTTCCTTTCTGCCCTATTCCCCATCTTCTGAAAAGCTCAACCGCATACTCTTCAATTGTCATTCCTTGGAGCGAGTCAATAACAACTGCTGTTACCTGCGCTGTGGTTTTGTCTTCAAGCTCTTTTCCCACCGAGATTATCTTTTGAACATACTCAGGTTCAACCACACCAACGTAATCGTTGATGTATTTGTATGGTGTGGGCTTTGGAAAATCAACGGCTAACAATACGTTTGAAATAACTAAGAAAACCAAAATTAGATAAAACGTTCGCTTTACTCTCATTTACTCAACCCCATTCATATCGCAAGCTCAAAAATACTTTGCGATATCAGATTTTATTTTCTCATAGTCTTCCAGTAGCCTATCAACTCTTTCAAACGGCGCATTAGAAAAAATCGTTTCAAACTCAAGTGTAAACGAACCAATGACACGTTCTGAAATTGGATAATACTTGGCAGGAGCAAGGTTGTATTTCTTCCTTAGCAAAGAAATAACCTCCGAATACAATGGACGGAACTCATCTGTTACCTTTTTATCAACAACAAAGAAATTTATCCCCTCATCGTTTATTATGGTTTTACATATCTTGTATTTGCCATCTTTGTATTTTCCCAAAAATTCCAAAACCTTTTCATCAACACGCTTCGCAAAAGAAAACGATTCTGTGCCAAACACCTTTTCACTGAACATTTCCTTGTTCAAAAACCCATCATTTCCAGCAACCGCTATGAACCTAGTCTTTAACGGCAATTTCATTATACCACATTGACAAACCCACTGCTCATTCGAATTACCTATAATCTCCCCGCAAAGTTTGATGAATTCGTCTTTTTTCGCAAGCTCGTTCATTTTGTAAATTGCGGGAGTTAATGACATCGGTAAGGAAATCGAAATCCCAACGATTTTTTCATTGGAAGGTGTAACAATAAAGTTTATATAAAACGGAAAAGATGAAAAGTGCTCAGTATGGTTAAGATGACAACTTACCACCGCCACATGGCGGTGGTAAACATCGAGCCTTTCTTTCTTACTCTCCAAAAATTCGACAAGTTCAGAAGTATCAAAATCTATTTTTTCTAATTTCTTAAACCTCTCAGGTCCTACATACATTGCTTTCTCTCAACCTTCCTTCTTAAAATCAACTAAAATTACTTCCCTTCTTCATCTTTCAACATAGGCATTCTGATTCCGTGTTTTTTCGCCGTTCTGATTGCAATCTCGTATCCCGCATCGGCGTGTCTTACGACACCCATTCCCACATCGTTTGTAAGCACCCTTTCGAGTTTCTGCCTTGCCAAGTCAGTTCCATCTGCAACGATAACAACGCCGGCATGGAGTGAATAACCAATGCCAACACCACCACCATGGTGGAACGATACCCATGTAGCACCACTTGCCACGTTGAGCATAGCGTTCAAAATGGGCCAGTCGGCAATTGCATCACTTCCATCTTTCATTGCCTCAGTTTCCCTATACGGACTTGCAACAGAACCTGTGTCATGGTGGTCTCTACCTATAACAATGGGAGCTTCGAGTTCGCCTTTTCTCACCATCTCATTCATTGCAAGTCCCATCTCAGCTCTTTGACCCATACCAAGCCAACAAATTCGTGCCGGAAGCCCTTGCCATTTTACTTTCTTCTGAGCCATCTCTATCCATTTCCTCAAGTGTTCGTCTTCTCCGAAAAGTTCCAACACCTTCTGGTCTGTTTTGTAGATATCCTCAGGATTTCCAGACAGCGCAACCCATCTGAACGGTCCTTTACCTTCACTGAAAAGGTCTCTGATGTATTCTGGCACATATCCTGGAATATTGAACGCATCCTTAACACCATGGTCAAAAGCGAGTCTTCTGATGTTGTTTCCATACTCAAAGACCTTCGCACCTTGTTTTTGCATTTCCAAAATAGCGTTCACATGTTTAACAACACTATCGTAGACCATCTCCAAGTATTTTTGTGGATTTTCTTTTCTCAACTTAAGTGCTTCTTCAAAAGAAATACCTGCCGGAACGTATCCGTTGAGTGGGTCGTGTGCAGCTGTTTGGTCTGTGACAACGTCGGGGATGATTCCTCTTCTTACAAGTTCAGGATGCACGTCAGCAGCATTAGCAAGTAGACCTATCGACAGAGGTCTACCTTCTTTCATAGCTTCTTTTGCCATTTTCAACGCTTCATCGAGGCTATCTGTCCACGTATCAAGATATCCCGTTTGGAGTCTTCTATCTATCATTCGTTTATCCACTTCAACGGCAATTACCACACCATCGTTCATTGTTACAGCAAGTGGCTGAGCACCACCCATCTCACCAAGCCCAGCTGTCAATACAAGCCTTCCTTTAAGCGTTCCTCCAAAGTATTTTTTAGCAACCGCATAGAACGTTTCGTAAGTCCCTTGGAGTATCCCCTGCGTGCCTATATAAATCCAACTACCTGCGGTCATTTGCCCGTACATGATGAGCCCGCGTGCTTCAAGTTCGTTGAAATATTCCCAAGTTGCCCATTTTGGAACGAGGTTGGAATTTGCAATGAGCACACGTGGCGCCCACTCATGTGTTTTCCACACGGCAACAGGTTTTCCACTTTGAACAATAAGTGTTTCATCATTTTCGAGTTCCTTAAGCACTTCGACTATCTTGTAGAAACATTCCCAATTTCTCGCTGCTTTTCCTTTACCACCGTATACTATCAAATTTGCCGGGTCCCTTGCAACTTCAGGGTCGAGGTTATTCATAAGCATACGCATTGCAGCCTCGGTCTGCCAGGATTTACACGTTAACTTCGTTCCCCTTGGAGCCCTAATCACCTCTGCCATAATCTAACCCCCTTCGAATAACATCCAACATACACTGAAAAATTCCATACTTTTATTCTACTCCTAAGCGCAACTTTTCTCAATTCTTCTTAAAATAACCATACCCAAGAAAGACAAACATTTAGGAATAAATTCAAAGCATTTCAAAAACCATTTAACGCATTTTTCTATTTTTCTTTTTTTCTTTATTCCGTCCCTTTCCAATTTTCTCGTATCTTTTCAACAACTTCTTGTGCAGTTTTTGTGGCAGCGATACCACCAAGCCCGGTTTCTCTCAGCGATTCAGGTAACGATTTTCCAACTTCGTACATCGCTTCAACAACCTCATCAAACGGTATAACACTCTCCACTCCGGCTAATGCCATTTCCGATGAAGCAATAGCTACATTTACAGCATTACCATTCCTTTTCACACATGGCACCTCAACAAATCCACCAACGGGGTCACATACAAGCCCCATAAGTGCTTTCAAAGCCAAAGCAGCTGCGTGTCCAACTTTGATAGGGTCTTTAGAATAATAATAGGTCAACAACGCTGATGCCATTGCTGTTGCTGTTCCAATCTCCGCCTGACAACCACCTGCAGCACCTGAGAGCGTTGCCCTCTTTGCAACAACATTCCCAATCCCAGAGGCAACTATGAATGCTTTGAGTAAATCTTTGAAATCTGCCTTTTCAACCTTCCAAAGTGCATAAGCAGCACCCGGAACAACACCGCACGAACCCGCCGTCGGGCAAGCGACAATCCTTCCCATCGATGCATTCGATTCACCCATTGAAAGTGCAACAACCGTTGCTATATGATTAAACTCGCTCATCATCTTTGGTTTCGCATTCGCAAGTTTATAGGCATTATCACCTGTCAGGCCTGTAAGCGTTTCGAATCTTTTACCAAAATTCTTCTCAGCTTCCTCGAGCATAACCTTTAACAAATTACTTAACACCTGCTTAACTTTCTCCGGGTCTCTACCTGTTTCTATCATTTCTTGAGCCAGTATAATCTCACTGAACTCAAGATTCGTGTTTTGCCATATCTCAATTAGCTCTGAGAATTTCATATCATCTCACCTTCTTCAAGTCTTACCGCATACACTTCGATAACATTTTTCAAGGTCTTGATACATTCTAAAACTTCTTCGTTTGGATTTTCATCGAGCTCAATAATTGTTAGAGCTATTCCCTCAAGTGCATTTACCCTGCGCAAGTAAACATTCGCAATATTCACGTTTATACAATCCAAAATCCCCTTCAGAGCTCCTGGTCTATCTTTATTAACAACAACCAGTGCAGGATAATCGCCAGCAAGCGAACAATCCACACCATTGATTCTTGTAATTCTAATCGCTCCGCCACCGATGGAAGAACCTTCAACTTCATTGTATAAATCTCCTTTATGAGCTTTAATCAACACAGTATTAGGGTGCACATCCCCAAGGTCTGCAAATTCAAATTCATATTTTAAACCTACATCTTTTGCCAACTTGTATGCATCCTTCACTCTCGGGTCATCCGCTTTTAGTCCAATAATACCAGCCAATAGTGCTCTATCTGTTCCGTGACCTTTGTAAGTTAACGCAAACGAACCATGCAAAGTAAAGAGAACACTTTCTGGAATCCCCATTAGTTTATACACAAACCTTGCAATTCTAAGTGCACCGAGCGTATGTGAACTTGATGGACCAGTCATAACAGGACCTGAAACTTCGAGCAAACCCATGGAATTCACCTCGATTCATCTTGAAATAAATACCACCAAATATTATACCACTAAAAACAAAACGGGGATTTATATATTCACACACCAAATGACTCAAGAATATGCTCATACCATTGTTTCAGCTATTGGTTTTAATATCTTATTAGTTGAAACATGGTTATTAAGAACAAAAAACAACCGCCTACAAATGTTCACGCAAAAATTTCTTGAACTTTGTTTCTTAGGTATTTGGTAAGGTATTGTAGAAAAATTTTATAGGACATAATCGTTAAGTTCATTCGGTTAAACTTGATTAAAATGGAAACCTATGTTCAGTTCAATTTAGAGAAACCACTTGATACGGAGGTTGACAGAATGATATTGCATATCATTGCCACACATCCAGGTTCGATTTATCTGGTTAAGTTCTACAAATTTATAAAACAAAATTTCGATGAAAGTGAGCATATTTTCGTAACAACTTTTCCAAATATTCCCAGCACTTTCGCTACTTCCGAAGAACTTGACCACGTAACTCATCTAATCAAGTATGTTAATTTGAACTCCCAAGAAGACCAAAGAACACTTCTGGAGGTTTCGAACCAAGTTAGTAAAATTATTATACATTCATTGTTTGATGTAAACTGGTTGAACTGGATTTATAACAAAGAAAGTCTGTTAAAAAAATCAATAGTAATACTTTGGGGCGGTGATATATACTCCTTTTGGTTAAAGAAAAAAAAGTATACACCCGTAGAGCTGATCTCAGAATTCTTTAAGGTCAATATACTTTTAAATGTCAAAGGAATAGCTTCTCTTTTAGAAGAAGATTACGAATTTGTGAAAAATCATTATATCACGAATGCTAATTATTACTATGTTTTCTATCCAAATCCAGTTGACTATGCTCTGCTCGATGAAATATTATTGAATGATAAAAACAGCGAGCAAGTCGCCAAGTCGAGAAAGATACGAATTCTCCTGGGAAATTCAGCAACCGCTACAAACAACCATTTTGAAGCACTGGAAGCCATTTCAAAGGTCAAGGATATTGATTTTGAAATAGTCTGCCCACTATCATATGGTGATACTCAATACGCAAATCAAGTATATTCCTTAGGACAAAAATTGTTCGGTGAAAAATTTATACCACTTACACAATTTCTTAACCCCAAGGAGTATGCTAAAATCCTTGCAAGTGTCGATGTAGCTATTTTCAACAATAATAGGCAACAAGCACTTGGAAATATATTAGCTCTTCTTTACTTAGGAAAGAAAGTGTACATAAGAGATGAAATACCAAGTTGGAAATTTTTCAAAAGATATGGAATAGAAGTGTACAATGTAAAAGAAATATTAGAAACTCCTGGTGTGAAAATATTCGATTTTGATGAGAAGGTTGGTAAGAAAAACAGAGATATAATCAAGAAAGAATTTTCGGAAGAGAAAGCGGTTGAAACTTGGTTAAGGGTATTTAATGAGTGAATCCATTCCAAACTTACTATGTCTCGACAACTTTCAAACAACAGTGATATTTAATAGTTATCACCACCTTAGTATTGTTTTGAGAGGAAAAACCTAAAAGTATTTCCTTACCTTTCCGGAAGGTCGGTAAAGAAATCCCTCTAATCTTTAAACGATTGGTCGAGTTTATGGAGAAATATATCAGTCACATTCGAGGAACATGGATAGAACTGGGGAGTGGTTTTGTTATTTTTTCAAGAAAAAGAAAGAAACGTTGGAATAATAATATCATTTTGGTATTTAGAACAAATCACCTTTATCTGGCCAAACTATCTAAAAAACATTTTACATAAGTGACTGGGTACTTTTTTAGAATTAGTTTTCGAAGACACTAATCTTCAAATGCTAGAGGTGGTCGATTTGAAAGGCATAGTTCTCGCTGGTGGTTCAGGCACAAGGTTTTACCCAGCAACGATAGCTGTGAATAAACAACTTCTTCCTTTATACGATAAACCACTCATATACTATCCACTGTCTGTTCTAATGCTCGCTGGCATCAGAGAAATTCTTGTTATCTCCAGTCCAGAATATCTGCCACTTTATCAAAAACTACTCGGTGATGGTTCTCATCTTGGTGTACATTTTGAATACAAAATCCAAGAAAAACCACGAGGGATAGCCGATGCATTTATCGTGGGAGAAGAATTCATAGGAAGAGAAAACGTGTGTCTTGTACTCGGGGATAATGTTTTCTTCGGCCAAGGTTTTTCTCCGATTTTGCAAGACGCAGCTAAGCTAACGGAAGGTGCGATAATATTTGCTTACCCGGTGAAGAATCCAAAAGATTTTGGCGTTGTTGAGTTTGATGAAAAATTCAATGCGATAAGCATAGAAGAAAAGCCAGAAAATCCAAACTCGAACTATGCTGTGCCTGGATTGTATTTTTACGATAACAGAGTGGTTGAGATAGCCAAGAGTTTGAAACCGTCGTGGAGGGGTGAACTCGAGATTACGGATGTGAACAAAGAATATCTCAAGATGGGAAAGTTGAGGGTCATTCCACTTGGTAGGGGCTTTGCATGGCTTGATACAGGAACACCGGAAAGCTTTTTGGAAGCTGCGAATTTTGTAGCAACGATACAAAAACGCCAAGGGTTTTACATCGCATGTTTGGAGGAGATTGCTTACAGGATGGGGTTTATTACAAAAGAAGAGCTATTAGAACTTGGCAAAAAGATGGAGAAAACAGAGTACGGAAGGTATTTGATAGAGATAGCTGCAGAAAGCTAATTAAATAAAAATGAGGCGGCGATATGCATGGATATAAAAATACCGTTCAACAAGCCATGTTATACAGGAAATGAAGATAAATACGTTTTGGACGTTCTCAAAAAAGATAGGATGTCAGGTGGTGGAGAATATTCAAGGAAGTGTGAAGAATGGTTTGAAAAAACAACAGGTACAAAAAAGGCTATGCTCGTTCCTTCAGGAACACATGCATTAGAAATGGCAGCAATTTTACTCGATATCCAACAGGGTGATGAAGTAATAATGCCATCATTTACATTTACATCCACTGCAAATGCTTTTGCATTAAGGGGGGCGAAAATTAAGTTTGTCGACATCAGACCTGATACAATGAATATAGATGAAAAGCTCATTGAACAGGCAATAACATCCAAAACAAAGGCGATATGTGTTGTGCATTACGCAGGTGTTGGATGCGAGATGGATACGATAATGGATATTGCGAGGCGGTATGGACTTTACGTGGTTGAAGATGCAGCACAAGGAATGATGGCAAAGTACAAGGGAAGGTATCTTGGAACGATAGGAGATATAGGTTGCTATTCATTCCATGAGACGAAGAATTACACAAGTGGGGGTGAAGGAGGAGCAATACTGATAAACAATGAAAAACTCATTGAAAGAGCGGAAATTGTCAGGGAAAAGGGTACGAACAGAGCGAAATTTTTCAGAGGCTTAGTTGACAAATACACATGGGTTGATATTGGAAGCAGTTTTCTGATGAACGAGCTAAGTGCTGCATATCTGTGGGGGCAAATTGAAATGGCAGAAAAAATAAATAAAAGAAGGCTTGAGTTATGGAATAAATACTATGTCGAACTTTCTGAGTTGGAGCAGAAAGGGTTCATTGAACTACCCAAAATACCGAAAGAGTGTGAACACAATGGTCATATATTCTACATAAAGGTGCGTGATATAGAGGAAAGGACAAGGTTAATAGAGCATCTCAAAGGGAAAGGAATACTGGCAACATTTCATTACATACCGCTCCACAGTGCCCCAGCAGGACAAAAATTTGGAGAATTCGTTGGAGAAGATAGGTTTACAACAAAAGAAAGTGAGAGATTGTTGAGATTGCCGATGTTTTATTCATTGAGTGAAAAAGAACTTGAAAATGTTATAATGAGCTTAAAAGAATACTACTCACTATAAAGAAAACAAGGAGGTTACTAATATGCCATACTATAGCGATGATGAACTTAGACAAATGAGATTTAAGTACGTTGGTAAAAATGTTAAGATAAGCACTAAAGCCAGCATCTACAATACAGAACTTATAGAAATTGGAGATAATTCAAGAATAGATGACTTTTGCGTAATATCAGGGAAAGTAAAGATAGGTCGTAATGTTCACATATCACCACTATGCCTTATCGCAGGTGGTATGGAGGGGGTTACAATAGAAGATTTCACAGGTTTAGCATACGGAGTAAAAGTCTTTACAAGGTCTGATGATTATAGTGGAGAGACACTTTCAAATCCTACCGTTCCAGAAAAATTTAGGAAAACTTTCAAAGCTTCTGTTGTTATAAAGAGACACTGCCATATAGGGGCAGGAGCAGTTATCTTACCAGGAGTAACTCTGGAAGAAGGAACATCGGTAGGAGCTTTGACATTGGTTGATAAGAGTACGCAACCATGGGGAATCTATGTTGGTATACCTGCAAGAAGAATAGGTGAAAGGAAGAAGGATTTACTAAAATTAGAAAAGCTTTACCTCATGGAGGAAGGCGCTGAAATAACAAACGACGTATATGTTCAAGTAGAAGCTAATGACGACAATAATCGGCAAGTAACCGGAGTGTCTATAACTATTGTAGAAGAACTAGAAGCAAAACTACTAAAAATTGCAAGAGAAATCTTTGAGAAAGAAATAGCCCTCGACGACAAACGTGAAGAAATTTCGGGTTGGGATTCTTTCACTCATCTGTTATTGGTAACACGTGTTGAAGAAGAACTTGGACTGGTTATTCCAACAGAAGAAGTATCGAAGATACGTTGTCTAAGGGACTTTTTAAAATTTGCGGGGTGATTTTCATGAAAATTGCAGTGTTGTCCAACGTAGAACTTCGTGCAGCCTTGGATGAACTTAACAGAATGAATCCGGAAGTAGAAATCTATACGCCAGGTGGCTATGGGGTCTGGATGCAGGAGCTCTTGAATGAAAATTCTCAGTTGGTCCTGTCCACACCAGAGCTAGTTTTCTTAATCTTAGATGGCACTTCGTTATTCGAAAGTTTTCGTGAAGATGAGATAGACAGCATATTTGAAATCATTAAATCATTTGTTGAAAAGCATGGATCCCTTCATTTCTTTATCTCAGAAATCGACGTTTGGAACAGGCAAATTCTACCAAACGATGAACTGAACAAAGGAAAGCTTTTTGAATGGAAATGGAACAGAGCAGTGTATACTTTGGCAAGTAGTTTCGAAAGAATACATGCTTTTAAGCTGAAGGAACTTATAGAGTCAGAGGGCAGGAAGGCATTTTATAGCGATAAGCTTTGGTACTTGGGTGGGATAAGGTACTCGAGCTTAGGTCACAAAAAAATAGCAGATGAAATGGAATTGTTGATACGGGCGTATCGTAAGCAAAGAAAGAAAGTTCTCGTTCTCGACCTCGATAACACGCTTTGGGGTGGGGTTCTTGGAGAAGCAGGACTCGATGGAATTGAATTAGCTGATGTCAAGGAAGGGCGGAGGTTCAAAGACTTCCAAATGCGGATAAAAGAACTTAAGGATACCGGAGTTTTACTAACGATATGCTCCAAAAACAACGAAAGCGATGTTATAGAAGCATTTGAAAAGCATAGGCATATGGTTTTGAAAAAAGATGACTTTGTTAGAATGAAGATAAATTGGGAAAACAAACTTACAAATATCAAAGAATTAGCAGAGGAACTGAATCTGGGAATTGATTCCTTTGTTTTTATTGACGACAATCCAGTCGAAAGGGAATTGATTAAAACGTCACTACCATGTGAGGTGCCAGACTTTCCAATAGATACAGCAAGGCTCAACGATTTTGCTTTGGAGATTTATAAACGCTATTTCTACACATTGAAGGTTAATATAGAAGATGTAAAGAAAACAGAGATGTACCTAAAAGAAATGGAAAGAGAAAAGTTCAAAGAAAGTGTCGCAAATTTAGAAGAGTATTTAAAATCGCTGAACATGAAGATGAAGATTAGAAAGTTGAAAGAAGAAGATGTTCAAAGAGCTGCTGAACTAACGCAAAAAACCAACCAATTCAATCTTACCACATTAAGATTAACCGAAGCAGAAATCAGGGCAAGAATGAGTAACTCAAATTATTCTGTTTACATTGCTTCGGTTGAAGATAGATTTGGAGAATATGGGAAAGTTCTCCTTGCCTTTGTGAAAAAGGACTACTCAAGGAAGGTTGCAGAGTTTGAAAATTTGTTGATGAGTTGTAGAGTATTTGGAAGATATTTAGAGGACCAATTCGTCGGATTTATAGAAACTGAACTTTCAAAAGAAGGTATACAACAGGTAAAAGCAAGGTATATACCAACTGCCAAAAATAAGCCTGCACAAGATTTTTTCGATAGACTTGGATATGATGTTGAAACTTGTGAAAATGGAGAAAAGGACTACAAATTAGATATCAGAAAAGCAGGTGAAAGGCATGGATACGCCTTTGTTGAATATGAAGGTTGACCACATCGGTTACGCCGTTAAATCGATAAGCACAGCTCGAGAATTTCTGGAATTGCTGGGTTTTTGTGTTTTGTCAGAAGAGGTAATAGATGAGTTACAAAATTCAAAAATACAGTTTATGACAAATGGGCAAATTAAAATAGAGCTAATTGAACCAATCAATGAAAATTCACCAATTGTAAATTTACTTAGAAAAGTCGGTTCCACGCCATATCATTTTTGTTTTTCAACCCATGAATTCGACACTGTTTTTGAAGAGCTAAAGAAAAAGGTTGTTTTAATAGTTGATCAAGTTCCAGCAAAAGCATTTGACGGAAGAAGAATAGCATTTTTTTACAGTAAGGAAATAGGACTTTTCGAAATTCTTGAAAGTGGGGAATAAATTAGAATATGAAACAGGCAGTTATCGTTGGATTTTTTGGAAAATGGAGAAAAATGTTAAAGAATGTTCTTGAAAGCAAAGGAACAAATGTGGCATGCTTTATTGATAACATAACTACTGAAAAAGAATATCAAGGGATTCCAATAATAAAAGATTATGAAATTGAAGAGAATTTGAGAGATTTTGCAGGAGAAGTATATTTTACTTTCCCCGCAGAAGACGAGAGACGGAAGAAATACGCCGAAAACGTTTTGAGCAAATTCAAAAATACTGTAACCGTATACAGTTACTTTGAAACTTATACAATAAATCAGGAAGCACTCTTTTTAGCTCGAAAAGCGGGAGATTACTGGCATAGTGAAGAATTTGATGAAAAAAAGAGCAAATGAGGTGATTAACCTTTTTGATGATGAAAAATCAAGAAACATAATGCAAAAATGGATAGAATTTAGGAAAGAACTTGATTTATTATTGATACCATATCCTGAGGAAAACCAGTACATTCCAGACGATGTACCAGTTATCGATAGTATTCCAACAACTTACAATTTTATGGACCTCGGAGCATACGATGGTGATCCTCTACTTTTTGTTTTTAACAGACTTTGCAACTTCGGAAAGGAACTGGGCTGTTATATAGCACTTGAACCAGAAGGTAAGAACTACAGTATGCTGAAGGAAAGAATTGAAAAATTGAAAGAAACTACTATGAAGTCTCAGAAGTTTTTGTTGCTTAAAACAGCCTGTTCTGACAAATATACAGTCTTTAGCATATATAGCAAGGGACAGCGCAGTAAACTGACCGATGAACGAAATGATTTCGAAGAATTTGAACGTGCGTATTCGGTTGTGCTTGATGATATAATACATAACATAAGGATTGATTTTGTTAAAATGGATGTCGAAGGTTTCGAACTTCCTTGCTTGCATGGGCTTAAAAGAATCATCAATGAAAGTCGTCCTGTACTTGCTGTTTCAATTTATCATAAGCCAGAAGATTTCTATACTATACCAGAGTTTTTAAACGAGCTTTGCACTGACTATGATTTTTACGTGAGAGTTCACTCAACGTTTTTCATAGAGACGGTATTGTATGCAGTCCCAAGAGGTCGTTAGCAATACAAATCATTCGCAATAGCCCATGCGATATTTATGAAATAAAGTATACGCAAAACCTAAAATTTTGGTTGGAAGCTCGTCTCTAAGTTTAGATAGGAGGAAACAGCTATGAAATACCTTATCACCGGTGGTGCAGGATTTATTGGAACAAACTTCATATATTACATGCTTGAAAACTATCCCGAGCACGAATACGTTTGCTTGGATAAGCTGACATACGCTGGTAATTTGGCAAATTTACAAAAAGCTTTGGAATACAAAAACTTCCGATTTGTCAAAGGTGATATAGCTGACAGAAAGTTCGTTTTTGATTTATTTGAGCAAGAAAGATTTGATGTGGTAGTAAACTTTGCAGCAGAATCACATGTGGACAGGTCGATAGAAACTCCTGATGTCTTTCTTGTCACAAACGTACTCGGTACTCAAGTCTTACTTGATGCGTCCAGAAAATTTGGTGTTAAGAGGTTCCATCAAATTTCGACAGATGAAGTCTACGGTGATTTACCGCTTGATAGACCGGATTTGAAGTTCAAAGAGACAGATAACCTAAAGCCATCTTCACCGTATTCTGCTTCGAAAGCATCAGCTGATTTGCTTACACTTGCTTATCACAGAACGTATGGACTACCTGTGACGATATCAAGATGTTCAAATAACTATGGACCGTATCAATTTCCTGAAAAACTGATACCGTTGATGATAATCAATGCATTAAATGACAAAGACCTTCCTGTATACGGAACAGGTCAGAACGTGAGAGACTGGATATATGTGACAGACCATTGTGAGGCGGTGGATATAATCTTACAAAAGGGAAAGGAAGGGGAGATTTACAATATTGGAGGAAATTGTGAGAAGAGGAACATAGACGTTGTGAAGACGATACTTGAGAAGTTGGGAAAACCTGAGAGTTTGATAAAGTTTGTGAAAGACAGACCAGGGCATGATTTGAGGTATGCTATGGACACAAGTAAGATGAAGGAAGAATTTGGTTGGGAACCTAAGATAGGATTTGAGAAAGGCATTGATAAGACGATAAAATGGTATTTGGAGAACGAAGAATGGTGGCAGAGAATTTTGAAAAAACAATATCAATATAATCTCTAAGATTTATACAATAAATCTCTAAACGTCTAAAATGTGTTAATTTGTTTTAAGCAAAAGCGGGGCACCACACCCCGCTTAATTTCGATAATGTTGAAATTATCCTCGCAACAATTGAAGCACATTTTGTGGCAAAGTATTCGCCTGTGCAAGCATTGACATACCAGACTGCATGAGAATTTGCATCTTGGTGAACTGCATCATCTCTTTTGCCATATCTGCGTCTCTTATTCGGCTTTCCGCTGCTGTGAGGTTTTCTGCTGCTACACCGAGGTTCGCTATTGTATGCTCGAGTCTGTTTTGAATTGCACCAAGCTGAGACCTGATGGAACTTACTTTGTGGATTGCCGCATCGATTATACTAATCGTTCTTTCCGCATCATTCTGACTTGTGACCTTCAGTGTAGAGGTTAACAAACCAAGATTCTTCGCATCCACTGCATCGATACCAGCTATCATGTTAGCTCCTTCGTTTGCACCTATTTGGAAAACAAGCTGGTTACCTGTTGTATTTATCTTCTCAACCCTTGCAACACCTGTATCAATCACTTCTTCAAGTGGCAACCCTCCACCAAATTGTGAAATATCAAATCTGTCTTTGTTCCAAATTATCTTCACACCACCAATTGTAATAGAACCTTGGCTGTAGCTTGTAATAACACTGCTTACACCATCTGGTTTTACAAGAACAACCCTAACATCAAGTGCACTTGTTACGTTATCTGAGAACTGACCTACTTCAACAACAAAAGTTCCTTCGACAACACTTGCGGCAGAACTTACAGCACTAACCACAAGGTCTATATTTCCTTGCGCAACAACCTTCACATCTGGTGTAAATCTGAAGCTTTCAAGATTTCCATTCAAAAGTTTCTTTGTGTTAAATTCCGTCGACCTTGCGATTCTGTCAATTTCTTCTCTTAACTGGTCAAGTTCCGCTTGGATACTTGACCTATCCACATCGGTATTCGTATCACTTGCCGCCTGGACTGCGAGTTCTCTCATCCTTTGCAAGATAGCATGCACTTCGTTAAGAGCGCCTTCTGCTGTTTGAATGAGTGAAATGGCATCTTGTGCGTTCTTCACCGCCATCTCGAGACCTTTGATTTGCCCTCTCATCTTCTCACTAATCGCCAAACCTGCCGCATCGTCACTTGCCCTGTTAATCTTCAAACCTGATGAAAGTCTTTCAAGCACCTTTTTCATGTCAGAATCCGTAAGCGTTATCTGCCTCCATGCGTTCAGTGCAGATAAGTTGTGGTTGATACGCATAACCTCACCTCCATGGAAAGTAAATGATTATATATTAATCACCTTTCAAAAACAACAGCCCTTAGAGACTCATTCAAAACATAATGTCTAATTTTCTTCGCTCCAGCCTTTCTCAGCTCGTCTTCAACTTGATTTCTTGTTCTAATAAACCTAAAGATTGGATAATACCAAACGATATCGTCATGATTGTTGAAATCCGGAACAAAATAGAAAAGCACTCCACTTTCAAACTTCTTCACAACCTCACCCAATTCCTTAGCTATATTGACAATTTCAAAGCTTACTATATTCTCTGATTTATCTTCATACTCGATACCAATTTCTAATGCAGCATTTTTAACTAGCTCGATATATTTTTCATCTTCCTCGTAAACTTTGATTTCTGTTATATTCACTTCTCCAAGCACTTTTAAAATATCTTCTCTTTTGACTTCTAAAACCGGAAGGTTATAGCCAACTCTTTTTTGTTTGTATATCCTTATCGCTTCATCGATATGGAAGGGTTCAACGTAGTAATATCTACTCGCTTTGCGCCAAACGCGCAATGGAGAGATAACACCGAGTCCAGAATGTTTTTCCGAGATATTTCCAACCCATACAATCTCATCGTTTTTGTTTCCAAAAACCTCATGCGGGTAGAAATTATCAAATTTGTAAACCCCTAATGCTAAATCACCTAACACTGTGTTTTTCTTTAAAGCTTCGGCATGGTATAAGTAGGCTTTTTTCAACTCTTCTTGGTTCTTCGAATCTTCGAACAATTTCGCATACCTGTATTCCAAAAACGGGAATTCTTCTTTCTTAGAGATGCTATCCAATAATTGTGATGACTTTTCCCTATTATTCTTCCAAATATTCGTCGCACTAATGTATTTTGCAAAATCTGTGTCTGAAATGAGGTAAAGTCTTTCAAGTTCCTCTTTTGGAAATTCTTTAAGTGCTCCCGTCATGAGCTCTTTGTTTTCAAAGTAGAACCTTTTAAGTTCGTGGAATATACCTTCTATCGTTGGGTCTAATTTCGTTTTTAAATCATCCAAGATAGGTTTCACAAACCTACCAAGTTCTGGCAAGATTTCAGCAGCTGTCTTGTAATACTCAAGAGCCAGCTTAAAATTTGCCTTTTCTAAGTAAATATCCGCAATTAGTCCGTGGCTAACACCTTTGATAATTTCGTTTTCTGATTTTCTTAACCTGTTTAACACTCGCAATTTTTCTGGACTGGAATTTGGAAGGTTTTCGTAAAAGAATAAAACAGCTTCAAGTCCCATCCTTTCAATTTTCTCTGCCCATTGGTTTTCGTCCAAACCAAAGATGTATTCCATTAGTCCATCTTTCTTTGCCTTCAAATTTTCCAAAACAAGCTTTCCAAAGGTTCCCTTCAAGAACGGTTCAAAAAGGTCGTAGTTGAATTGTATACCTATTTTCTTCACTCGCTCAACGATATCAAACACGTTAAGGTGCACACCAAATTGATACGCTTCATGCAAAAGTTTTTCAATTTCAGGGACAATTTTTATGAAGTCATCGTCATCGACTTCCGTGATATACTTGACTAAAGCATTTACAAGCTTTTGCGCCTCGGCCACGGTAAGTTTTGATTTATCAAATATCTTTTCAAAATGCATTTTAAATTTCTCAATATCTTTCTTCTTTAGATATGCAATCGCAAGAAGAGTATGAACCATAGGTGTATATTTTATAGCAATTATCGTCCAGGTAAATTCTTGAGGATTCTTTTCCACATATTCGATCCGCTTTAGGAACTCTTCACCATAGAATATTGTTTCTTCGTATTTCTTTTCCGCTTCACTGACAGCCAAAAGCCCGTAGTATGGATCCGGATTTTTAGGTTCTATTCTTAGCAAAAATTCAAGCAACTCCCTGGCTTCTTTGTTGAACCCTTTCGCATTTAAAGCAAGAGCATGCATTAGTAAAACCTCAAAAGCAATGGCGGGCATTTTTTGGTCCTTTTTGATTATTTCAATTACCTTATTAACTATTGGATAGAGCTCTATCGCATTTCCCCCGATCATCTCTGTTTTGTAAAGTTGGCATAAGTAATACGCCCTTTCTTGAGAGGGCATGTCCTTTTTCTCTTCTAATAATTTAACTATAAGGTTTCTTGTTCTTTCGTATTTTTTCTTTTTCAGCTTCCGTGTCCAAATATATCCGTAATGGTATATCGTAAAGGGGGCTTCCACAACCTTACCCTTGTAAATAGGCTGGTTGTGGACAATATTTTCGTATCTCACGGTTCCATTTCTAAACACCCTTGCAGTTGAAGCTATCTCTGTTTTTTTCAAATCCCAGTCCAAATAACTCAATGTGGGAAGGTATACGGTATTAACATCATCAGGCAAACTTGCGAGAAATTCCCTTATCCCAGCAAAATCTTCTTTAACTTCCTCGTCAGCATCGTAAATTAAGACCCATTCGCATGTAGGAAATTGGAGAGAATAATTTCTGGCTTCTGAGAAATCATCTTTCCATTCGTGGAAATAAATCTTGTCTGTGTATTTCTTGGCAACCTCCACACTATTATCTGTCGAGCCTGTATCAACGACAATGATTTCATCAACGTATGGTTTAATACTTCCAAGAGCCCTGTCAAGGTTGTGCTCTTCGTTTTTCATAATCATGGCAACACTGAGTAAGCAACGCTTTTTGCCTGGCATATTTCAACCTCCTACGTAAAAATATGGTATAAATATTTTAGTCAAAAAGTAGGCAGGGCAGGACGACTTATTCAGCCTTGGCTTTCAAGCCATTCTAGGAGTCTGTCGCCTGCCTTTAACCATGATAAGTTGGTTGGGTTTTTAACC